>NZ_JBFRCG010000011.1:0-365958 GCF_040965595.1 Paraburkholderia sp. EG287B
TTACCCTCAGTGGTCGTTTTGACACCACCACTTTGGCACTCTGATGCCGTCGGGTACAGCGAGGGCTCCGCCGTTCCTACTGCCTCTCCGTTCCGACGCGGGAGGGAGGCGTCCATACCATCTCCTTGTCGTTTTACGTTCGGATGCTGCGTGCTTCTACGGCTCGTACCTTGACTGGTCTGCCCGATGCCCTCGCAGAAAAAGGGCGTTCGCCAGTGTAGCCGCACGCGTGGCGCGCGGCATCCGGCGAAACCCTTCAGCGTTTGTGTGTCACTGCTCGCCGTGCAGCGACGCCACAGCCTGATCGATCGCGCCGAAAATCGACTTGCCCGCTTCGTCGAGCATCTCGATCTTCACGCTGTCGCCGAACTTCATGAATTCGGTGCTCGCCTGCCCGCTTTCGATCATTTCGAGGCAGCGCTTCTCGGCAATGCAGCAGTAGCCGCGCTTTGCATCCTTGTTCGAGACCGTGCCCGAACCCACGATGGCGCCCGCGCGCAGATTGCGCGTCTTCGCGGCGTGCGCGATCAGCTGGCCGAAGTGGAACACCATGTCCATGCCGGCATCGGGCTGGCCGACCTTCCTGCCGTTCCAGTGCACGATAAGCGGCAGGTGCACGCGCCCTCCGCGCCAGTGCTCGCCGAGTTCGTCGGGCGTGACCATCACCGGCGCGAATGCGCTGGCCGGCTTGCTCTGGAAAAAGCCGAAGCCCTTCGCGAGTTCCGCGGGAATGAGATTGCGCAGCGAGACGTCGTTGACGAGCGTGACAAGGCGCACGGCCCGCAGCGCTTCGTCGGGGCTCGCGCCCATCGGCACGTCGCCGGTCACGACGGCCACTTCGGCCTCGAAGTCGATGCCGAACGCCTCGGACGCGCACACGATGTCGTCGCACGGCCCGATGAAGTCGTCGCTGCCGCCCTGGTACATGAGCGGGTCGGTCCAGAATTCGGCGGGCATCTCGGCGCCGCGCGCGCGCCGCACGAGTTCGACGTGATTCACGTACGACGAGCCATCCGCCCATTGGTACGCACGCGGCAGCGGCGCCATGCAATCGCGCGCGTCGAAGCTGAACGCGTTGCGCGCGCGCCCGTAGTTGAGCGCGTCGTACAGCTCGGCGAGCTGCGGCGCGTAGAAGCGCCAGTCGTCGAGCACGCGCTGCAGCGTGGGTGCGATCGCGTCGGCGATGGCGGCGCTGCGCAGGTCGCGGGAAACGACGATCAGCTGGCCGTCGCGGGTGCCGTCCTTCAGCGTGGCAAGTTTCATGGAATCAGACGTGAGTGACGATAAGGGAAATGTATTCTACGATGGTGAATCGGCGGGCCCCAAGCGGGCGCGCCACATGCCCTCAGTCGCCGTACGTTTGAACACCACAACGCATCCATGCCGCCAACCGTCCGATCCGCCTCGCCGCGCGCGAGCGCCCCAGACGCCACGAACGCCGACGATCTCGCCGACACCCTCGACACCGCCGACGCTGCGGAAGGCGCCGAAGCCGGCGAAGAAAAACTGCGCTCGGGCATCCAGTCGATCGAAGTGGGTTTTCGCCTGCTCGAAGTGCTCACCAGCGAGCCGCGCGCGATGATGCTGCGCGACCTCGCGCAGCGCGCGGGCATGAGCCCGGCGAAGGCGCACCGCTATCTCGTGAGCTTCATGCGCCTCGGCGTGGTCGCGCAGGACCCGCTCTCGGGGCGCTACGAACTGGGCGGCTTCGCGTTGCAGCTCGGACTCGCGCGCCTCGCGCGCGTGGACGGCGTCAAGCTCGCGCGCCTCGCGCTCACCGAATTGCGCGACACGCTCGACATCACCGTGGGCATCGCCGTGTGGGGCAACCAGGGGCCGACCGTCGTGCACTGGCTGGAGTCGAGCCACCCCGCGAAAGCATCGCTCAAGCTCGGCGACGTCATGCCGATGCTCAGTTCCGCCACCGGCCTGCTGTTCGCCGCCTACCTGCCGCGCAGCAAGACCGCCCCGATGATCGAGCGCGAACTCGCGGGCGCGCAGCACTACTCGTACGGCTCGACGCCGCGTACGGCCGAAGCGCTCGAACTGGCGCTCGCCGAAGTTCGCGAGCATGGTGCAGCCCGCGTGGAGGGCATGTTGCTGCCGACCATCCACGCGTTCTGCACGCCTGTCTTCGACGCGAGCGGCGAACTCGCGCTCGGGCTCATCGCGCTCGGTCACGAAGGCGCGTTCGATATCGCCTGGAACGGCGCCGTGGACACCGCGCTGCGCGCATGCGCCGAAAAAATGTCGTACGAATTGGGGTACAGTCCAACGCCGCGCTGAGGGCTGTATGTCTGGGCCGGCACACATGTGACCCCGCTCGTGCGCGTCCGCGTTTCTGCAGGCACCCGGCGGGTTGTGTCACATTAACGTACGACCGATACCGACCCACGAACCGCCGATGTCCACTCCCGCCGCCCCGCGCGAGGCACGCCGCCTCGACACCGACTCACGCACGCCGCAGCGCTTGCGCGCGTGGCGCTGGGTCGGTGTGTTCGTCGCGGTCACGGCGCTGCATTGGCTCGCGGCCGAGTGGTTCGAGCGGCATCACGGCGCGCCGGCGCCTGTCGCGCATGTGCGTGTGCCGGTGCAAGTGGCGCTGCTCAAACCCGAGCGCATCGAGCGCGAGGCCAAGCCCGCGGGGCCCGCGGCGGCGCCCGCGCATGCCGCGCCCAAACCGGCGCCCAGGCCCGCCGAGCCGCATACGCTGCACGCGGTGACGCCGCCCAAACCGCATCCCAAAGCGCCGGCCTCGCCGCCGGATACGCAGGCGGCGTCCGCGCCCGCAGCCGCATCGCCAGCCAGCGCGAGCGCCGCCGGCACCAGCGGGACAGCCAGCACTGCGCCGGGCAACGGCAAGCAGCCTTCGGCGCAAGCCACGCAGGCCTCGCATGGACTGAAGTTTTCGGTGCCCCCATCGGGCGAGCTGCAGTACGACACCTTCTATAACGGCGTGCGCAATCAGCCCGGCACGATCCACTGGTCGAGCGACGGGCAGCGCTACGAGATGATCGTGCGTGTGCCGCTGCCCTTCGTCGGCGAGTTCAGCTGGACGAGCAAGGGCCGCGTGGACGCCTTCGGCCTCGCGCCCGATCAGTACATCGAAAAGCGCGGCCATCGTCCTTCGGACGTGACGGTTTTCAACCGCACCGACAACCAGATCGTGTTCACGCGCACACCCAATTCGCTTGCGCTGCCCGATGGCGCGCAGGACCGCTTCAGCATGGTGATGCAGCTCGCGAGCCTCGTGCGCGGCGACCCCGATGCGTACAAGCCCGGCGTCACGCGCGAGTTCTATGTCGCGGACAACGACAGCGGCGAGACCTGGCCCATCACCACGATCGGCGACGAAACCGTGAGCACGGATCATGGCTACGTCACGGCGCGCCACTTCATGCGTCTGCCGCGCCGCGAGGGCGACAAGCGGCGCATCGACGTGTGGCTCGCGCAGTCGCTCGGCTGGTTGCCCGTGCGCCTCGTGCAAACCGAACCGAATGGCAACCAGTTCGAACTGGTGTGGCGTGGCGCGCTCACGGTGCCGGACACATCGAACGCGCCCGCGCCGGCGCCCGACTCCGCAGCGGCCGCGACCGCCACGACGCCCGGCGCCGCATCCGACACAACCTCGGCACAATCCGCAACGCCGGAAGCGGCGCCGGCTTCTGCGCCCGCTGCGTCGCAACCGCAACCGCAACCGCAACCGTCGGCGCAGCCGGCGCCGCCCGCCAATATGCAGACAGAAACGCCAGCCGAAGCACCGCCGCCACCGTCCACCGGCGACGCGCAACCGTCGCCCGCTTCGCCGGGCCCGGCGCCCGAGCATCCCTGAGCGCGCAAGCGCACGCAGCGCGCGATCCGGACGGCCCGCTTCGCAACACAAATTCGCGGAATAGCGCATACTGGACTCGAGCCATGCGTCAAGGATCGCAAGGCATCGCGCGCAGCACGAAGGGCCAAAGAACAAGCAGACGAAACACGGCAGCACGACACGGCGCGCAGACAACGGACCAGCGAACGGACCGACAAACGGACCAACACGAACAAACCGATACAACGCTGCACAAGACGGACAAAATCGGCACGGCACAATAAACAGCGCAGCAAACAGGGACGCGACACACAAGCTAACGAACATCGCATCGCGCATCGTCTGCGCGCTCTCCAGGCGCGCGGATTGCTCCACCAGCATCGCGTGCATGCAGTACCTCGCAAACGGCTTGACTCCCAGCCTGGAAGGCGAAGGAGGAACCCATGCAAGTGACTGTCAACGGCATCGATACGCACTATGTCTTCGACGACAGGAGCGGTGGGCCCGCGCTGGCGTTCATTCACCAACTGGGCGGCGACCTTGGCGTGTGGGACACGCTCGCCGGACATTTCCGCCATCGCCACAGCGTGCTGCGCTATGACGTGCGCGGCCACGGCGCGAGCGCCGTCGCGAGCGAGCCCTTCGGCTTCGCAGATCTCGCCGCCGACCTCGATGCGCTTTTCGACGCCACTGGCATCGAGCATGCGCATCTCGTCGGTATGTCGATGGGCGGCATGATCGCGCAGCAGTTCGCGCTCGATTATCCGGAACGCGTGACGACGCTCACGCTTTGCGACACCGCGAGCCATACGCCGCCACAAGCACGCGGAACATGGAACGATCGCGCCGCCACAGTACGCAGCGAGGGTCTCGGGGCGCTCGTCGACGCGACGATGGCACGCTGGTTCACCGCCGACTTCCGGCACGCGCATGTGCCGACTGTCGAGCGCATTTGTGACGTTTTATTACGGACCCCTTCAGAAGGCTATGCGATGGCCTGCGAGGCGCTACGCGATTTCGACGTGCACAAGAGGCTCGCGCAACTGCGCGTGCCGACGCTCGCAGTCGCGGGCCGCCACGACAGCGGCACGCCGATGGCCATGACGCAGGCCCTTGCAAGCGCGATAGAAGGGTCGCATTTCGTGGTGCTCGATGCCGCGCATCTGGCCCCGGTAGAGGAGTCGCACCGTTTCACCGCTTTGCTAGAAACGTTTCTCAAGCAGTTGGTCTAAGTAGTTCGAAGTAAAAGCATCATGGCAGTGGCAGCAGACACAGTTGAGAAGTGAAGTAAAAAGGGAGAGCAGTCCACATAAGAGGTGATGCGGGACCCACCCCTTGAATTCCAGAACGAACGCTCCATGTATTGACCTGAGAAGGTCAGGGAGCACAGGAAAAAGGAGTGTCGCCATGCAAATGATCTACAACAGTCCCAACTATTGCGTCGTCGAGTTCCCACCGCAGGACGGCCACAGCGCGATGCGCGCAGGCGGCTACGAGATCGTCGACAAAAACGCGCGCCGCGAGATCTTCATCGACGGCGTGATGGCGGCACGTTTTCGCGAAGACGTGCAAAAGCTGATGGACGAAGACCAGTCGCTCGACGAAGTCGACGAATTCCTCGGACAGTTCGACAGCCTCATGCAGCAACCCGTCGTGCTTCACTGACGCTAGCGCACCCCGCGGCACTCAACGCGCAGCGTCCTTCACACGAAACCCCGTCCGGCTTGCCGGGCGGGGTTTTCTTTTGGCCGTCCGGCGCGCGCCACAGCGGTTGCCGGCACGCGACGCCGCCCGCAGCGGCGGGTTGCCGCAGCGGCTACAATGTGGAGTTTCCCAGTTCAACCGGCACCACGCCCGCTCGCGATCCATGAACCAGCCCGCAGCCCTTGCCTCGCGCCCCGCCGGGGACGCCAAATACACGCGCGGCGCAGCGCTTCCCGCGCTGCTCGCCTCGCGCATCGTGATCCTCGACGGCGCGATGGGCACGATGATCCAGCGCTACAAGCTCGACGAAGCCGCCTATCGAGGTAAAGGCGGCGTCGAACGCTTCAAGGACTACCCGCGCGATATCAAGGGCAACAACGAACTGCTCTCGCTCACGCAGCCGCAGATCATCAGCGAGATTCACGAGCAGTATCTCGCGGCGGGCGCGGACATCATCGAGACCAACACGTTCGGCGCGACCACGGTGGCCCAGGACGACTACGGCATGGGCGATCTCGCCATCGAGATGAACGTCGAGTCGGCGAAGCTCGCGCGCGCCGCATGCGAAAAGTATTCCACGCCGGACAAGCCGCGCTTCGCCGCGGGCGCGATCGGGCCGACGCCGAAAACGGCGAGCATCTCGCCCGACGTGAACGATCCGGGCGCGCGCAACGTGACGTTCGAAGAGCTGCGCCATGCGTACTACGAGCAGGCGAAGGCGCTCATGGACGGCGGCTGCGACCTGTTCCTCGTCGAGACGATCTTCGACACGCTCAACGCCAAGGCCGCCCTGTTCGCGCTCGACCAGCTCTTCGAAGACACGGGCGAGAATCTGCCGATCATGATCTCGGGCACTGTCACCGACGCCTCGGGCCGCATTCTCTCGGGCCAGACCGTCGAAGCGTTCTGGAACTCGCTGCGCCACGCGAAGCCGCTCACGTTCGGCCTGAACTGCGCGCTGGGCGCGGCGCTCATGCGCCCGTACATCGCCGAGCTTGCGAAGCTCTGCGACACCTACGTCTCGTGCTACCCGAACGCGGGCCTGCCGAACCCGATGAGCGACACGGGCTTCGACGAAACGCCCTCCGATACCTCGGCACTGCTCAAGGAATTCGCGAGCGCCGGCCTCGTGAACGTGGCGGGCGGCTGCTGCGGCACGACGCCCGAGCACATCGCGGCCATCGCCAGGGCACTCGCCGAGATCAAGCCGCGCCGCTGGCCCGGCCAGTATCGCGACGCTGCCTGACGCCACATTCGATCGCCGCTTCCGAGTCCCGCTCCCACACCCTACGATCCGGTCCCACGCCATGACTGACCATACCCTGCGCCTTTCCGGCCTCGAACCCTTCAACGTGACGGAAGGCACGCTGTTCATCAACGTGGGCGAGCGCACCAACGTGACCGGCTCGAAGGCCTTCGCGCGGATGATTCTCAACGGCCAGTTCGACGAGGCGCTCGCGGTGGCGCGCCAGCAGGTCGAAAACGGCGCGCAGGTCATCGACGTCAACATGGACGAAGCCATGCTCGACTCGAAGGCGGCGATGGTGCGCTTCATGAACCTCATCGCCTCCGAGCCCGACATCGCGCGCGTGCCGATCATGATCGACTCGTCGAAGTGGGATGTGATCGAGGCGGGCCTGCAGTGCGTGCAGGGCAAGGCCATCGTCAACTCGATCTCGCTCAAGGAAGGCAAGGAGCAGTTCCTGCATCACGCGAAGCTGATTCGCCGCTATGGCGCGGCGAGCGTGGTGATGGCGTTCGACGAGCAGGGCCAGGCCGATACATTCGCGCGCAAGACCGAGATCTGCAAGCGCTCCTACGACATTCTCGTGAACGAAGTGGGCTTCCCGCCCGAGGACATCATCTTCGACCCGAACATCTTCGCGGTGGCCACGGGCATCGAGGAGCACAACAACTACGCGGTGGACTTCATCAACGCCACGCGCTGGATCAAGCAGAACCTGCCCTACGCGAAGATCAGCGGCGGCGTGTCGAACGTGTCGTTCTCGTTCCGCGGCAACGACCCGGTGCGCGAGGCGATCCACACCGTGTTCCTCTACCACGCCATTCAGGCGGGCATGGACATGGGCATCGTCAACGCGGGCCAGCTCGGCGTGTACGCCGACCTCGACGCCGAGCTGCGCGAGCGCGTGGAAGACGTGGTGCTCAACCGCCGCGCCGACGGCACCGACCGTCTGCTCGAAATCGCCGACAAGTTCAAGACCGGCGCCGCGAAGAAGGAAGAGAACCTCGAGTGGCGCAACCAGGCCGTGGAAAAGCGTCTTGCGCATGCACTCGTGCACGGCATCACGAACTTCATTGTCGAGGACACCGAAGAAGCGCGCGAGAAGATCATGGGCGGCGGCGGCCGGCCGATCAACGTGATCGAAGGCCCGCTCATGGACGGCATGAACATCGTCGGCGACCTGTTCGGCCAGGGCAAGATGTTCCTCCCGCAGGTCGTGAAATCGGCGCGCGTGATGAAGCAGGCCGTGGCGCACCTGATTCCGTTCATCGAGGAAGAAAAGCGCCTGCTCGCCGAATCGGGCGCCGACGTGCGCGCGAAGGGCAAGATCGTCATCGCGACCGTGAAGGGCGACGTGCACGACATCGGCAAGAACATCGTCTCGGTGGTGCTCCAGTGCAATAACTTCGAAGTGGTCAACATGGGCGTGATGGTCCCGTGCAACGAGATCCTCGCGAAGGCCAAGGTCGAAGGCGCGGATATCGTCGGCCTCTCGGGGCTCATTACGCCGTCGCTCGAGGAAATGGCGTACGTTGCGAGCGAAATGCAGCGCGACGACTACTTCCGCATCAAGAAGATTCCGCTCTTGATCGGCGGCGCGACCACCTCGCGTGTGCATACGGCCGTGAAGATTGCGCCGCACTACGAAGGTCCGGTCGTGTACGTGCCGGACGCTTCGCGTTCGGTGTCGGTCGCGTCGAGCCTGCTTTCCGATGAAGGTGCAGCGAAGTACCTCGACGAACTCAAGGCCGACTACGAGCGCATTCGCGACCAGCACGCCAACAAGAAGGCCACGCCGCTCGTGACGCTCGAAGAAGCGCGCGCGAACAAGACGAAGATCGACTGGGCGAACTTCCAGCCCGTGAAGCCGAAGTTCATCGGCCGCCGCCTGTTCAAGAACTTCGACTTGAACGAACTCGCGCATTACATCGACTGGGGTCCGTTCTTCCAGACGTGGGATCTCGCCGGTCCCTATCCGCAGATCCTCAACGACGAGATCGTGGGCGAGTCGGCGCGCCGCGTGTTTTCCGACGCGAAGTCGATGCTTTCGCGCCTGATTCAGGGCCGCTGGCTGCAGGCCAACGGCGTGATCGCGCTGCTGCCCGCGAACACGGTGAACGACGACGACATCGAGATCTACACCGACGAGTCGCGCAGCGAAGTCGCGCTCACGTGGCGCAACCTGCGCCAGCAGTCGGTGCGCCCCGTGGTGGACGGCGTGATGCGTCCGAACCGCTCGCTCGCCGACTTCATCGCGCCGAAGGACTCGGGCGTGGCCGACTATATCGGCATGTTCGCGGTGACCGCGGGCATTGGCGTGGACGTGAAGGAAGCGCAGTTCGAGAAGGACCACGACGACTACAGCGCGATCATGCTCAAGGCGCTCGCGGACCGCTTCGCGGAAGCGTTCGCCGAAGCGCTGCACGCACGCGTGCGCCGCGACCTGTGGGGCTATGCGGCGAGCGAAGCGCTCGACAACGACGCGCTGATCGCCGAAAAGTACGCGGGCATTCGCCCGGCTCCCGGCTACCCGGCCTGCCCGGATCACCTCGTGAAGCGCGACATGTTCGACTTCCTGCAGGCGGGCGAGGTGGGCATGAGCGTGACGGAATCGCTCGCCATGCTGCCGGCCGCGAGCGTGTCGGGCTTCTATCTCGCGCACCCGGACAGCACCTATTTCTCGGTGGGCAAGATCGGCCAGGACCAGCTCGCCGACTATGCAAAGCGTATGTCGCTCTCCGACGAAGACGCCCGCCGCGCACTCGCGCCGCAGCTCTAAGCCGCACGGCGCGCCGCCGCGGGCGGCGCGCTTTCTCCCGTCGCGCTACCCCCTGTTGTCGCCGCCCGACATACGCCATCCGGCAAGGTGAAGATTACGCGCGCGCGATTTTTCGGCTTTGTAAGATGGCCCGGCAAGACCCGGTATCACCTGCATGACACCCGGCCCCATGCGGCAACGCCGCGCCGGCTCGATCATCAGCAAATCCTAAAAACGCAAAATCGAAGCAACCTCGACGGAGAAATCGTATGAAGAAGCTGATGTTGATGTTGACCGCCTTCGGCGTCGCGGCGCTTGCGCAGCCGTCGTTCGCCCAGCCGGCCGCGCCGGAGCAGGCAAGCCCGGCGACGTCGTATTCGGCGCCCACCGAAAAGCACGTGAAGAAGCCGAAGAAAAAGAAGATGAAGCCGGAGGCTTCCGCTGCCGAACCGGCGGCCGCCAGCCAGTAAGGTGAGCCGACGGTGTACAAAAGCAAAGAGCCCACAACATTGCGGGCTCTTTGCTTTTGGAACGTCGAATTGGGCGGGTCAATCAGGCGCAATGGCGCGCTCGCCCCCAGTCATGTCACGCAAGGACGTCAAGCACGGACCTCAAATGCCCCACAAAACGTCGTTGTCTTCCTTCTTCGCGGCGCGCAGCATATCGAGGAAAGGAAAGGCGCGCTGCGCGAGGCCGACCGGCAGTTCGTGATGCATGTGGTCATCCTCGCCTTCGTGAAAGTGGCCTTCCTGCTCGTGGCGCTCTTTCTTGTCCGTGGCGATGGCCGCTTCGAGCTTGGTGATGGCGGTATCGAGTTCGTCGTGGGTAATCACGCCGCGCGGGCCAAGCCGCTTGCCGATGATGCCGAGAAGGTACTGTGCGAGGTTCTCCAGCATCGTGACGTCAGGCGCCGCGTGGCATTTAAAAGTAACCAGCATGTCTGTTCCCTTTATGATTTTTTGGATCTGCGCGTGACGTTCCGGCCTGCGAAGCCAGATGGGCCAAGGCGGTCCCTGTCGCGCTACCTCATTTCACATATTAGCACCTGCTAAAATCCGTCAGGACGGAATTACCCGCAGGGTGCGGCGCCCGGACGTTCTGGCGTCAGGTGCGCCGCCACGCCGCCTGCCGCAACGAGGCCCCCCGTGCATTGGCGCATGGCAGGTGGCCCGCCGCGAGGCTGGCGCCCTCACCGTATTAGGCGGTCAGCGCCGGCAAGCCAGGGGCCATGCCCCCGGTTACGCCCCCAGGCGCCGGCCCCGCATCCCATTACCCGCACAGGACTTGCAACCAGCATGCTGCCCGCACAGAAACACACCCTGGAGACCCTGCTCGCGCAAGCCGTAGCCCAGGTGGCGAAGGCCACCGAAGGCGCGAGCGAAGCCGCATTCGTCGTGCCCGCGATCACGCTCGAGCGCCCGAAGGTCGCCGCCCACGGCGACGTCGCCTGCAACGTCGCGATGCAGCTCGCCAAGCCCATGCGCGCGAATCCGCGCCAGCTCGCCCAGCAGATCGTCGACGCCGTGCTCGCCCAGCCCGAGGCCGCAGGCCTCGTCGAGGCGGCCGAAGTGGCCGGCCCCGGCTTCATCAACCTGCGTCTGACCGCCAGCGCCAAGCGTGCCGTGATCGGCGCCGTGTTCGAGCAGGGCGAGGCATTCGGCCGCTCGCAGCGCGAAGCCGGCAAGCACGTGCTCGTCGAATTCGTCTCGGCCAACCCCACGGGCCCGCTGCACGTGGGCCACGGCCGCCAGGCCGCACTCGGCGACGCCATCTCGAACGTGCTCGGCTCGCAGGGCTATGACGTGCACCGCGAGTTCTACTACAACGACGCGGGCGTGCAGATCGGCAACCTCGCCGTCTCCACCCAGGCACGCGCGCGCGGCTTCAAGCCCGGCGACGCGGAATGGCCGGAAGCGGCCTACAACGGCGAATACATCGCCGACATCGCGCGCGACTACCTTGCGGGCGAAACGGTCGCGGCCAAGGACGGCGAGCCCGTGACGGGCGAGAAGGACCCCGAGAACCTCGAAGCGATCCGCCGTTTCGCCGTGGCCTATCTGCGCCACGAGCAGGATCTCGACCTGCAGGCGTTCGGCGTGAAGTTCGACCGCTACTACCTCGAGTCGTCGCTGTACACGGAAGGCCGCGTCGAGAAGACCGTCGAGGCGCTGGTCGCTTCGGGCCAGACCTACGAGCAGGAAGGCGCGCTGTGGCTCAAGACCACCGACTACGGCGACGACAAGGACCGCGTGATGCGCAAGTCCGACGGCACCTACACCTACTTCCTGCCGGACGTGGCCTACCACGTCACCAAGTGGGAGCGCGGCTTCACGAAGGTCATCAACATCCAGGGCTCCGACCACCACGGCACCATCGCGCGCGTGCGCGCGGGCCTGCAGGCGCTCGGCATCGGCATTCCGAAGGGCTATCCCGACTACGTGCTGCACAAGATGGTCACGGTGATGCGCGACGGCCAGGAGGTGAAGATCTCCAAGCGCGCGGGCAGCTACGTGACGGTGCGCGACCTGATCGAATGGTCGGGCGGCGCGAACCCGGGCAGCGAAGTCTCGCCCGACCTGCTCGACGAGGCGACCATCCGCCGCGGCCGCGACGCCGTGCGCTTTTTCCTCATCTCGCGCAAGGCCGACACCGAATTCGTGTTCGACATCGACCTCGCGCTGAAGGAAAACGACGAAAACCCGGTGTACTACGTGCAGTACGCGCATGCGCGCATCTCGTCGATTCTCGGCGACTGGCAGGGCAAGTTCGGCGGCGATCCGGCCGCGCTGCCCAAGGTCGATCTCGCGCCGCTTGCGAGCGAGCGCGCGCTCGCGCTCATCGCGAAACTCGGTGAATTCCCCGACATGCTCACGCATGCGGCCAGCGAACTCGCGCCGCACGCGGTGGCGTTCTACCTGCGCGAACTCGCCGCTGAGTTTCACTCGTTCTACAATGCCGAACGCGTTCTCGTCGATGACGTCGCCGAACGCGACGCCCGCGTCGCACTCCTCGCGGCCACGCGCCGGGTGCTCGCGAACGGCCTCGCCGTGATCGGCGTGTCCGCGCCGGAGCGCATGTAACGAGACGCGCGAGACCCGCGCGCAGCAGCTTGTTTGGGGCCGCCGCCTCGCGCGGACGGCCATTCCAGGATTCTCTTGTTTGCAGGTGATTCAGACGATGGCAAAACCGCGCCGCACTACAAAACAGCAGTCGAAGCAGTCCGGGGGAACCTTTCTCGGCATCGTGCTGGGCCTGATCGTCGGCCTTGCGATCGCGGTGGTGGTGGCGCTGTACATCACGCGCGCGCCCACGCCGTTCGTCTCGAAGGTCGCGCCGCCGGCCGCTTCCGACGTCGGCCAGAACAACGAGCAGGTCGACCCGAACCGCGCGCTGCAGGGCAAGTCGCCGGGCCAGCCGGTGCCGCAAGCCGCGCAAAGCACGCCGCCCAACACGGCGCCGGGCCAGACCACGAACCAGTCGCAGTCCTCGGGCATGCTCGAAGAGCCGCAGATCGTGGAAGTGCCGCCCTCGGGCTCGAACAGCAACGCCGCCAACAACGGCGTGGCCGTGGCTCCGCAACCGTCGACGGGTGAAAACGTCACGAGCGGCACAGCGATCGCGAAGAAGCCGCAGTCGGCCAGCAACTCGACGAGCAACCCGGCGCAGATCCTCGCGAACAACCAGCCGCAGAAGCCCGCCAACGCGGTGCCGACGCCCCCGGGCGCCAAGCCCGGCAGCGCCGCGCCCGCACCGGGCGACGCCAACACCGGCTATTTCCTGCAGGTGGGCGCGTACAAGACGTCCGGCGACGCCGAGCAGCAGCGTGCGCGCCTCGCGTTCCAGGGGTTCGAATCGAAGGTGACGCAGCGCGACGCCGGCGGCGTGACCTATTTCCGCGTGCGCATCGGTCCGTTCACGAAGTTCGACGACATGAACTCGACGCGTCAGCGCCTGTCCGACGCCGGTATCGATACGGCCGTCATCCGCTTCACGAAGCAGTAATCGTCGTCCGCGCCGCGTACCGCGCGCCCGCCCGCCGAAGCCGCAGCAGCGCGGCGTTCGCGTGAGGCCTGGCCGCGGCGCGCGGCGCGGCGTCCATCAACAAGCAATACCCGCGCAGCACCCGCACGCGCCTGGTTCGCGCCAACGGCGTCCTGCGGCAGACAACCGGCCGCCGCCGGTCCAAGAACAGTGGATTCCAACGCCATGAAACGACTTCTCGGTACGCTTTTTCTCTCGCTTTCGCTGATCGCTGGTGTGGCCCACGCCTCGGCCGCGGCACCCGTGGCCGGCAAGGACTACACGGTCCTGAAGGCCCCCCAGGCGCTCGACGTGCCCGCAGGCAAGATCGAAGTGATCGAGTTCTTCTGGTACGGCTGCCCGCACTGCAACGCGTTCGACCCGTATCTCGAGGCATGGATCAAGAAGCAGGGCCCGGACGTCGTGTTCAAGCGCGTGCCGGTGGCGTTCCGTGACGATTTCATCCCGCACTCGAAGATGTACTACGCGCTCGACGCGCTCGGCCTCGCCCAGAAGCTCACGCCGGTCGTGTTCCACGAAATCCACGTGAACAAGAACTACCTGCTCACGCCGGAAGACCAGGCGAAGTTTCTCGCCACGCAAGGCGTGGATGCGAAGAAGTACATGGAAGCGTACAACTCGTTCTCGACGCAGAGCGCGCTGCAGCGCGACAAGGCCCTGCTCGATGCCTACAAGATCGACGGCGTGCCGACCATCGCGATCCAGGGCAAGTACGAGACCGGCCCGGCCATGGTCCAGGGTCCGGAAGACAAGGCACTGCCGGGCACGGCACAGGTGATGGACTACATCATCTCGCAGATCCGCGCGAAGAAGATGTGAGGAACCGCGCCATGCAAGACGCGCCACTGAAGGTCTTCATCACCGGCGCGTCGAGCGGCATTGGCGCCGCGCTCGCTGCCGAATACGCGCGGCAGGGCGCCGTCCTCGGGCTCGTCGCGCGCCGCGGCGAGGCCCTTGCCGGCTTCCGGCAGTCCCACCCCGGCCACCCCGTCTCGATCTATCCCGCCGACGTGCGCGACGCCGATGCGCTCGCCGCCGCCGCGCGCGACTTCATCGCCCGGCACGGCATGCCCGACATCGTGATCGCCAATGCGGGCGTGAGCCGCGGCGTGCTGACGGGCGAAGGCGATCTCGCCACGTTCCGCGACGTGATGGACACCAACTACTTCGGCATGGTCGCCACCTTCGAGCCGTTCGCCTCGGCCATGGCGCAGGCAAGGCGCGGCACGCTCGTGGGCATCGCGAGCGTGGCCGGCGTGCGCGGGTTGCCCGGCTCGGGCGCCTACAGCGCCTCGAAGGCCGCGGCGCTCGCCTATCTCGAAGCGCTGCGCGTGGAAATGCGTCCGTTCGGCGTGCCCGTGGTCACCATCGCGCCCGGCTACATCCGCACGCCGATGACGGCGAAGAACCCCTACCGCATGCCCTTCCTGATGGACGCGGACCAGTTCGCCGCGAAGACCGCGCAAGCGATCGCGCGCGGCACGTCGTTCGCGGTGTTCCCCTGGCCGATGCGCGTGGCCGCCACGATGCTGCGCGCGCTGCCGCGCTGGGTCTACGACCGCGTGTTCGAAAAGGCGCCGCGCAAGCCGCGCACGGCGAGCCACTGAGCCGCCCCGGCTCACCGCGCGGCGCCCCCATGCCATATGGGTATGTCGATTAAATTGTTGTCTCGGCAATTTCCCTTCGATAAGCTTGGCTCGTCCGGGCGCCCTTCTGAGCCTTCTCGCCTCTCCTGAATCGAACAAAACGGGGCGCCGCCCGCCACCGAAGAACCACGGAGATCCCATGCGCTTCACCTCGCCCTCCGCGCGCACGCTCGTGCCTGCTTTCGTGCTCGCGGCCGCGCTTGGCGCCACGTTCGCGGCCACGCCCGCGCTCGCCAAACCGCTGACGGTCTGCACCGAGTCGAGTCCCGACGGCTTCGACGTCGTGCAGTTCAACTCGCTCGTCACGACCAACGCGTCCGCCGACGTCATCTTCAATTCGCTCGTGGCCTATGACGAGACGCAGAAGAAGGTCGTGCCCGCGCTCGCGGACAAGTGGGAAGTGAGCGCCGACGGCCTGACCTACACGTTCCATCTGCGGCCCGACGTGGCGTTCCAGACGACCGAATGGTTCAAGCCCACGCGCACGCTCAGCGCCGACGACGTGGTCTTCACGTTCGACCGCATGCTCGACGCGAACAATCCGTGGCACAAGGTGGCCGGCGCGAGCGGCTTCCCGCACGCGCAGTCGATGGGCCTCGTGAAGCTCGTGAAGGCGGTCACGAAGGTCGACGCGAACACGGTGAAGTTCGAGCTCAACGAGCCGAACGCCACCTTCCTCTCGATCCTCACGATGGGCTTCGCGTCGATCTACTCCGCCGAGTACGCCGACCAGCTGCTCAAGGCCGGCAAGCAGGTCGACCTCAACGCGAAGCCGGTGGGCACGGGCCCGTTCGTGCTCAAGAGCTACACGAAGGACGCGGTGATCCGCTACGACGTGAACCCGACCTACTGGGGGCCGAAGCCGAAGGTGGACCGCCTGATCTACGCGATCACGCCCGACGCCGCCGTGCGCGCGCAGAAGGTGAAGGCCGACGAATGCCAGATCGCGCTCTCGCCCAAGCCCCAGGACGTGGCCGCCGCGAAGGACGACAAGTCGCTCAAGGTGGTGGAGACGCCCGCGTTCATGACAGCGTTCGTCGCGCTCAATACGCAGAAGAAGCCGCTCGACAACCAGAAGGTGCGCCAGGCGCTGAACATGGCGTTCGACCGCACGACGTACCTGAAGGCGATTTTCGACAACACCGCCACGCCCGCGACCAACCCCTGGCCGCCCATCACCTGGGGCTACGACAAGTCGATCCAGCCGTATCCGTATGACCCGGCGAAGGCGAAGCAGCTGCTCGCCGACGCGGGCTTCCCCAACGGCTTCGCGACGACGATCTGGGTGCGTCCGAACGGCAGCGTGCTGAACCCGAACCCGCGCGCGGGTGCGGAGCTGTTGCAGGCCGATTTCGCGAAGATCGGCGTGAAGGCCGAGATCAAGGTGATCGAGTGGGGCGAGCTGATCAAGCAGGCAAAGCAGGGCCAGCACGACACGCTCTTCATGGGCTGGGCCGGCGACAACGGCGACCCCGACAACTATCTCTCGCCGCTCTTCAGCTGCAATGCGGTGCAGTCGGGCATCAACTTCGCGCGCTTTTGCGATCCGCAGCTCGACAAGCTGATCGCCGAAGGCAAGGCCACCGCCGACCAGGCGAAGCGCGTGAAGCTCTACGAAGCCGCCCAGCAGATCATCCGCGACCAGGCGCTGTGGATTCCGCTCGGCTACCCGACCGCCTCCGCCATCACGCGCACAACCGTGAGCGGCTATCAGGTGAGCCCGTTCGGACGCCAGAACTTCGCGAGCGTCGCGGTGCAGTAACGGCTGGAACCGCGCCGGGCTTCCGCGCCCGGCGCGCCGTTCGTTTACAGGCCTGCCCTCACGATCACGAATTGAAACAGGCCCGCCTGCGCCAAACATGCGGGAAGCCCGCGACAGGCGGGCGAGCGCCCTTTCCTCCCATTACCGCCCGTAAAATTCGCGCGCAGTTTGTTGCAGTTTGGTAACTCAAGCCGGCGAGCGCCCGGCTACATTGAAGCCATCGAATCTTCAACCGAAGGGGCTCAAAATGAAAACCAAACTCTTTGCCGCGCTGGGTGCTGGAGCGCTCGTCCTGGCCGCCTCGCAAACCGCGATGGCCGGCGTGGTGGTCGGCCTGAACGTCGGCGTGCCCGCTCCGGTTTATGTGGCTCCCGCGCCGGTGTATGTCGCGCCGCAGCCTGTTTATGTCGCGCCGCGCCCGGTCTACGTCGCGCCGCCCGTGCGCGTGGCCTACGCGCCGGCTGTCGTGATCGGCTGGCACGGCGACCGCTACTGGGACGGCCGCCGCTGGTACGGCCGCAACGAATGGCATGGCCGTCGCGGCTGGTACTAAACCCATAGCCTGAGAAATGCAAAGCGCCTCGCCAATTGCGAGGCGCTTTTATTTTAAGCGCTGTCCTTACGTGCCGCCCGGATCAATTGCGGTTCGCGACGATCTGATCGAACGTGCCGCCATCGGCGAAATGCGTCGCCTGTGCGTTTTGCCAGCTGCCGAACACCTGCTCGACCGTGAAGGTCTTGATCGGCTTGAACTCGCTTGCGTGCTTCGCGAGCACCGCGGCATCGCGCGGACGCAGGTGATGCTGCGCGATGATCTCCTGCGCGGCGGGTGAATACAGATAGTCGAGATACGCCTGCGCGCTCTTGCGCGTGCCGCGCTTGTCCACGACCTTGTCGACGATCGTCACCGGCGGCTCCGCCAGCAGGCTCACCGAGGGATAGACGGCTTCGAAGTCCTTCGCCCCCACACCCGTATCGATGAGCGCCACTTCGTTTTCGAACGTCACGAGCACGTCGCCGATGCCGCGCTGCGTGAAGGTCGTCGTGGCGCCCCGGCCACCCGCGTCCAGCACCGGCACGTTCTTCAGCAGCGCGCGTTCGAAGTCGAGCGCCTGGGCGTCGCTTGCGCCCTGCTGCTTGCGGTAGCCCCACGCAGCCAGATACGCGTAGCGTCCGTTGCCCGACGTCTTCGGGTTGGCGATCACGACCTGTACGCCAGGCTTGGCGAGATCGTCCCAGTCCTTGATGTGTTTGGGGTTGCCCTTGCGCACGAGGAACACCATCGTCGTCGTGTACGGCGCGCTCGCGTCGGGCAGGCGCGTGCGCCAGTCGGCCGGCACGAGATGACCTTGCTGCGCGAGCAGGTCGATGTCGTTGGGCTGGTTCATCGTCACGACATCGGCTTGCAGGCCTTGCAGCACCGAGAGCGCCTGCGCGCTCGACGCGCCGTGCGACTGCTTGATCGCCAGGGTCTCGCCGGTCTTCTTCTGGTAGTCGGCGATGAAGCTCGCGTTGATGTCCTTGTACAACTCGCGCGTCACGTCGTACGAGACGTTCAGCAGCGACGTTTCTGCATGCGCCGCCGCCGCGCTCAATGCGATGATGCCCGCGCCGAACCAGCGCGCCGTGCGTCCCAACCCTGCCATGGTGATCCCCGTCTGTCGTTGAAAGGCGTTTCGGCCTGCCTGCATGATTTTCGTAAGCAGACCGAACGCTCGATTCTAGCGAGCCGGGGCGCACGGCTTATACCGATGCGAGCTTTGCTTTGCGGCTTTCGTGCTAAGCCATGATGTGCGCGCCACCGTCGATGTACACGGTGTTGCCGCTCATGCGGCGGGCGTAGCGCGTGGCGAGATACGCGGTGGCGTAGCCCACGTCCATGATGTCGACGAGTTCGCCGAGCGGCGCGCGCTCCACGGCCTCAGCGAGCATGCGGTCGAAGTCGGGCAGCCCCGAGGCCGCGCGCGTCTTGAGCGGCCCGGGCGAGATCGCGTGCACGCGGATGCCGATCGGTCCGAGTTCGTACGCGAGATAGCGGCACGACGCTTCGAGCGCCGCTTTCACCGGGCCCATCAGGTTGTAGCTGGGCACGACGCGGTTCGCGCCGTCGTAGCTCATCGCGAAGAGCGTGCCGCCGTGCGGCATGAGCGGGACGGCGCGCTTCGCCATGCGGATGAACGAGTGGCACGACACGTCCATCGCATACGCGAAGCCCTGCGCCGACGAAGCGAGCAGGCCGCCCTGCAGATCCTCTTTCGGGGCATAGGCGATGGAGTGCAGCACGATGTCGAGCGATCCCCACGTATCGCGCACGGCGTCGAACACGGCGTCGAGCTGGCCGTCTTCCTCGACGTTCAATGGCAGCAGCAATTGCGCGCCCAGTTCGTTGGCGAGCGGCTCGACGTAGGGCTTGGCCTTGTCGTTGAGATAGGTGATGGCGAGTTGCGCACCGAGGTCGGCGAACGCACGGGCGCAGCCGTAAGCGATCGAATCGGCGTTCGCCACGCCGGTGACGAGCGCGCGCATGCCGGCAAGCGGCCGTTCGGGAGGAGTATGCATGGCTGACCTCGCAGTGGAAGACGGCCGGTGATGGCCGCGAATGCAGTTGCCGATCTGGCTGCCGATGTGTCGGCCTCAAAGCGACGCGCCGCATCGGTGGAGATGCGGCGCGTGCGGGGTGACACGGGAACGGGCTTCGTTACTCGCCTGCGCTGCGCGTCGCGCGGCGGCGCGTGGCCGTCGTGCCCGCGGCCCGCGTGGAGGTGGGCGTCGATGCCGCGCGCGAGCGGCGCGCCGCCGTCTTGGCTGCAGCCGGCGCCTTCTTCGCTTCGGCCGGCTCCGCGCTCTTCACCTTCACGCCGGCGCGCGCCGCACGCATGGGTTTCGCGGGCGCGGCGTGCTCGCCCGCAACGGCGGCCTTCGCGCGGGAGGACTTCGCGGGTGCTGCCGGGGCTTCAGCTTCTGGTTCCGCAGCTTCTGCGGCTTCTGCGGCTTCTGCGGCTTCTGCGGCTTCTGCGGCTTCTGCGGCAGAGTATGCCTTGACGCCCTGTTCGGAACCGCCGTCGCCAGGCGTGCCGCCGCCAGCGCCCGAAGCACCGCCGCCTTCCGACGACGACCCGCCGCCATCGAGCGGCGGCAGTCCCGTCTTCTCGCTGCCCGGCTCGACGCCGAGCGCGCGCTGTACGTGGCGATAGCGCTCGCGACGCTCGCCTTCGAGCGGCCCGGACACGGTCGCGATGCGGTACACGGCCGCGAGCAGCGCGCGGCGTGTCTTCATGTCGGGCACGATCTCGGGCAACGCGTCGATCGCGGCCTGCGGATCGAGCTGCACGATCGCGCCCTGGCGGCGCGCCGATTCCTTCAGCTCGGCGATGCTTGGCTGGCGATCGCCGAGATACTCGCGCGCGAGCTCGCGCATGCGCTGGAACGGCCGGTACTGCACGGTATGCATTTCATCGACGATATATGCGGCGATGCGCATGAACGCGTCGACGAGCGTGCCCTTCGCGAGATGCGCGCGCGCCGCGCGCAGGCGGTACTGTGCAAGCTCCTTGCGCAGCGCCATGAGCGGCGGCGCGATCGGCTCGAGCGGCTGGTTGGGCGCCACGCCCACACAGGCCTGCACCCACGGCGCGGTGTACACGTTGTAGAAGGTGCTCTCGACCCACGCGTCGCGCGCGTCGCGATACGCATCCAGCGTTGCCTCGATGGTCGCCGAAGCCTGCTTTTCGAGCAGCGTGAACGGATTGTCGGGCGCGGCCGGCTTGCGATGCGCGCGCACCGTTTCCGCCATGGCGGGCAGCACGCCCAGCGTCGGATTTGCGTCGCTCAGCACGCTGCGCTCCACGCGCGACGGATGCGACTCGCGCAGCGCATGCGCGCTGAACGCGTTGCTCGACGCCCGCACGAACGGCGAGACGAACAGGTCATACAGGCGCTGGTTGTTCTCCGCGAGACGGCGCACCACCTCGAAGGGCTGCTCGTCGTCGCGGCCGTCGTCGAGCGCGAGAATATCTTCGATGGTGCGCAGCTCGAAGCGGATCTCGTAGCGCCCTTCGAGCGCTTCGAGGCGCGCGGCTTCCGGCGTCGAGTCGGTGATCTTCGCTTCGTAGAGGCCCGGCGGCAGCACGTCGATCAGGTCGAGCGCCGAGAATAGTTCGGTGTGCTCCTTATTGGCCACGCTCGCCGAAACGAAGATGCCGAGATGCCCCACCTTGTCGTGCAGGCAGTACACGATCACCTGCTCGTTGGCGACGATCTCGTCGACGCTCGCGTAGAGGTCGGGAATCCAGTTGAGCGCCTGCTGCGGCGGCGTGATGTTGTCGCCCCACGAGGCAAGCACGATGATCGGCGTGCGGATGTTGCGCAGGTCCACCGGCGAGCGCGCATTCTTCGCGAATACCTCGTTGCGCGTGAGGTGGTTGCCCACGAAGAGGTTCTGCACGATCCAGTCGATCTCGGCGCGGTTCAGCTGAAAATGGCCGCCCCACCAGCGCTCAAATTCGAGGAAGCGCTCGCGCTCGGAATCGACCTTCGAGTAGAGGTTGTAGAGCTTGCCCCAGTACGTGTTGGCCGGATTGAGGTACTCGAAGTTCTGCACCAGATACGCGCCGTCGAAGCGGCCATCGCCCAGATCCGCCGCGAGCGAGGACATCCACGAACCGCCCAGCATGCCGCCCGAATAGCGCATGGGGTTCTTGCCGCGCACGCCGGCCCAGTACGACAGCGGCGAGCCCGCGAGCATGAGCGGGCCGACCAACCCGGGCGCGGAAGCCGCGAGCAGCGCCGCGGCCCAGCCGCCCTGGCAGTTGCCGATGATGAACGGCAGGCCGTCCGCGTCGGGATGCAACTCGCGCACGCGTTGAATGAAGACGGCTTCGGCCTGCGCGACCGACTGGATCGTCTGCGTTTCGCAAGGCAGCGGGAAGAACGTCACGAAATAGCACGGGTGGCCCTTGCGCAGCGCGATGCCTACTTCGCTGTCCATCTTGAAGCCGGCAATGCCGGGGCCGTGGCCCGCGCGCGGATCGATCACGACGAAGGGGCGCATGCGCGGATCGGTCGGCACGCCCTCTTCGGGCTTGATGCGCAGGAGTGCGTAGTTGCACGGATCGTCGAGTTCGCGGCCGTCGACGATCACTTCGTAGTCGAACGCGAGCACCGGCGGCATGCCCGCCTGCTCGTGCACATAAGTCTGGTTGCCGCGCTCGCGCAGCACGTCGAGGAACAGCACGCCGCGCTGCCAGGCGTCGTAGAGGTAGTCGTAGAGCGGCTGTGCGACCGTTGGCGCAGATTGCGCCGTTTCGATTGCCTGGTTCACGGCCGAGGACACGGCCGAAGCCGCGTCGGTCAGCGGCGTGTGGGGCGATGACTCCTCGTCGGTTGCGCCCGCGAGGGGCCAGAAAGGCGCAAAGGGCCAGAAAGACGTGCCCGATGCGAGCGTGGGCAGAAACGAAAACGGCGACGAAACGAGCGGCGAGGAGGTGGGAACTGCCACGAGACGAATCTCCTTTAAGGGAGCGCCTGCTCGCCTCGCGGCAAGCAGGCGCCAGGCCGGCGCGGGCCGTGGACGCGCGCCTTCACGACGAATGACGCGCGGGGCCTTGGCCGCTGCCCCTGTTCTGCCGCCCTCACAGCGGCGGCATGGCGGGCAACGGGGCCGGCAAAAGAGTTTCGCGGCCGCGTGCGCGTTTCGTGCGCCTCGCGACCGCGACGTGAAAAGAGTCAGATCATGTTGCACTGCGGCATCTAAAAACTTAGGCGGCGGCCCTGCGAAAGTCAAGGTTCGCGGCGGGCCCCGGTGCCTCCCCGATGATCGCAACGCCCTGTGAACGAAGCATGACAGGCGCGACCGCCGGGCCTGAGCACCGCGCGTCACGATGCCGCGCCGGCCACGCGTGCATCCAGCCGACTGCCTCGTTCGCGCTGGTCTACACTGTTACGGCTTTGCGCGCCGCAGCATGGTCCAGATACACATCCTGGAGGAGACCGTCATGACTTCATCGCCTGACAAGTATTCGGTTCTGCTCGCCCGCTGCGGCGGCCTCGCGCCCGTGCCCACCGCCGTGGCGCATCCCTGCGACGTGTCCTCGCTCACCGGCGCGCTCGACGCCGCGAATCTCGGCTTGATCGTGCCGATCCTCGTCGGCCCGGAAGCGAAAATCCGCGCGGTAGCCGAGGAAGCCGATCTGCGCCTCGATGGCATCACCCTCATCGACGCGCCGCACAGCCACGCCGCCGCCGAATTCGCCGTGCGCGCCGTGCGCGAGGGCCAGGCCGAACTGCTCATGAAGGGCAGCCTGCACAGCGACGAACTGCTCCACGAGGTCGCGATCGGCGCCAATGGCCTGCGCACCGAGCGGCGCCTCTCGCACGTATTCGCGATGGACGTGCCCTCGTACCACAAGCCGCTCTTCATCACCGATGCGGCCGTCAACATCTTCCCCAAGCTCGCCGACAAGGCCGACATCGTGCGCAACGCGATCGACCTCGTGCAGTCGCTGGGCGTGGGCACACCGAAGGTCGCCATTCTCGGCGCCGTGGAAACGGTGTCCGAAAAGATGCCCTCCACCATCGACGCCGCCGCCCTGTGCAAGATGGCCGACCGCGGCCAGATCACGGGCGGCCTGCTCGACGGCCCGCTCGCCTTCGACAACGCGATCAGCGCCGAAGCCGCGCGCATCAAGGGCATTACGTCGCCCGTTGCAGGCGACCCCGACATCCTGCTCGTGCCCGACCTCGAAGCGGGCAACATGCTCGCCAAGCAGCTCACCTTCCTCGCCGGCGCGGAAGCGGCCGGCATCGTCCTGGGCGCGCGCGTGCCCATCATCCTCACGAGCCGCGCCGACAGCGTGCGCTCGCGCATCGGCAGTTGCGCGATCGCCGTACTGCTCGCGCATGCGCGGCGCGCGCGCAAAGCAACGGAGATCCTGTGAGCAGCGTCCAAGCCCAGCCGGCCGTGGAAGGCCATGTCGTGCTCGTCGTGAATGCGGGGTCGTCGAGCATCAAGTGTTCGGTGTTTCGCGTGATCGAAGACGACCACGTGGAGGGCGGTGCGCGCGCACTGCATGGCGCGGGCGGGCAGATCGAGGGCATCGGCGTCGCGCCGCGCGTGGTCGCGCATATGGCCGACGGGCGCCTGATCGTCGACGAGAAGTTTCCGGTGGCCCAGGTCGCCGATCACGACGCCGCGTTTCGCCTCCTGCGCCTCGTGCTCGCCGTGGGCCTGCGCGACACGCCGCCCGCCGCGATCGGCCACCGCGTGGTGCACGGCGGCGCGCGCTACGCCGACGCCGTGCTCATCGACGACGAAGTGATCCAGGAGCTCGACGCGCTCACGCCGCTCGCGCCGCTGCATCAGCCGCACAACCTCGCCGCGATTCGCGCGGTGCGTCAGGCCGCGCCCGAACTGCCGCAGGTGGCGTGCTTCGACACCGCGTTCCACGCGGGCAACGACATCATGGCGCAGCTCTTTGCGCTGCCGTACAGCTATTACGGCGAGGGCGTGCGGCGCTACGGATTTCACGGTCTCTCGTACGAATACATCGCCAGGCACCTGCATCAGGTCGCGCCCGACGTTGCGCGCGGGCGCGTGGTCGTCGCGCATCTGGGCAATGGCGCGAGCCTGTGCGCGATGAAGGACGGCAAGAGCATCGAGACCACCATGGGCCTCACCGCGCTCGACGGCCTGCCCATGGGCACGCGCTGCGGCGCGCTCGACGCGGGCGCCGTGCTCTGGATGATGGCGAAGGGCATGGACTACCACGCCATCGAGAAGGTGCTGTATCAGGAGTCGGGCCTGAAGGGCCTGTCGGGCCTGAGCAGCGACATGCGCGAGCTGCTCGCGAGCGGCAGCGACCGGGCGAAGCTCGCAATCGACTTCTATACGTATCGCATCGCGCAGGACGTGGGCAAGCTCGCCGTGGTGCTGGGCGGGCTCGACGCGCTCGTGTTCACGGCCGGCATCGGCGAGCATGCCGCGCCCATTCGCGCGCAGGTATGCGAGCGGCTCGCACCGGTGTTCGGCACCGTGCTCGACGCGCAGGTCAACGAGGTGGGCAGCAGCAACGGCAACGAACGCGTGAGCTCGCGCGAAAGCCGCGTTCCCGTTTTCGCGATCCGCACCGACGAAGAAGGGATGATCGCGCTCCATACGGCACGGTTGTTGCGGGCTGCGCTCAGGCACTGAGCGGGCATCAAACGTCTTCGCGGGAGGAGTCTTCGCCAGAGAACAGCGCAGGCTCGCCAGTTGCTACTGCATTGCGGGTCTGTGCAACCTCACGCGCGCAAGGACCGCTGAGCCGCCGCACGGCGCTGCGGTTCGCCGCGCCGCGTATCAGGCGTACGCCGGACCACTCTGGTCGAATGCCGCGTCGCGCAACCGGCCCGGCACGGCGCCATGAACGAGCGTATCGACGAAATACTTCGCGCGCGGCCACGGCCCGAAGCCCGCCGCCGTGTTGATGTGTCCCGCATCGCCGAGGTTCACGAACGTGCTGCCCAGTTGCTGCGCGAGCGCGCCGGCGCCTTCGAGCGGCATCCACGGATCGGTTTCGCTGCCGATGAGGATGGACGGCACGGGCAACTGCCGCGCCTCGAACGCGCCGGCAAAGCGGAATTTCTGGGGACTCGCGGGCGCGACGAACAGCACGCCGGCAACGTCGGCGCCGCTTTCCCCCAGCATGCCGGTGTGCAGCGCATGCGCCGCCACGAGGCAGCCGAAGCTGTGCGCGGCCAGCAGGAACGGCCCGCGTTCGCCCGCCAGCCGCCGCGCGAGCCCCCCGCCCCAGACCGCGAGATCCGGCGCGTCCCAGTCGTCCTGCTCCGCGCGCAGCGAGCGCGCGAACTGGCGTTCGAGCCAGCTCTGCCAGTGAGCGCCGTCGCTGCCGTGCAGGCCCGGCACGGTGACGAGGCGGGGCGGCCAACGCATTTGCGCGCACGAAAGCATGATTTTTTCCTCGCTGGAACACGGCGTGAATCGATTGTGGTCTGCGAGCCGCGCGCGCCGAACCAATTTTTTTTGCTTAGCTTTTCGGCGCCACCGGCCTGGTTCGGCCCGAGACAGGCCGCGGGCAGGCGCGCCGCGATTTGCCCGGCGGCCCCGGGCCTGAAAAAGTAGAATGGTGCCGGTGCACGCGGCGCTCACGGGCCGCACGCAATGCAACAGCGCGCGTAGGTTCGAGGCGCGCAGCCGTTACCAGGGACAGGTTCACCCATCATGAAGATCATTTTCTGGTTCCCGCAGACCGACGCCTCCACGTGGCTCCACGGCCTCGCGCGCGCCCTGCCCGATGCCGAGTTGCGCGAGTGGCAGCCCGGCGACACCGACCCCGCCGACTACGCGGTCGTCTGGCACCCGCCGCGCGAACTTTTCGGCGTGCCGGGACTTCGCGCCATCTTCAATCTGGGTGCGGGCGTCGACGCGATCCTCGCCCACGAACGCGAGCGGCCGGGCACGCTGCCCGGCACCGCCATGCTCGTGCGGCTCGAAGACTCGGGCATGGGCCGGCAAATGAGCGAGTATGTGCAGCATGCCGTGCTGCGCTACCTGCGCCGCTTCGACGAATACGCGCTCGCCCAGGCGCGCCGCGAATGGCACGTGCTCGCGCCGCATCCACACGAGACCTTCACGGTGGGCGTGCTGGGTCTCGGCGTGCTGGGCGCGCAGGTCGCGCACGCGATCGCCTCGCTCGGCGTGCCGGTGCGCGGCTTTTCGCGCAGCATGAAGACGATCGAGGGCATCGAAACGTATTCGGGCGAATTGCACGGCGAGCAGTTCGACGCCTTCCTCGACGGCGTGAAACTGCTCGTGAACCTGCTGCCCGCCACGCCCGACACCGAAAGCGTGCTCAATGCGCGCACCTTCGGCAAGCTCTCGCGCGGCGCGTATCTCGTGAACGTGGCGCGTGGCACGCATCTGGACGAACCGGACCTGCTCGACGCGCTGGCCAACGGCACGCTCGCGGCGGCAACGCTCGACGTGTTCCGCGAAGAGCCGCTGCCGCCCGATCACCTGTTCTGGCGCGAGCCGCGTATCACGATCACGCCGCACAGTTCGGCGCTCACGTTGCGCGACGAGGCGATCTCGCAGGTCGCCGACAAGATCGGCGCACTGGCTCGCGGGGAGACCGTGAGCGGCGTGGTGCATGTCGGGCGCGGTTACTGAACGTCGCGGCAGCACATCGCGAAGCCTTTTCAAAATATCGTTGGAGACACGGCAATGGCATTACCCACCGCAGTGAAAATCGTCGAAGTCGGCCCGCGCGACGGCCTGCAGAACGAGAAGGAATTCGTTCCCACCGCAACCAAGATCGAACTGATCAACCGGCTCTCGGCCGCGGGCTTTCCGAACCTCGAGGCCGCCTCGTTCGTCTCGCCGAAATGGGTGCCGCAGATGGCCGACGGCGCCGAAGTCATGGCCGGCATCGAGCGCCGCAGCGGCGCGATCTATTCGGTCCTCACGCCGAACATGCGCGGCTTCGAAGGCGCGCTCGCCGCGCGCGCGGACGAGATCGTGATCTTCGGCGCGGCAAGCGAGGCGTTCTCGCAGAAGAACATCAACTGCTCGATCGCGGAAAGCATCGAGCGCTTCGCGCCCGTGGCGCAAGCCGCGAAGGAGCACGGCGTGCGCATTCGCGGCAGCGTGTCGTGTGCGCTCGGTTGCCCGTATCAGGGCGAAGTGCCGGTCGCTTCGGTCGTCGATGTCGTGGAGCGCTTCGCCGCGCTTGGCTGCGACGAGATCGATATTGCCGACACCATCGGCGTGGGCACGGCGAAGCGCGTGCACGAAGTGTTCGAGGCGGTGACGAAGGTGTTCCCGCGCGAGCGCCTGTCGGGCCACTTCCACGACACCTACGGCCAGGCGCTCGCCAACATCTACGCGGCGCTCGAAGAAGGCATCGCCATTTTCCACGCCTCGGTGGCGGGCCTCGGCGGCTGTCCGTATGCGAAGGGCGCCACGGGCAACGTCGCGACCGAAGACGTGCTGTACCTCATGAACGGCCTGGGCATCCATACCGGCGTCGACCTGAACCAGGTCGTCGCGGCGGGCGACTTCATTTCGACCGCCATCGGCCGGGCCAACGTCTCGCGCGCGGGCAAGGCCCTGCTTGCGAAGGCCCGCAGCGAAGCCGCCTGCGCGTGACGCGCGACCCATCGAATCGTAGTACGAAGGAAATCAACTCATGACGGAAACCCTCGACAACCTCGACGCCCTGCCCGAGTCCGCGCGCCGTGTCGCCCTGATGCTGCGCGAGCGCGGCCACGCCAGACCCGTCGTGATGCTGCCCGAGACCGGCAAGACTTCTGCCGAAGCCGCCGCGGGCCTTGGCTGCGAAGTCGCGCAGATCGCCAAGTCGATACTGTTCCGCCGCCGCGCAGACGACGCGCCCGTGCTCGTGATCGCGAGCGGCGCGAACCGCGTGGACGAAAAGAAAGTGGCTGCGCACGTGGGCGAGATCGGCCGCGCCGACGCGAAGTTCGTGCGCGAGAAAACCGGCTATGCCATCGGCGGCGTGTGCCCGATCGGCCACGCCACGACGCCCGTCACGCTGATCGACGCCGATCTGTTCGAGCTCGAAAGCCTGTGGGCCGCCGCCGGCCATCCGCATGCGGTGTTCAACCTCTCGCCACAGGAACTCGAAGCGCTGACCGGCGCGCCCGTGGTGGACGTCGCGCTGCGCGACGCGTGAGCATGACCGCGAGTCACGCCACCGTCACGCCGCCGCCCTCGCCTTGCATCAACATCTGCCGCATGGATGAGCGCAGCGGCTTGTGCGAGGGATGCCTGCGCACCATCGACGAAATTGCCGGCTGGTCCACGTTCGACGACGAGGCGAAACGCGCCGTCTGGGATGCGATCGAGACGCGGCACACCGAATGGGTCGCGCAGCGCTTCGCATCGGCGTCGCAAGGAGAAAAACAATGAACGCGCCCGCCCGCGTCGTCACGGTCGGCGAGACGTTCCGCTCGACGCTTCAGCTCACGCCCGAATCGGTGAAATCGTTCGGACTGCTCGTGAACGACCTGAACCCGTTGCACCACGACGAAGCCTACGCGGCGCAAAGCCGCTTTGGCGGCCTGATCGCATCGGGCACGCAACCCACCGCGCATTTCATGGCGCTGCTCGCCACGCACTACTCGCAGTATGCACAACCGCTCGGGCTCGAATTCGACATGAAGCTCAAGCGCGCCGCCCACGCGAACGACACGATCACGTTCGAGTGGCGCGTGGATGAAGCGTGGTGGAAGCCGAGCCTGAACGGCGATCTCGTGAAGCTCGTGGGCGAGGCCGTGAACCAGAAAGGCGAAACGCTCGTGGTCGGGCGCGCGACGATCCTCGTCATGCCCAAGGCCGGGCACACACCGGCGCATGCACCGGCATGAGCGCCGCGCCCGCACTGCCTGAATCGATCCGCGTGTTCGAGCGTGGCTGGCTGTCGTCGAACAACGTGCTGCTCGTCGATGAGGCGCGCGCCGCACTCGTCGATACCGGCTACGCCACGCACGCCGAACAGACGCTCGCGCTCGTGCGCCACGCGCTCGGCCCGCGCGCACTCGACCTCATCGTCAACACGCACCTGCACTCCGACCATTGCGGCGGCAACGCACGGCTGCAGGCGCAATGGCCCTGCGCGACGCTGATCCCCGCGGCGAGCGCGCCGATCGTGCGCGACTGGGACGAGGCGCGTTTGAGCTTTCTCGCCACCGGGCAGACCTGCGACCGATTCGCGTTCACAGGCACGCTCGCGGCGGGCGAACGGCTCGCGCTAGGCGGCTTCGAATGGGAAGTGATCGGCGCGCCGGGGCACGACCCCGACTCGGTGATGCTCTACGCTGCCGGGCCGCGGCTGCTCATCAGCGCCGATGCGCTTTGGGAGCACGGCTTCGGCGTGATTTTTCCCGAGCTCGAAGGCGAAAGCGGGTTCGCCGAGCAGCATGCGGTGCTCGAAGCCATCGCGAAGCTCGACGTGCGGGTGGTGATTCCGGGCCACGGCAAGCCGTTCACCAACGTCGAGGCGGCGCTGGAGCGCGCGTTCTCGCGCCTCGCCTGGCTGCGCGCCGACCCGGCCCGCAACGCGAAGAACGCGCTCAAGGTGCTGATCGTCTTCAAGCTGCTGGAAGTGCGCACGATGACCTTCGACTCGCTACTGGCGATGCTGGAAAACGCCGCCTCCCTGCACGCCGCGGCGCAGCAACTCGCCTCGCGCGGCGCGTGGCCGGCGCTGCTGCGCGAACTGGCTGGGGAACTGGCGAAGAGCGGCGCGCTGGTCGTGGACGGCGAACGCCTCGAAGCCCCGGCGGCCGAGGTCTAGCCGGGCTGCAGCGAAAAGCGGGAAAAGCGCGAAAAAAAACGCTCGTCCGTTTCCGGACGAGCGTTGGAATTAGCTCTGACGTGATCAAACTGTCGAGCCGATGATACTCGCGCCAGAATTCCCGAAGCATCGGTGATTTCCCTACAGATGACCTACGAGCGCAGGCCTGACGCATGCTCACAGGACCCATTCATCTGGAATCCGAATCAATCTCACTGCCCGAGCTTGAGCCGCACCAGCTCGAACAGATGCGAACACAGGTAGAGTCCGAGCCCGATCGCGCCGCCGATCACCGTGCCGTTCACGCGGATTTTCTGCAGGTCCTTGCCGATTTTCAGTTCAATGAGCCGCGACGTCTCGCGCGTATCCCAGTTCTTCACGGTGTCGCGAATGTGATGCGTGAGGTAACGCGCAAAGTCGGGCGCCATGGCGCGCGCGGCGTCTTCGAGATGGCCGTTGAGCGAGGCGCGCAGGTCAGCATCGGCGGCGAGCGTCTCGCCTAGCCACTGGCCCGTTGCGGCGACCTTCGCGTGCAGCGCCGAGTCTTCGCGCTCCAGATCGTCGCGCAGCCACGCGCGCAGGCTGTCCCACAGCGCGCGCGTGTAATCGTTGAGCGCGCCGCCCTCGCGCAGGCTCGCCTTCAGTTCCTCGCCCTTGCGCAGGAACGCCGGATCGCTCTTGAGCTTCACGATCAGCTTTTCCACGACCTCGTCGAACTTCTGGCGCAGATGATGCTCGCGATCCTCGCTCACCTGCAGCAGCAGCCGGTTCACGGCGCTTTCCACCACGCGCGCGCCGCTCTCACCGATCCACTCACTCGGCAAAAACTTCTCGGTCGTCGGATAGTCGCTCTTGAGCCAGTCGACGATGGCCGATGCGACGAAGGCGCGCGTGCCGTCGTCGCGCAACACAATGGCGAGCTGCTCGAGCATCTGGTCGAGCAGCTCCTGGTGGCGGCCGTCGCGGGTGAGCGTGTCGAGAATCGCGCCCGCCGACTTCGAGATGTCGACGCGCGCGAGCGCCGCGTGCAGGCTGTCGCGGATGAAGCCCTGGATGCGCGCGTCGTCGGTGAGGCCGAGCACGCCCGACATCATGCGCACCGCGTAGTCGCCCAGGCGCTGCGCATTCTGCGGCGCGGTGAGCCAGCCGGAAAGCCGCGCCACCGGATCGTGGCGCCGGATCAGCCCGACCAGCGAACCGACGTCGAGAAACTTGTCGCGCACGAAGGCGGCGAGTTCGTCGGCGATGCGCTCCTTGTTGCGCGGAATCACGCCCGTATGCGCCGAAACGAACGGTATCGGAACGCGCCGGAACAGCGCGACCACCGCGAACCAGTCGGCGAGGCCGCCGACCATGGCGGCTTCGCTCACGGACTTGACGCCGTCCGTCACGACGCCAGGTGGAAAAAAGAGTGCCGTGCCGGCGAACACGAGTGCTGCAGCCAGCAGAAACGCCAGCGCCTGGCGCTTGGCGCGCGCGAGTTCGGCTTCGTCCCGGGGGGCGTGCAAAGGCGTCATGAGGAGCAGGGAGTCGCGGATTCGAATCGCGACATTATGCTGCCCGCGCGCCAACCGCTGCTCGCCGGAACGCCCCGTCAGCGCTGCACGCTCGCTACGCCTCAGGCCGAACGCGCGCTTCGGCGGTGCGGCACGATGCGCCAGCCGAGATTCACGCCCGCCGCCGCGACGAGGATGAGCGCGGCGCCCACCACCTGGATCCACGCGAGACGCTGGCCGAACGCGAACCAGTCCACGAGGATCGCGACCACGGGGTAGATGAACGAGAGCGCGCCCGTCATCGCCGTGGGCAGCTTCTGGATCGCGCCGTAGAGCAGCACGTACATGATGCCCGTGTGTACGATGCCGAGCGTGACAAGCTGCGCCCAGTGCAGCGGCGTAGCGGGCAGCGTGCCGTAGTGGATGAACGGCGCGAGCGCGAGCGCGCCGAACGCGAGCTGCACGAGTGCGATGAGGTGCGGCGGCGTGGCCTTGAGATGGCGCGTGATGATCGACGAAATCGCGTAGAGAAACGCCGCGCCCGCCGCGTAGGCCACCCCCTGCAGATACTCGCCGGGCACCGCGAGCACGGCGGGCTGCACCTCGACCACGCACACGAGGCCGAGGAAGGCCACCGCCAGCCACGCCACCGTCGACGCGCTCACTCGCTCGCGCAGAATGACCACGCCGAGACCGACCAGCATGAACGGCTGCGTGTTGTAGACGGCCGTGGCCATGGAGATCGACGCACGCGAATAGGCCGCGAACAGCAGCACCCAGTTCGCGACGATGGCCGCGCCACCCAGCACGGCGAGCGCGAGCGTGCGCGGCGGCAGGTGCTTGCGGCGCAGCAGGCCGAGCGCGGCGCACACGAGCGTGAGCGTCGCGCCGCCCAGCACGCAGCGCAAAAAGGCGATGTTGATCGGGGCCTGCCGCGAGGCGACCACGAGCCAGCCGATGGTGCCGGACATCAGCATCGCGACGATCATCTCGGCGGCGCCGCGGCGAATTTCAGGAGTGTTGGAAGACATGAGCTTGCATCCTCGTTGTAGCGGACGAAGGGCGCGCAGCCCTTCGCATCTGCAAGCCAGTTTATCGGCTGCAAGGCGAGGAATACATGGCTAAACTTAGGCGAGAGGCAAGACTTGCCTTCGATTGAAAGGCCAACCTGGCGGAGCACCCGCGCAATCATGAACCGACGTCCGAACCCCACGCCCGCCGCTGCCCCGCTCGACGACATCGACCGCATGCTGCTCGCGGCGCTCGCCGAGGACGCCCGCACGAGCGTCGCCGAACTCGCCAAGCACGTGGGGCTGTCGGCGCCGAGCACGTCCGAGCGGCTGCGCCGGCTCGAAGCGCAAGGCGTGATTGGCGGCTATACGGTGCAGATCGATCCGCGCGCGCTCAGCTACACCTTGCAGGCCATCGTGCGCGTGAAGCCGCTGCCCGGACAGTTGCATCTGGTGGAAGAGGTGCTGCGGCGCATTCCCGAATTCGTCGAGTGCGACAAGGTCACGGGCGACGACTGCTTCATCGCCCGGCTCTATCTGCATTCGATCGAACAGCTCGACGAGATTCTCGCGAAAGTCACCGAGCGCGCCGAAACCAGCACCGCCATCGTCAAGTCCACGCCGGTGCCGCGCCGCCTGCCGCCGCTGCGCTGAAGCCCGGGCGCGGCAGCCCGTCAGTGCTCCGTGGCCTCGAAGAACGCCAGCATCTCCTCGACCAGCGCCTCGCTCGCCTCCTCGGGAATGTAATGGCCGCACGGCAGCGCGCGCCCGCTCACGTCGCGCGCCACCTTGCGCCATTCGGCGAGCGGGTCGAAGCAGCGCTCGATCACCCCTTCCGCGCCCCACAGCACGCGCAGCGGGCACGCCACCTTGTTGCCGCGCTCGAGATCGGCGCGGTCGTGCTCGAGGTCGATGGTGGCCGAGGCGCGGTAGTCCTCGCACATCGCGTGCACGGCGCCCGGCTGGCGCAGCGCCGCGCGATAGGCGCCCAGCGCCTTCGGCGCGAACGGTGCAAGACCCGCGTGACGGCTGCCCATGACGCGCTCGATATAGACGTCGGGGTTCGCTTCGATCAGCGTCTCCGGCAGCGGCGCGGGCTGGATCAGGAAGAACCAGTGGAAGTAGAGCGTGGCGAACTCGCGGTCGGTTTGCTCGTACATGGCGAGCGTGGGCGCGATGTCGAGCAGCATGAGCCGTTCGACGGCGTCGGCGTGGTCGAGCGCCATGCGGTGCGCGACGCGCGCGCCGCGGTCGTGCGCGCACACGAGAAAACGCTCGTAACCGAAATGGCGCATGACTTCGACCTGATCGGCCGCCATCGCGCGTTTCGAATAGGCGGCGTGCGTGTCGTCGCTGGCCGGTTTCGAGGAGGCGCCGTAGCCGCGCAGATCCGTCGCGATGACGGTGAAGTGCTGCGCGAGCGAGGTGGCGCACCGATGCCAGATCATATGCGTCTGCGGATGGCCGTGCAGCAGCAATAGCGGCGGTCCGTCGCCGCCCTTCACGCCGCAGATGTCTACGCCGCCCGCAGTGCGAACGGTGAAAGGCTGGAATCCGTCGAAGGGCATGGGGCTAGTCTCTTGTGTTTGTTGGTCTGCGGTCATTGTATGAGGCGCACGCGACTCGAAAATGTGCTTTTGGGCCCACAGCGATAGAAACCGAGCACTCCCTCGAAAACCGCACGAGCGACCCGCACGTGCGATGCCCGATCGGCCCCACGCCTATAATCGAACGGCCGATTTCGCGCCCCCGCCATCAATCGAAGCGCCGCAAGGAGACCTCCCCATGGCACTGCCCGCCGTCCTGCAAAACCTCTCGCTGCCCGTCGTGGGCTCGCCGATGTTCATCGTCAGCTATCCGGATCTGGTGCTCGCGCAGTGCAAGGCGGGCATCGTCGGCTCGTTTCCGGCGCTCAACGCGCGCCCCGCCGAGGAGCTGGGCGTCTGGCTCACGCAGATCCGCGAGGAGCTCACCGCTTACCAGAGCGCGAACCCCGAAGCCGTCATCGGGCCGGTCGCCGTCAACCAGATCGTGCATCAGTCGAATGCGCGGCTGGAGCACGACGTGCGCGTGTGCGTCGAGCACCATGTGCCGATCTTCATCACGAGCCTGCGCGCGCCGCCGCGCGAACTGCTCGACGCGGTGCACAGCTACGGCGGCATCGTGCTGCACGATGTCATCAACCTGCGCCACGCCGGCAAGGCGCTCGAAGCGGGCGTGGACGGCCTGATCCTCGTGGCCGCGGGCGCGGGCGGCCATGCGGGTACGACCTCGCCGTTCGCGCTGGTGGGCGAAGTGCGGCGTATCTTCGACGGCCCGATCGTGCTGTCGGGGGCGATCGCCAACGGCGGCTCGATCCTCGCCGCCCAGGCCATGGGCGCGGACCTCGCCTACATGGGCACGCGCTTCATCGCGACGAAAGAGGCGCACGCCGTGGACGACTACAAGCACGCCATTCTCGAAGCGAAGGCCGCCGACATCGTCTACACGAACCTCTTCACGGGCGTGCACGGCAATTACATTCGCGAGAGCATCGTGAACGCCGGGCTCGATCCCGATGCGCTGCCCGAGTCGGACAAGTCGAAGATGGATTTCGGCGCGGGCACCTCGAAGGCGAAGGCCTGGAAAGACGTGTGGGGGGCGGGTCAGGCCGTGGGCCTGATGGACGACGTGCCCTCGGTGGCGGATCTCGTGGCACGCCTGAAGCACGAGTACGAGGCGACGAAGGCGCGGCTGGGCGTGGGCCGCTGAACGCAGGCGGGCCTGGCTTCAATCCCGGCCGGACGCAATGCGTGCGGCATCGGCATTGAGCGCCGCCGCGCGGATCGCCTCCACGCCCGGCCACAGCTCGCGCTCCGAAAAGCGCGCGGCCAGGAAATCGACGAACGAGCGCACCTTCGCCGACAGATGGCGGCGGCTCGCGTACACGGCGTAGATCGGCAGCTCGCGCGGCGGCAGTGCGTCGACGAGCAGCGGCACGAGGCGCCCTTCGGCGATATCGTCGCCCACCACCTCGGTGCCGAGCATCGACAGCCCGCCGCCTTGCAGCACCACCACGCGCAGCGCTTCCAGGTGATTGACGATGAGGTTGCCGCCTGGCTTGGGCTTCACGCCGCCCGCGCCCTCTGCGAACGGCGCGAGTTCCTGGGCCGAAGCCCCCGCGTACTGAACGAAGTTGTGCCGCGCGAGATCGGCCACGCTTTTCGGCGCGCCGTGGCGGCGCAGGTACTCGGGCGAGGCGCACAGCACGATGTGCGCGGTGGCGAGCGGCCGCGCGATCAGCGACGACGACTTGAGCCCTGACGGCGCGGCGCGGATCGCCACGTCGAAGCCCTCGTCGATCAGCTCGACCACGCGGTCGGACAGCGTGATGTCGACGGTCACCTGCGGAAACCCCGCGGCGTAGTCGGCGACCGCGCCCATCACATGACGCAGCCCGAACGCCGTGAGCGACGACACGCGCAGCCGCCCCTGCGGCACCACGCTCGCCGCGCCCACCGCCTGGCCGGCCTCGTCGAGTTCGGTGAGCGCCTGGGCCACGCGCTCGTAGTACTCGCGCCCCGCCTCGGTGGGTGCGACGCGGCGCGTGGTGCGGTTCAACAGGCGCGCGCCGAGTTGCTGCTCCAGATGCATCACATGCTTGCTCGCCATCGCGGCGGACATGTTCATGCGCTCGGCCGCCGCGACGAAGCTGCCCGCCTCCACCACCTGGCGAAACACTTTCATGCTGACGAGGGTATCCATTGCGCGGCCTTCAACTCGAACATAAATGAACGGGAATCAATCGACGATATTTTCCTCGTTTTATCAAATACGGGTGTTGAAACGCGCAGGCGTGCTAGGCGTGCTTTATGTCAGGCGGCCCGGAAAGCAAAAACCCCGCGCTGCACGCAGCGCGGGGTTTTCGCGTCGAACTTCGAACTGACAGGCTGCGCCGCCTAGAACTTCGCGCGCATGCCCACGCCGTAGGTCTGGCCGCTCGACATGTTGTCGAAGTGGTCGTACATGTACGCGGCGTAGATATCGGTGCGCTTGGAGAGCGGGTAGTCGTAGCCGATCGCCGCCGTCTGGCGCGTCTGGTTCAGGCCGCCGCCGTCGCGCGAGTACGCATACGAGGCCATGACCGTGCCCGGGCCGGCCGGGACCGTCACGCCGCCCTGGGCCGTGTTGACGTGCCAGCTGCCCACCTGCTGCCAGTTCGCCGTGTACATGTACTGGCCGAAGAACTTCACGTACTTGAGGTCGTACGAGAGGCCGACCTGCGCCACGCCCTGGCTCTTCAGGCCGATGATGGTCGTGTCGCCGCTCACGATGCTGCCGATGTCGCCCGGCGTGTTGTTGAAGTTCACGTACTGGTAGACCGCCGTGGCCGCGAACGGGCCATGGAAGTACAGACCCTGCACGCTCCACTTCTTCGAGCCGTTCTGGCCGGCCTGGTTGCCGAATGCATACATGGCCGAACCCGAGAGGCCGTTGAAGTTGGGCGTCGAGTACTGCACGGCGTTGTTCCAGCCCGAGTCGCCCACCACACCCTGGTCGGTCGTGTAGGTCGGGAACGTCGAGAGGCCGAGGTACACGTGGTAGACCATCGGCGAGAAGGTGTACGAATCGATGAACGGGTTGAAGAGAATCGTCGAGACGAACAGCTGCGTCGTCAGGCGCCCCGCTGTGACCGTGCCATACGGCGATTCGAGGCCGACGTACGCATTGCGCGCGAAGAACGTGTCGCCCGCGAAGCGGCCGTACTGGCCGTTCTGCGCGCGGAAGAAGCTTTCCAGCGTAAAGATCGCCTTGTAGCCGCCGCCCAGATCTTCCGATCCCTTCATGCCCCAGTACGACGTGGACATGCCCCCGCCGCCCACGTTCCAGGCGGTCTGGCCGCCCGGAAATTTCGTCGCCCCGACCCACTCGTCGACCTGGCCGTAGAGCTGGACGCTCGACTGCGCAAACGCCGACGACGACGCGGCGGCAAGAACAGCGGCGAGCGCGCTCGCCTTCAGGGTAGTGCGCAGCGCGCGGCTGACCGTTGTATTCATGGGTTCTCCAGTCTTTGTCAAAAAAGGGTGTCGGGCGGCTGAGGCGCTCGCGCAAAGCTTTATTTTTCGTCGTTCGCAGGCGTGGCCGTTCTGGGCGGATCCATCTTTGCGGACCATTTTTATGGTCAAAAATAACCGGTGTTATTGCCGGTATATCGGGCGGATTAGTTTGCCGCCGATCGAACCCGGTTTGCCGCTGTCGACTCTGCTTTGCGCTGCGCTGCGTCACGGTTAATCGCGGCCTGCCGGGCCGCGCCCAGTGGGGCGCTCCCACACGCGCGTGGCTGCGAATGACGCGCCGCCGAAACGAAAGCGAGATTTGAGACGAAAGGGTTCTGTATGACGAGAGTTTTCAAAAAAAGTGTGGTATCCACGCGTCAGTTTTCGCGGCATGGACGAACGCAACTTGTTTTGGACGTGTTTCGGCGGCGCTAACAGGTCAATACCTGAAGCGAATCCTGAGGAGAATCAAACGAAGCAAGCGGGAAAAAGCGTGCGGAGGGAAGAAAACAAAAGCGGGCCGCGAGGCAGCGCTCAATTGCGGTAAGGCGAAGGCATGGGCGGACGCGGCACCTCGCCGCCGTTGCGCGGGTATTGCCGGTAGCTGCCGCCGCGCTCCTCGTTGTAGCGGGCGACGTCTTCGCGGATCGAGCCCGCGCGCACCGGCGAGTCGGCCGGCGGATGCGGCACCGGGCGCGATTCCGCGCTCACGGGCGTGATGGGATTGCCACCACGATAGCCACCGTAGCCGCCGAACGGCGTGCCGTAGCTGTAGTCGCGATGGGGCGCCTGCTGCTGGACCTGACCTTGCCACTGGTTCGGCGCACGGTTGCCGCCGCGCTCGTACCGGCCGCCCTGGTCGGCCACACGCATGGGCGAAGCGGCACCGCGGTAAGCGGCGGGGCCACGGCCGCGTTCAGGGCCGCCGTGATAGCCGCCGCCCCACGCCATGCCGCCACCGCCGCCGCGCGGCGCGGGCATCGAGTGCATGGTGGGCATCGTCGGCATGGAAGGCGCGCGCGCGAAGCCGCCGCCCCCGCCGTGCCCTGGAAAACCGGGCTGAGCATGGGCGAGCGCAACGAGGGCCGCCAATCCAGCCCCCAAGACCCACTGTCCCAGTTTTGACAACCCTACGTGCATTGTGACGTTTCACCTGCCCGACATTTGCGCCTGGCACCCGCCACTCGGGCCATGGCGGGCCAGTCCCGGGACGCTCGCCGCGCGAGCGCGTAACGATTGCCGCCACAACGGTCCGGGCGTCCCTTTGACGGTAATTTATGGGCGTGCCGAATGGGTGTCGAGCCAAAAGATGTTATGCCGCCCGAAGGGTTGTAACACCATGTTACTGCTGGGTTTTCTGGCTTCGGGTGCACCCTGGGAAGGCCGCCTGGCAAGGCTCTGATGGCAGGTCTGGGAACGGTTCGTTTTATGCTTGATTCCCGTCTGAAGATCTGAAGAATACGCGGAGTCCTGACGACTTTTGCGGCCCGGGAATACCCCTCGCACGTCGATGAGGAATCCCGCAGAAAGGGGCATCGGTACTGGCGATACATGCGTATCCTTCATTAATCAATGCTTCAAATGAATTTGCTTTTTCAATCGGCTTGCGCCGACAATAGACGATCCGATTCACCCGTTGCACGCACATCGATCTGCGTGCAGCCAGGCGCCCAGGCGCGCATTTGAGATTGTCCGATGGCACGTCCGAAATTCCTGCCCGATAACTTCACCCTTTGCCTCGTCGGCACGGTGATTCTTGCGAGCCTGTTCCCGGTGCACGGCCAGGCCGCCACCGGTTTCAACTGGCTGACCAATGTGGCCGTCGGCCTGTTGTTCTTCCTGCACGGCGCCAAGCTCTCACGCGAGGCGATCATCGCTGGCGCGACGCACTGGCGGCTGCATATCGTCGTGCTGCTCAGCACCTTCGTGCTCTTTCCGGCGCTGGGCCTCGCGCTCAAGCCCGTGCTTTCGCCGCTCGTCACCCCGGCGCTCTACGCGGGCGTGCTGTTCCTCTGCACGCTGCCGTCCACGGTGCAGTCGTCCATCGCCTTCACCTCGATCGCGCGCGGCAACGTGCCCGCCGCCGTGTGCAGCGCTTCGGCGTCGAGCCTGATCGGCATCTTCGTCACGCCCGCGCTCGTGAGCCTGATCGTCACGAACCAGAGCGCGAGCGGCGGCTCGGCCTGGCACACCGTGTGGAACATCGTGCTGCAACTGCTCGTGCCGTTCGTGGCGGGCCAGCTGCTGCGCCCCGTGATCGGCCGCTGGATCGAGCGCAACAAGGGCGTGCTCAAGTTCGTCGATCAGGGCTCGATCCTGCTCGTGGTGTTCGGCGCGTTTTCCGAGGCCGTGAACGAAGGGCTCTGGCATCACATTCCGCTCACCGCGCTCGGCGGCCTGCTCGTGGTGAACGCCGTGCTGCTCGCGCTCGCGCTCGGGATCACGATGTTCACGAGCAAGAAGCTCGGCTTCTCGCGCGTCGACCAGATCACCATCATTTTCTGCGGCTCGAAGAAGAGCCTCGCGGCCGGCGTGCCGATGGCAAAGGTCATCTTCGCCTCGAACGCCGTGGGCGCGGTCGTGCTGCCGCTCATGCTGTTCCACCAGATCCAGCTCATGGTGTGCGCGGCGCTCGCCCAGCGCTGGGGCGCCCGCGACATGAGCGCCGAGCGCGCCGCCAGCGCGGGCGACGAATCGCGCGCCGGCGCGAGCGAGCGCAGCGCCGCCGCCGCGCGCCGCTGAGCGTCGCTCAATCCATCTCAATACGTCATGCGGCGCGGCGGCTTCTCGCCGCCCCGCTGCAGCCAATGCCGCGGCTAGTGCCCGGCGTCTCCCCCTCCCCCTCCCCCGCCTGCCTCCCCTCCCCGCGTCACGCGCGCATCCGCCGCACGCCCAAAGATTGGGCATCCCCGCGCTGTCACCAAAATTTCATTTAATTCATCCGATGATATGCCGTTAAGTTCATCGTCTTCGCCCGTTCCGGCCTGTCCATGTCTGCTCCCGCGCCACTCCTGCACGCGGCGCCCGGCGTCGGGGCGCTGATCGCCCAGCGCCAGCTGCGTGCCGTCTTCCAGCCCATCGTCGATTTCGAGGGTGGCGCGATCCTCGGCTACGAAGGCCTGATTCGCGGGCCGGCCGGCTCGCCGCTCGAAACGCCCGCCGCCCTCTTCGCGCGCGCCGGTGACGAACAGTGCACCGCCGCACTCGAGCGCGCAGCCGCCCGCACCTGCATCGAAACGTTCGCGAGACTCGACTGCCCCGGCAAGCTGTTCCTCAATTTCAGCGCCGACGCGCTGCGCCAGCTCACCGCCGACGGCGACGCCGCGCTCGCCCTCTTCGACGGCCCGATCGACCCCACGCGCGTCGTGATCGAGCTCACCGAGCAAAGCGCCATCCACGACCTGCGCAATTTTTCGCCGGTCGTCGAAACGCTGCGCGCGGCCGGCGCCCAGTTCGCGCTCGACGACTACGGCACGGCCAACGCCAGCCTCAACCTCTGGGTGCAGTTGCAGCCGGATGTCGTGAAGATCGACCGCTTCTTCATCCACGACATCGCCAACGACGCGCTCAAGTTCGAAGCCGTGCGCGCCGTGCAGCATTTCGCGCAGGCGAGCGGCACCCGTCTCGTGGCGGAAGGCATCGAGAACGCGGCCGACCTGATCGTGCTGCGCGACATGGGCATCGACTGCGGCCAGGGCTTTTTCTTCGGCCGCCCCAACGTGGAGCCGCTGCGCGTGCTCGCCCGCGAAGCGCGCGAGGCGATTCGCGCAGACCATATCGCCGTGTTCCCCGAGGCCACGCGCAGCGCCGCCACGCAGCCCGCGGGCGGCGGCGCCCCCGCCAGCAAGATGCTCGTGCGCGCGCCCGCGCTGCCGCGCCAGGCGACCAACAACGACGTGCTCGAACTGTTCAACGGTCAACCCGACCTGCACGCGGTGGCCGTGGTGGAAGACGAAGCGCCCATCGCGCTCATCAACCGGCGCGCGTTCATGGACCGCTATGCGCTGCCGTATCACCGCGAGCTGTTCGGCAAGAAGGCCTGCCTGCAATTCGCCAACGCGCAGCCAGTGCTGATCGAGCAGTCGATGACGGTCGAGCAGATGGCGACGCTGCTCGTCAGCGACGACCAGCGCTATCTCGCCGATGGCTTCGTCATCACCGATAACGGCCGCTACGCCGGGCTCGGCACCGGCGAGAGCCTCGTGCGCGCCGTAACGGAGGTGCGCATCCAGGCGGCGCGCTACGCCAATCCGCTCACCTTCCTGCCGGGCAATATCCCCATCAGCTCGCATATCGAGCGTCTGCTGTCGCACGACGCGGGCTTTCACGCGTGCTATGTCGACCTGAACCAGTTCAAGCCCTTCAACGATCAGTACGGCTACTGGCAGGGCGACGAGGTGCTGAAGTTCGCGGCGACAGTGCTCGCCGATGCCTGCGACCCCACGCGCGACTTCCTCGGCCACGTGGGCGGCGACGACTTCCTGATCCTGTTCCAGAGCGAGACATGGCGCGAGCGCGCGCGCCAGGCGATCGAAACGTTCAACGAGGGTGCGCAGCGCTTCTACGCACCGGGCGACCGCCTCGCGGGCGGCATCCACGGCGAGGATCGCCACGGCAACGCCACCTTCTTCACCTTCGTGACGATGGCGATCGGCTGCGTGCACATCGCGCCGGGCGAAGGCGCGCAGCACAGCAGCGACGCCATCGCCTCGCTCGCGGCCCTCGCCAAGCGCCGCGCGAAACAGGAAGCGAGCGGACTCGTCGTGATCGACGGCAGCGCGAGCGCCAACCTCGTGCCCACGCTCAGCTCGGCAGCAGGCGAAACCGCCGGCACAGCATAGCGGCCTGAACCTCCCCTGCGGCAGCCCAGAACAGGAACGGGCCGGCCGCGCGGCTCATGCCGCGCGCCGGCCCGTTTTGCTTGCGTTGCCTGACCGCTGCGCTGTCGCTAGATCGTCCCCATCAACACCAGCACGACCACCACGACGACGATGATGCCGAGCGTGCCCGAAGGCGCGTAGCCCCAAGAGCGGCTATGCGGCCACGCTGGGAACGCGCCAATGAGCAGCAGGATCAGAATGACCAGAAGCAGGGTGCCGAGCATGATGCCTCCGTAAGTCGACTGTTGGTGTCCGTCTTTCCGCAACCGTCGTGCCCGCGCGCGTTTAGTTGATTTTACTAAACATGAATGTTTGCGTTTATTTCATTGTTTACTGGTATTTACCTGGAATTCGAGACGTAGATTCGGGTTTTTCGAACAGATTTTTACTATACAATCGCCGCACACCTGACCATACCCGGAACGCTCACTGCGCCACCGCCAGCCAGGAATCATGGGGACAACCATTCGTGACGTCGCGCAAGCCGCCAACGTGTCGATCGGCACGGTGTCGCGCGCGTTGAAGAACCAGCCGGGCCTCTCCGAGGCCACGCGCGAGCGCATCGTCGGAGTCGCGCGCACGCTCGGCTACGACTGCGCGCAACTGCGTCCGCGCATTCGCCGGCTCACCTTCCTGCTCCATCGCCAGCACAACAACTTCGCGGCCAGCCCGTTCTTCTCGCACGTGCTGCACGGCGTGGAAGACGCCTGCCGCGAACACGGCATCGTGCCCGCACTGCTCACCGCCGGCCCCGCCGACGACACCGTCCAGCAGTTGCGCCTGCACGCACCCGACGCCATCGCCGTGGCGGGCTTCGTCGAGCCGGAAATGCTCGCCGCGCTCGTCGCGCTGCAACGGCCGCTCGTGCTGATCGACCTGTGGGCGGCGGGTCTGCGCTCGGTGAACATCGACAACGCGGCGGGCGCCGCGCTCGCCATGCAGCATCTGTTCGAACTGGGGCGGCGGCGCATTGCGTTCATCGGCGGCTCGCTCGCGCACTACAGCATCGCGCAGCGCGCGCTCGGCTACCGGCGCGCGTTCTTCGAGGCAGGCCTGTTGTTCGACCCGTCGCTCGAAACGACGATCGACGGCGGGCTCGATCCCGACACGGGCGCGTCGCTCGCCATGCAGCGCTTGATCGATGCGGCGAACGCCGCCTCGCGCCCGCCGCCCGACGCGCTCTTCGCCTACAACGACGCCGCCGCGCTCGCGGCCATGCGCGTTTGCCTCGCCAATGGCCTGCGCGTGCCCGAGGACATCGCCATCATCGGTTTCGACGACATCGCGGGCGCCACGCACGCCACGCCGCCGCTCTCGACGATCGCCGTCGACAAGGAAGCACTCGGACGGCGCGGCGTCGAGCTGCTGCTCGAAGAAACGCCTGCCGCGAGCGAAATCCGTTTGCCGGTCCAGCTCGTCGCACGTGCGAGCACGCTGGGTGCGGCGTCATCGAATCTCGTTGCCGCGCACGCTGTCCATCATGCTGCAAGCGCACCGCAAAGCGCCTGACGCGCGCCGTCGAAACACGCCGAACACACATCGAAATTACGCTGAAGCCACGTCCAGGACAGAAGAGAAAGCCATGACGATGACCGCCGACACCGCCACCTCCGCCTTCGCACAACCCGTCGCCGTACCGGGCGTCGCGAGCTTTCGCGACCGCGGCTTCCTGCTCGGCCACGTGCAGGACACGCTGCGCTTTTACGCGCCGAACGTGCTCGATCCCTCGGGCGGCTTCTTCCACTACTTCCGCGACGACGGCTCGATCTACAACGCGCACTCGCGGCACCTCGTGAGCAGCTGCCGCTACGTCTTCAACTATGCGATGGCGTATCGCGAATTCGGCGATCCGCAGCACCTCGAATACGCGCGCCACGGCCTGCAATTCCTGCGCGAGGGTCACTGGGACCCGCAACTGCAGGGCTACGACTGGGAGCTCGACTGGCGCGACGGCAAGAAGCGCGTGCTCGACGCCACGCGCCACTGCTACGGCCTCGCGTTCGTGCTGCTCGCCTACGCGCATGCGGCGATGGCCGGCATCGAGGAAGCGCGGCCGATGATCGGCGCGACCTTCGATCTGATGGAACACCGCTTCTGGGACGGCGCGGCGGGCCTCTACGCCGACGAGGCGAGCCCCGACTGGATCGTCTCGGGCTATCGCGGCCAGAACGCCAACATGCACACGACCGAGGCGCTGCTCGCGGCCTACGAGGCGACGGGCCACCTCGTCTATCTCGACCGCGCCGAGCGCGTCGCTTCGAACATCACGCTGCGCCAGGCGAAGCTCTCGCAAGGGCTCGTGTGGGAGCACTTTCACGCGGACTGGTCGGTGGACTGGCACTACAACGAGGAAGACAGCTCGAACATCTTCCGCCCGTGGGGCTTCCAGCCGGGCCATCAAACGGAGTGGGCGAAGCTGCTCCTGCTGCTCGAACGCCACCGGCCGCTGCCCTGGCTGCTGCCGCGCGCGATCGAACTGTTCGACGCCGCCATGGCGCACGCCTGGGACAACGATCACGGCGGCCTCTACTACGGCTTCGGCCCGGACGGCACCGTGTGCGATCACGACAAGTACTTCTGGGTGCAGGCGGAAACTTTCGCCACGGCGGCGCTGCTCGGCAAGCGCACCGGCAACGAGCGCTTCTGGGACTGGTACGACGAAATCTGGCGCTACAGCTGGGCGAATTTCGTCGATCATCGTTACGGTGCGTGGTATCGCATCCTCACCTGCGACAACCGCAAGTACAGTGACGAGAAGAGCCCCGCCGGCAAGACCGACTATCACACGATGGGCGCGTGCTACGAAGCGCTGAACGCGCTGCCCGGACGCGGCATGGCGCCGGTGGTGGGGCGCGAGGAAGCGACCGCTGCCGACGCTGGTGGCGCGACCGGCATGACGGGCACGAGCGGCCAGAACTAGAGAGAGGAACACGACGATGAGCACCTGCAGCACCGGTCCGGACTTTTCGTCCGGCTTCCCGGCCTTCATCTCGGCCGGCGACATCCTCACCGATCTCGTGCGCACCCCCGCGCCCGAAGGCACGCCGCACACGTCGCAACCCGGCGCACCGGGCATGGACTCGCACTGGCGCGCGCATCCTGGCGGCGCGGGCTGGAACGTCGCGCGCGCGGTCGCGCGCCTCGGGCTGCCCACGGCGAGCGTGGGGGCGCTCGGCGTCGACAACTTCTCGGACGAACTCTGGAACGCGAGCGTGGCCGCCGGTCTCGACATGCGCTTCATGCAGCGCGTGGAGCGCGCGCCGCTGCTCGCGATCGTGCATCAGACGCATCCGCCCGCGTACTACTTCATCGGCGACAACAGCGCCGACCTCGCCTTCGATCCCGCGAAGCTGCCCGAAGGCTGGCGCGCGCACGCCAAGTGGGCGCACTTCGGCTGCATCAGCCTCGTGCGCCAGCCGCTCGGCGAAACGCTCGCCACGCTCGCCGCCGAGCTGCGCGCGGCCGGCGTGAAGATCAGCTTCGATCCGAACTACCGCAATCTCATGGCGCACGGCTACGAGCCGATCCTGCGCCGCATGGCCGCGCTCGCCGATCTCATCAAGGTCTCCGACGAAGACCTGCGCATGCTGTTCGCGGGCAAGAGCGAGGCCGAAGCCATCGAAGCGGTGCGCGCGCTCAATCCGGCCGCCACGCTGCTCGTCACGCGCGGCGCGCAGGCGGCCACGCTCTATGTGGGCAACGAGGTGATCGAGGCGGCGCCGCCGCGCGTCGAAGTGGCCGATACGGTGGGGGCCGGCGACGCGTCGATCGGCGGGCTGCTGTTTAGCCTCATGAGCGCGCCGCAGCGCAACTGGCGCCAGCATCTCGCCTTCGCGCTCGCCGCGGGCGCGGCCGCGTGCCGCCGGCCCGGCGCGCATTCGCCGACGCTCGACGAAGTCGTCGCGCTGCTCGCCGACTAAACTCGCCCGCGGCGCGCCGTCTGGCGCGCCGCCCGGACACCGCGCGGGGCTGACACGAAAGCGCCGCGCCGCCGTCATATGCGTGTCCCGCAGCCGCGCGGGCAACGTGCTAGCATGGAATCTCCCTCTTGCGGGTCGGGCGCGACGCTTGCGCGCCTTCATCCACGTGACCCGTCGAGGGGAGTTTCCTTCCGCGAGGAGCACGTTATGGAAGACGTCAGCTACACCAAGGGGATCTACACGGCCGTCGCCACAGTGCGGCCCATGAACGCCGGCCAGTACCAGGGCCTGGTCTCCCTGGCGCGCGACGACGGCGAGGAACTCGAAAACGCGGTGTATGAAGTCGAAGCCGCATCGGGCACGCCGGAAGAAGCTCTCGAAGAAGCCAAGGCGCTGGCGCATCGCATTCTCGGCGAACTCGAACTGTAAGTCGCCGCGGTGAGCCCGGTGCCCGCTCAGGGACTGCCGGCAGCGCTGCATGAGACGGGGGTGCTCTGCATGGGGCCGCACGACGTGCGGTCGTGAGGAGAGGTTAGCCATGTCCGAACAGCTCTTTCTATACGGCGTCTACGCCATCCACGTGCATCCGCTCGAACTGCAGGGCGCTCGCTGGGACGCCGAGTATCAGATCACGCATCGCGACAAGGCCGTCCAGGCGTGGGTCACGGTCGGCGGCAACGCGGGCTTCGAGGCGCCCACGCAAGCCGTGGACGCCGCGCGCCGCCAGGCGATCGCCGATATCGAACACGGCGCGGGCATTCCGAAGCCGCACGGGTTTCCGTAAGCCTTTCGTTCGACGCCGCTCCTGCCGCGTCTCATTCCTGCTCTCGTCGCGCCAGCCCTGCGCCCTGCCAGCGCGCGTTGGCGCGTGCCCGCTTGTCCTGCCCCTGCGCCATTGCTACGCTCTTCTCCTGACTTCAGATCCGCAGGGACCATCATGACGTCCGAGACGCCGGAGCGCTTCGCCAACCAGGAAGCGGCCCAGCAAGCCGATGCGGCATCCGCGGCTTCGCCGGGCGTTGATGTGGACGCCTGCAAGGCCGAAACGCCCGCGGGGCCCAAGAAAAAAGCCAGACGCGGCACGCCGCGCAAGCTGATGATCGGCACGCGCGAGGTGCTCGTCTACGGCATGCCGCAGTCCTGGGGCGACTTCTATCACACGGCGCTCACCATGCGCTGGCCCACCTTTTTTGCGTCGCTCGCGGCCCTCTTCCTGCTCATGAACGGCGTGTTCGCGTGCCTCTACCAGCTCGGCGCCGCGCCCATCGCCAACCAGTACCCGCAGGGCTTCCTCGGCGCGTTCTTCTTCAGCGTGGAAACGCTCGCCACCGTTGGCTACGGCGACATGCATCCGCAAACGCTCTACGCGCATATCGTCGCCACGCTGGAAATCTTCGTCGGCATGTCGGGCATCGCGTTGGCGACCGGCCTCGTGTTCGCGCGCTTCTCGCGCCCGCGCGCCAAGATCATGTTCGCGAGCCAGGTGGTGGTGCACCCCATCGAAGGCCGCATGACGCTGATGGCGCGCGCCGCCAACGCCCGCCAGAACGTGATCGCCGAAGCGGGCGCGAAGCTGCGGCTCATCCGCATCGAAACCTCGTCGGACGGCTTTCGCGCGCGGCGCATCCACGACCTCAAGCTCGTGCGCGACCAGCATCCGCTCTTCACGCTGGGCTGGAATCTCATGCACGTGATCGACGAGTCGAGCCCGCTCTACGGCGTCACACCCGAGATGCTGGCCGAGCAGCACGGCACGCTGCATGTCGTGATCGAGGGCTCCGACGAGTCGACCGCGCAGACCATGCAGGCGCGCTTTAGCTGGTCGGACCGGCAGATCCGCTGGGACTACCGCTACGTCGACCTGATGAGCGATGCGGACGGCGTGAGCACGATGGACTACACGCATTTTCACGATGTCGTGCCGTTCGATCGGGCGAAGCCCTACGCGCCTCGGACGATCTGACGGATTGTCCCGAAGGCCGATCCGGACGGGATCGCGTCGAGGCAGAGAAAATCTCTCTCCAAAATCGCCCGGCACGGGCAGGCTCTCGCGCGAATAGGCGGCAGCGCCGGAGAGTTAGCAAAAAATTTCCGTCATTGGCGAGAAAAAATAGAGTCTCTTGCGCCGCTCTCCTCGGAGGGCGTACGACAGCAAAGCTATACATGGGATCGCAGCCAGCGCTGAAGCGCTCACTGCGTTCGACAAATGGAGACTCCCCCAATGACCGCGCGCCCCGCGTTCGGCGACACGTCCTCGCCGCTTGATACGCCGCCCCTCGCTGATTACAAGCTCACCGACAACCTCACCGCCACGCGCGGCCGCATCTTCCTGACCGGCACCCAGGCGCTGATCCGCCTCGCGCTCATGCAGCGCGCGCTCGACCGCGCGCACGGCCTGAACACCGCGGGCTTCATCAGCGGCTATCGCGGCTCACCGCTCGGCATGGTCGATCAGCAGGCGTGGAAGGCGAAGAAACTGCTCGAAGCCGCCGACGTGCGCTTCTTGCCCGCCATCAACGAGGAGCTGGGCGGCACCGCCGTGCTCGGCACACAGCGCGTGGAAGCGGACTCCGAGCGCACCGTCGAAGGTGTGTTCGCGATGTGGTACGGCAAGGGCCCGGGCGTCGATCGCGCCGGCGACGCGCTCAAGCACGGCAACGCCTACGGCTCGTCGCCGCACGGCGGCGTGCTCGTGGTGGCCGGCGACGACCACGGCTGCGTGTCGTCGTCCATGCCGCATCAGAGCGACTTCGCGCTGATGGCGTGGCACATGCCGGTCGTGAATCCGTCGAACATAGCGGACATGCTCGAATTCGGCCTGTATGGCTGGGCGCTCTCGCGCTACTCGGGCGCGTGGGTGGGCTACAAGGCGATTTCGGAAACGGTGGAGTCCGGCTCGACCGTCGATCTCGATGCCATCAAAACCGACTGGCAAGCGCCGGAAGGTTTTACGCCGCCGCCAGGCGGCCTGCACAACCGCTGGCCCGATCTGCCGAGTCTCGCCATCGAGCAGCGCCTCGCCGCCAAGCTCGACGCCGTGCGCCACTTCGCGCGCATGAACAGCATCGACAAGTGGATCGCGCCGAGCCCGCACGCGAACGTGGGCATCGTCACCTGCGGCAAGGCGCACCTGGACCTGATGGAAACGCTGCGCCGTCTCGATCTCACCGTCGACGATCTCGATCGCGCGGGCGTGCGCATCTACAAGGTGGGCCTGTCGTTCCCGCTGGAGATGTCGCGTATCGACGCGTTCGTCGCGGGCCTCACCGACGTGCTCGTGATCGAAGAGAAGGGGCCGGTGATCGAGCAGCAGATCAAGGACTACCTCTACAACCGCAAGGAAGGCGCGCGCCCCTCGGTGATCGGCAAGCACGCCGAGGACGGCACGCTGCTGCTCTCGGAGCTTGGCGAGCTGCGCCCCTCGCGCATCCTGCCCGTGTTCGCCGCGTGGCTCGCGAAGCACCGGCCCGCGCTCGACCGCCGCGAGCGCGTGGTCGATCTCGTCGCGCCGCAAATCCTCTCGAACGCCGCCGACGCCGTGCGCCGCACGCCCTACTTCTGCTCGGGCTGCCCGCACAATACGTCGACCAAGGTGCCCGAAGGCTCGATCGCGCAGGCCGGCATCGGCTGCCATTTCATGGCTTCGTGGATGGAGCGCGACACCACGGGCCTGATCCAGATGGGCGGCGAAGGCGTGGACTGGGCCGCACACTCGATGTTCACGAAGATGCCGCACGTGTTCCAGAATCTCGGCGACGGCACCTACTTTCATTCAGGCATCCTTGCGATTCGCCAGGCGGTGGCCGCGAAGACCAACATCACCTACAAGATCCTCTACAACGACGCCGTGGCGATGACGGGCGGTCAGCCCGTGGACGGCAGCATTTCCGTGCCGCAGATCGCACGCCAGGTGGAAGCCGAAGGCGTCTCGCGCTTCGTGGTGGTGAGCGACGAGCCCGAGAAGTACGACGGCCATCACGGCCTGTTCCCGAAGGGTACGACGTTCCATCACCGCAGCGAACTCGATACGGTCCAGCGCGAACTGCGCGAAACGCCGGGCGTGACCGTGCTGATCTACGACCAGACCTGCGCCGCCGAAAAACGCCGCCGCCGCAAAAAGGGCGAATTCCCCGACCCGGACAAGCGCCTCTTCATCAACGAGGAAGTGTGCGAAGGTTGCGGCGATTGCGGCGTGCAGTCGAATTGTCTTTCGGTCGAACCCGTGGAAACGGAGCTGGGCCGCAAGCGCCGCATCGACCAGTCGTCGTGCAACAAGGACTATTCGTGCGTGAACGGCTTCTGCCCGAGCTTCGTGACCGTCGAAGGCGGCAAGCTCAAGAAGGCCGCGGGCGCCGCGTTCGACCCGCAGGCGCTCGCCGCGCGCGTGAACGCGCTGCCCATGCCGGCCACGCATCTCGACAACGCGCCCTACGACATCCTCGTGACGGGCGTGGGCGGCACCGGTGTCGTGACCGTGGGCGCGCTCATCAGCATGGCCGCGCATCTGGAGGGCAAGAGCGCTTCGGTGCTCGACTTCATGGGCTTCGCGCAGAAGGGCGGCTCGGTGCTCTCGTTCGTGCGCTTCGCGGCGACCGACGCGCTGCTCAACCAGGTGCGCATCGACACCCAGCAGGCCGACCTGCTGCTCGCCTGCGACATGGTGGTGGGCGCGAGCGCCGATGCGCTGCAAACCGTGCGGCACGACCGCACGCGCATCGTCGTGAACACGCATGAGATTCCGAACGCGTCGTTCGTGCAGAACCCCGAAGCGAACCTGCACGCCGATGCGCTGCTCGCGAAGATGCGGCACGCGGCGACGAATGGTGCAACATCAGCGCAAGATCCGCTCTCGGCCTGCGACGCCCAGGCGCTCGCGCAGCGTTATCTCGGCGACACGATCGGCGCGAACATCGTGATGCTTGGCTTCGCGTGGCAGCTTGGCCTCGTGCCGGTTTCGCTCGCGGCGCTCACGCGCGCCATCGAACTGAACAACGTGGCGGTGAAGGCGAACCTGTTCGCGCTCTCCATCGGCCGCATGGCCGCCGCCGATCCCGCCGCACTCGAAGCGCTCGACACGCAACGTGCGGCGGCCGCGAAGGCCACGGCGCGCAAGCTCACGCAAACGCTCGACGAACTGATCGCCGATCGCGAAGTGCGCTTGCTCGCTTATGGCGGCGCGAGCTACGTGAAGCGTTATCGCACGCTGGTCGACGCGGCACGCAGCGCCGACAAGAGTGCGGAGAAAACGCTCGCGCGCGCCGTCGCGACCACGTTCTATCGGCTGCTCGCCGTGAAGGACGAATACGAAGTCGCGCGCCTGCACGCCGACCCGGCGTTCCGCGCCGCGCTCGAAGCGCAGTTCGAAGGCACGGCGGGCAGCGACTTCACCGTGAAGTTCAACCTCGCGCCGCCGCTCATCGCGCATGAGAAGAACGGCCAGCCTCCGCGCAAGATGCAGTTCGGCCAGTGGATGTGGAGCGCGTTCGGGCTGCTGAAGAAGGGCCGCAGCGTGCGCGGCACGTGGCTCGATCCGTTCGGCAAGACGCTGGAGCGCCGCATGGAGCGCGCCCTCGCCGGCGACTACGAGGCGACGCTGCGCGGAGCGTTCGCGAGCCTCACCGCCGAAAACGCCGACGACATCGCCAAGCTCGCGAATCTGCATCAACGTGTGCGTGGCTATGGGCATGTCAAGCTGGCGAACCTCGCGGCGGTCAAACGCAGCGAGCGCGAACTGGCGGCACGCCTTGCCATCGACGTGAAGACGAGCGCCGCCGTCCAGGAAGCCCTCGCGTCGTTCAAGGGTGCTGGCGCATTGCGCGGCATTCCGGTGGTCGTGGCGAAATAAGGTGAAGTGAAGCCGGCAAGCGCGCGCCGTTCATCTGAATGGCGCGCGCTTTTTTTATGGGTCAGGCGTCGAGCAGGTTCCGCACGCGACGCACCCTGTTTTCGTCGACGGGAGCGAGTGACTTACCGTCGGTGCGCACGCCCGAGCCGAAGTGAACCGCACGGACCCGCGTCGCGCTCACGAATGGCGCCACGCGGTCGAGCGTCAGTCCGGCGCCCGCCAGCACCGTGCAATGCATCTGCGCCGCACGCTGCACGAGCATTTCGATTTGCATCTGCGCGTCGAGCACCGAAGGTTTGCCGCCCGAGGTAAGGACGTTCGTCACGGCGTCGAAACCGAGCAGCACGTCGAACGCTTCGTGCAGATCGCGCGCTTCGTCGAACGCGCGATGAAACGTGAGCGGCATGCCGTCTGCGGCCGCGATCGCGCGCTGCAGTCCTTCGCGATCCACTTCATGCGAAGGCGTGAGCATGCCGATCACGGCCGCATGCACGCCCGCGAGCTTTGCCGCGCGCACGTCGCGCAGCATCACCGCGTAATCGCTCGCATCGTAAATGAATGAGCGGCTGTGCGGCCGCACGATCACGTTCACGGGAATCGCCACCGCCGCGACCACGGCTTCGATCATGCCGATGCTCGGCGTGAGGCCGCCCTCGCCCATTGCGGTGACGAGTTCGAGACGATCCGCGCCGCCGCGTTCGGCGGCTTGCGCATCGGCGACCGTCGTCGCGATGACTTCCAGCAGGACCCGTTCGTGTTGCATGTTGGCGCGCCATGTCGTGAAGAACACGACATGATCGCAGATGCACGCCTACTCGAACCAGTCGATGTCGCCGCACAGCACGCACAGGCGCTCGCCGACCTGCACCGCCATCGAAAGCGTCAGGCACGGCAGGGCCTCGTTGATCGACAGATACGGCCCGGTCACGTGCACACGCCCCGGCGTGACGAGCGCCGTGCGGAAGTACGGCCTGCGCAGCCAGCTCGCGCCTTGCGCGTCCTCGAGCGGCAAAAAGCGCGCGTCGCGCTCCGCGCGGTCGACGCGCAGCACCACGTTGCGGCCCGCCTGCCGGCCGTTCGAATCGAGCAGATAGCAGCGCGCCGCATGATCGAGCGCGAGGAAGTTCCAGCACACCTCCTCCATCGATTCGCCGGCCGAAAGCCGTTCGGCCGCGCGCTCGAACGCACGCAGATAGGGCACGAGGCGATTCGTCTCGCCGCGCTCGCGCGTTTCGGTCTGCTGACGAAAGCGCTCGGTCGCCTCGGCGATCACGCCTTGCGCCTGGGCGGCGTCGGCGAGTCCGGGCGCGGGCCGCGCGAAGAAGAAGCCCTGCACGAAGTCCGCGTTGCACGCGAGCGCGAGCTGCGCCTCGTGTTCCGTCTCCACGCCTTCGATCAGCACGAGCTTGCCCGCATCGTGCAGCAGCGCCACGAGCGCGGGCAGCGTCGCGGCCATGTCGGCACGATGCTGCGCATGCATGAGCATGATGCGGTCGAGCTTCACGATGTCGGGATTGAGCTGCCACACGCGGCCGATGTCGACGTTGCCCGCGCCGAAGTCGTCGAGCGCCACGAGGAAGCCGCGCTCGCGAAACGTCGCCACGGCCTGCGCGAGGGCGTCGAGATCGGTCGCGTCGTCCTCCAGCACCTCGAGCACGATGCGCCGCGGCGCGATGTTCAGCCGCCGCAGGTTCGCGAGCAGCGCCGCCGAGTGATACGGCTCGATCAGCGTGCCCGGATGCACGTTGAGAAAGAGCCACTCGCGCTCCGCGCCGAGCAGCGCGAAGTTCTCCAGGTGCAGCCCCTGGGCGAGCCGGTCCACCAGCAGCGCTTCGCCCACGCGCGCGGCGTCGCCGAACACGTCGAGCGGCGAAACCGGGCGGTCGAGCGGGTCGTGCGCGCGCAGCAGCCCTTCGTAGCCCACCGCACGCATGTGCGAGAGGCTGAACACCGGCTGGAACACGCTCGTGAGCGTGAGGTCGCCGTGGTGTGCGCTGTAGCGCTGCAGCCCCGAAGTGACGCTGAGATCGAAGCCGTGAGGGGCCACGGCTGTTTTGTCCTGTTGCTCTGTGATCATGCCATCCTCTAGCGCGTAGGAAGGACGCTGCAGTCCGCACAGCCTGTGCACGGCCCGCGCTTGTCCTCCGTAGCCTGATTTTCGTTGCGTCAGAGGAGGGATCAAGCAAGGTCCGTGCTCGCTCGCACTGCGATCTGGCACGCATCGGCAAATGCGTTCGCGCCCATCGCGTGCGCCGCGAAGGGGCACGCCGTGCACCGCGCGAGACATCGCACGGCGCACCGATATCGTGCGCCTTTCCACGCGCCTTTGCTTCGGTGGTGGCGCACACATGGCGGACAAATTGCCGCGTTTTCGGCACATATCGGGCTCGCCGCGCATTCGCCCTGCGCGCTTCGCGGCGGCTTACAGACGCGTCAGGCTACACTGTCCCTCGACCGGCGCGCCCTTCTCTAATGCGCGCCAGAACGCAGTGCCGCACCGCGCGTGAAAAGAGGTGGCCGCCCCCTCTTCAACGCTTCCCCGCCTGGCCCCGTTTGGCCCCCGCTACGTTTTTCGATGGACATTCTCTTCACCGTTCTCATTCTGCTGCTTGCTGTCGCCGTGTCCGGCATCATCGCGCGCACCGTGCCCCTCAAGCTGCCGCTGCCGCTCGTGCAGATCGCCATCGGCGCGCTGCTCACGTTCCCGCTCGTGAACCCGCACGTCACGTTCGATCCCGACATCTTCATGGCGCTGTTCATTCCGCCACTGCTGTTCGCGGACGGCTGGCGCATGCCCAAACGCGAGTTCTTCATGCAGCGCCGCGCGATCCTCATGCTCGCGCTCGGCCTCGTGCTGCTGACGGTCGTCGCCGTGGGCTATTTCGTGCACTGGCTCGTGCCGCAGATCTCGCTGCCCGTGGCGTTCGCGCTCGCCGCCGTGCTCTCGCCGACCGACGCCGTCGCGCTCGCGGGCATCGCCGGCAAGGACCGCATTCCCGCGCAGCTGATGCACATCCTCGAAGGCGAAGCGCTGATGAACGACGCCTCGGGCCTCGTCGCGCTCAAGTTCGCCGTCGCGGCCGCGCTCACCGGCTACTTTTCGCTGCGCTCGGCGGCGCTCAGCTTCGTCGTGATCGCGGCGGGCGGTCTGGCGCTGGGGGCGGCGATCGGCTGGCTCTTCAGCTTCGTGTCGGCGCGCTTTCTCAACATGACCGAAGAGGGCGACCCCGCGCCCGGCGTCGTGCTCACCTTGCTGATTCCGTTCGCGGCGTATCTGTTCGCCGAGCATCTCGAGGTGTCGGGCGTGCTCGCGGCCGTTTCCGCCGGCATGACGATGAACTTCACGAGCGTCGCGCACAAAGGACCGGTGTCGACGCGCGTGCGCGCCACGAGCACCTGGTCGATGATCGAGTTCGTCTTCAACGGCATGGTGTTCACGCTGCTCGGCCTGCAGTTCCCGGGCATTCTCGGCAAGGCGCTGCTCGACGCGCACCACACGAGCAACGTGCAGATGCTGCGCCTGATCGGCTATATCGCCGCCGTGCTCGCGGCGCTCTACGCCATGCGCTTCGGCTGGGTCTGGCTGCTGCGCTGGGTGGCGAGCCGCGGCGCCGCGCGTCACGGCGTGGCGAACGCGGTGCCGGGCCTGCGCACCGTGGCGATCACCACGGTGGCGGGCGTGCGCGGCGCGGTGACGCTCGCGGGCGTGCTTTCGCTGCCCGTGGCGCTCGCCAACGGCAGCCCGCTGCCCGGGCGCGACAGCGCCATTTTCATCGCGACGGGCGTGATCCTCGCCTCGCTGCTGGTGGCGATCGTGGGCCTGCCGCTCCTGCTGCGCGGTGTGCGGCGCGGCGCGCAGGGACCGCACGCGGCCGAGGAGCGCGCGGCGCGCATCCAGGCGGCGCAAGCGGGCATCCGCGCCGTGGACGCGGTGCACGAAAAGGTCAGCGAGGATCTCGACGAATCCCAGGCCGCCTACGCCGCCGACACGACCGCGCGCGTGATGGACGCCTACCGCCGGCGCCTCGCCTCGCTCGACGCCGACCGCGACCGCAGCGCGAACGCGCGCCGCTCGGACGCGCTGGAAATGGAAATGCGCCTCGCCGGCATGCGCGCCGAACGCGCGACGCTGCTCAAGCTGCGCAACCAGATGCAGATCAACGACGAAACGCTGGCGAAGCTGATGCGCGAAGTCGATCTGTCGGAAACCGCGATGACGACGCGCGGGCGCAATCGCAACTGAGCACTTAGGCGCAGTTGGGGGGGAACGAGAGAGAGGGAAAAACGCGGCGCCGAGGACCGGCGCCGCGTGCAACGGTGAGGCTTAAACCGCCGCTTCCTGCGCCGGTTTGCGGCGCAGCAGCGCGTAGAGAATGATCGCGCCGAACGTGGCGGTGCCGATGCCGCCCAGCCCGAAGCCGCCGAGCTTGAGCGAGAAGTCGCCCGCGCCGAGCACGAGCGTGACCGCGGCGACGATCAGATTGCGGTTGTCCGAGAAGTCCACCTTGTTGACGACCCAGATACGCGCGCCCGTTACGGCGATCAGACCGAACACGACGATCGAGACGCCGCCCAGCACCGGGCCCGGAATCGTCTGAATGACCGCGCCGAACTTCGGCGAGAAGCCGAGCACGAGCGCGATGAGCGCGGCGATCACGAACACGAGCGTCGAGTAGATCTTCGTCACGGCCATCACGCCGATGTTTTCCGCGTAGGTCGTGACACCCGTGCCGCCCGCGAAACCCGAGACGATCGTGGCGAGGCCGTCGCCGATGAACGCGCGGCCCACATAGCGGTCGAGGTTGTAGCCCGTCATCGCGGAAACGGCCTTGATGTGGCCGAGGTTCTCCGCCACCAGAATCACGGCGATCGGCACGAGCAGCGTCATGGCGTGCGGGTCGAACACCGGCGCGGTGAACTTCGGCATGCCGAACCAGGCGGCGTTCGCGACGATCGAGAAGTCGATCGGCTTGCCGAGGCCCATGCCGTTCGTGACGATCGCGTAGATCACATAGGCGATCAACAGGCCGACGAGAATCAGCAGACGCTGCAGCATGCCGCGCGTGAACACGGCCACGCCGCCCACGCAGAGTACGGTGACGATGGCCATCCACGAGTCGAAGATCGAGCCGCTCACGCCCTTCACCGCGATGGGCGCGAGATTCAGCCCGATCACGCAGACGATCGAGCCGGTCACCACCGGCGGCATGAGCGTTTCGATCCACCTGGTGCCGACGGCCGAGACGAGCAGGCCGATCAACGTATAGGCCACGCCGCACGCGATGATGCCGCCGAGCGCGACCGGAATGTTGGGATTGGGGCCCTGCCCGCCGTAGCCCGTCACGGCGATCACCAGACCGATGAACGCGAAGCTCGAACCGAGATAGCTCGGCACGCGCCCGCCCACCACCACGAAGAACAGCAGCGTGCCGACACCCGACATGAAAATGCACAGGTTCGGGTCGAAGCCCATGAGCAGCGGCGCGAGCACAGTCGAGCCGAACATGGCGACGACGTGCTGCACGCCCATGGCGAACATCTGCGGCCAGGGCAGGCGCTCGTCGGGGGCCACGACGCCGCGGGTGTCACCCGTCTGCGCGCGCCAGCGGGGGAAATAGGAGTCGGACATGGGTTCCTCTTGTCGGCGTGATTGGCGATCTGGTTGTGGTTTTGATTGTTGGCGCGCACGCATCGATGCAACGGCCGCCCTTGATGCAGGTCAGGCGGGAGTGTACGGAGCCGCAAACCGCGTGGCAAGCCGGATGTCGGGCGTCCGAAACAATCGCGGCAGCCGTCGACGTGAGTCAGGAAGTCGACACCGAATGGAGTTTCAGACTCCTCCTATATTGAGGGCGGGATGCTGGATCTAGACTGGCCTTGCTGCGTGACCCCCATGAGAGTTCATGCAGAGTTGGCAAGTTGTAACTCTCCGACTTCCCCGCTCCTGCTCCCCGCTGGAGCGGTTTTTTTTGCCCGCGCAATTTGAGCCTTTCACGCGTTCAGGCGAATGCGGCTCGCGCCAGTTCCCGCGCATAGTCGCGCACGTCTTCGGGCCAGCGCGCATTCGCCGCTTCGAAGCGGCTACGTTCGCCCGCGTACAGCGCGCGCAACGCCTCCTCGTAATCCGGCAGATTGCCGGCCAGCGCGGTCATGAAGCGGTGCGCGGCTTCCTGGGCCGTGCGCACGCGTTCGCGTGCCTCGCTCGCGTGGCGCGCGGCGTCCACGAGCCGGCGCAGCACCACCGAGGCCCCGCCAGGCTGCGCGCCGAGCCAGTCCCAGTGGCGCGGCAACAGCGTCACCTCGCGCGCCACCACGCCGAGCTTCGGGCGGCCGCGGCCGCGCGGGGCGTCCTCCGGGGCGGCTTCGTCGATGACGTCCGGCGCGGCTGCGCTTTGCTCGCGACTTGCCTGTGCGGCGATGCGCGTCTCGATGTCCTTTGCCGAGCCGCGCAGATCGAACTCGACCGGGCGCGCGTCGCGGTCGTCGAAGACCAGCACCGTTGCGCCGCTTTCGTTCCCGTTTTCGTTCGCGTTTTCGTTCCCTTCGCGCTCGAGTTCCGCCTTGACCGCCAGCGCCACCTGAAGCGGCGCGCCGCGCGCGATCAGGCGCGTGCCCGCAAATGCCGTACAGCCGTTCGCCACCACCATGGTGTTCTCCGTCCTGGTATCCAGTGATGGGCGAATATTATCCGGGTAAATTGGATTGCGCAATAACATCCGGGTAAAATTTGATCACGGTCAGCCGGAGCGGCCTTCGACATCTGCGCCGCGCGTGTCGTCGGTCGCGGCAGGCAGCCATGCCGCCACGCGATTGCGGCCCGAGCGCTTGGCCGTGTAGAGCGCCGCGTCGGCGGCGTCGGTCAGCGCGCGCCAGTCGGCAAACGCGCTTTGGGTCGTGCAGGCCACGCCCACGCTTACCGTGAGCACACCGTTCGGGCTGTCGGCGTGCGGCAGCGCCAGCGCCTCGATCGCGGCGCGCACCTTCTCGGCCAGCGCGAGTGCCTGGGCCTCGCCCGTGTCGGGCAGCAGCAGCACGAATTCCTCACCGCCGTAGCGCGCCGCGCAGTCCGCCGCGCGGCGTGCGTGTGCGCCGAGCGCGTGCGCGACGGCCGCGAGCGTGCCGTCGCCCGCGAGGTGGCCGTAGCGGTCGTTGTAGAGCTTGAAGCGGTCCACGTCGAGCAGCGCGAGCGCGAGCGGGCTGCCCGAGCGGCGTGCGCGCGCCCATTCGTGGTCCGCGCGGGTTTCGAAGGCGCGCCGGTTCGCGAGCGAGGTGAGCGCGTCGGTGCCCGCCTGCACGCGCAGCTCCGCCTCCACCGCGCCGCGCTGGCGCAACTGGCGCGTGAACATCAACGCGAGCGCGATCAGCGAGATGTCGAGCACCGCCGTGAGCGTGCCGATGATCCAGGCGCGCACGCGCCATTCGCGGTAGATGTCGTCCGCCGCGACGGCGACGCTGAACACGAGCGGATAGCCGTCCACGCGCCGCAGCGCGAACCAGCGCCGCACGCGGTCGACCGGGCCGAGCGAGAAGAAGCCGCTCGCCTGCGAGCGCTGGAAGCGCTGGAACAACACGGATTCCGCGACGCTCTTGCCGATCAGCGCCGGGTCGTACGGGCGGCGCATGAGCAGCGTGCCGTCGGCGAGCGTGAGCGCCAGCGTGCCGTTCGTGCCGATGTCCACGCCGCTGAAGAGTTGCCGGAAATAATCGAGCCGCATCGTGCCCACCACCACGCCCGCGAACGAGCCGTCGGGGTTCGAGAGACGGCGGCTCATGCCGATGGTCGCGTTGGCCGGCCCGTCGCGTGGAATGAACGGGTGGCTCAGAAAAAGGCCCACGTGCGGCGAGTCGCGCTGCGCGATGAAATAGTCGCGGTCGGCCACATTGAGCGCGCGCGGCGGCACTGAGCGCGAATCGAACACCACGTCGCCCGCCGCGTTGGTGACAAAGATCGCGCCGAGATTCTTCGCCGTGGCCGAGCGGTCGAACAGCAGGTTCTGGCGGATGTCGGGGGGCAGCGCGGCGAGCCGCGGATCGTCGATGGCGTCGATGACGGCCTGCAGCGAAAGGTCGTAGACGTCGAAATTGCGCGCCGTGTCGCGCTCGAAAAGCAGCGCCATATTGGAGGCGGCAGCGCGGGCGCTCGCGAGCGCGTCGTGCCGCATCTGCGCCATGACCCACGCGGCGATCAGCGTGAGCACTGCGGCCAGCGCGATGCCGATGGCAAGCACGGCGTTCGGTCGGCGGATCATCATCTCGGGCCTTCGGGGGCTGGCCTTGCAGCGGCGCCCGTTGCCGGGCGCTCGCTGTGCGTATGCATTCATCCTCGCATGGCGCGTGAGGCGTGGCTATGCGGGCAAGTCCGGTCGAGGGGGGACGTTTGGGGCGCGGCTCGATTTTGCGCCCTATTCTCCTGATTAAAGTGTGTTTCGAGTGGTGCGCGCCGGGTTAGTTTGGATTCCTCTGCTTTATCGAGCGACTGCGTGTGCGCTTGTCATGCTGCAGGGTCAGTCGTCGCGCACGCCGACGATGGCGCGCGCCTCGATCCACGCTCGCCACTGGCCGCCGAAGTCGAAAGCCGGGTCGATGTCGAAGGCTTGTGCAAGCGCGTCGTCGAGCGTGGCGCCGTCGCGCAGCGCCACAAAGGCCGCGTGGGCGGCATGCGTGTGCACGAGCGGCGTTGGCCGCCACTGCGGCCGGACCACGAGCGCCCACGACGGCACATCCACACGCTCAGGCCAGACGCCGCCCGGCTGATGCGCCCGCCAGATCGCCACAGCATCGAAGCGTAACGCGAGCGCAGCGCAGGCGGGATGCACCGCGAGACGCGCCTGCGCAAGACGCTCCGCGCCGAGCGCTTGCCATTGCTGCGCGCTAAGTGGCGTGGCGTTCGCTGCGTAACTGGCGGCGTGCAGCGCCCATTCGAGCCGCGCGACATCGCCGAAATACGCATAACGTACGTCGGTCTCGTAGCGCTCGACGAATTCGGGCAGTTGCGCGCCGAAGCGGTTCAGATCGGCATCGCGTGAAGGATGCGCGCGCGCGTAGGCTAGCGCGAGTGCATCGAACCAGGCCTCGCCGGTTAGCGCCGCGAGCACGGGATACGCGTTCGCGAGCGCAAGCCGCCGCGCCGCGCGGCCATTGCCGCGATACAGGCCCATGCGCTCGTGCAGCAGCGTGGCATCGGCGGGAAGCAGTTCGCCGGCGAGCGCCGCATCGGCGGCGGGGTAATCCAGTGCGGCGGCGAACGCTCGTTGCGTCGCTTCCAGCGTGTCGCGCGCAGTCATGAGCGCAGCTCGGTTGCGTTGCGCGCGTGCTTCACGAAGCGTTCGCGCGCGAGACGCGCCTCGTCGAGCAACACCTCGAGCGCCGGCACCGCCGTGTCCCACTCGATGAGCGTGGGCGTCGCGCCAAAACGCTCGAGCGCGGCCTCGTACAGCGACCAGACCGCCGGCGCGACGCGCGAACCGTGATCGTCGATCACGGCGGCGGGCGTCGCGCGATGCCCCGCGAGATGAATCTCGCCGACGATCTGCGGCGGCAGGGCGGCCATGGCCGCCGTTGCATCCTCACCGTGGTTGCATTGATTCACGTAAAGATTGTTCACGTCGAGCAGCACGCCGCAGCCCGTGCGCCGCGCGAGCGCGGCGAGGAATTCCGCCTCGCTCCAGGTATCGTCGCGAAATCGTACGCAGGTCGAAACATTTTCGATCAGCACGGTACGGTGCAGCGCGTCCTGCATCTGCGAGACGCGTGCACTCAGGTGATCGAGCGAGGCTTGCGTGAGGGGCATCGGCAGCAGATCGTGCAGCGCGCCTTGCGCGCTCGCGCCCCAGCATAGATGCTCGGAAACCACGGCGGGATCGATGCGCGCCACGAGCCGCGCGAGCCTCGCGAGATGCGCCGTATCGAGCGGCGCAGCCGAGCCGAGCCCGAGCCCCACGCCGTGCAGGCTCACCGGCAAATCGCGGCGCACGGTTTCGAGCACGTGCAGGTCGTAGCCGCCTTCGCCAAAGTAGTTTTCGCTGTGGACTTCGATCCAGTCGACCGCGGGCGGCCCTGCCATGAAGGCCTCGTAGTGCGCGTGACGCAGGCCGATACCCACGCCACCGAGTGCGCCTGGCGCGCTCATCCTGCGCGCCCCGAGCTGCGCGCCGCCTCAGCCGTAAAGCTCATTGTTCCGGCGTGCCGCCAAGCTTCTCGCACGTGCCCTTCGGCATGGTCTTGAAGTCGCCCTTGTCGTGATCGACCTTGGCCTGGCCCGCGCAGTCGTGCACGCCGGTCTTGCTCGAGCAATCGTTCTGGCCGGCCTTGGCGACGCCGTAGCAATTCACGGTGTCGTCCGCGTGGGCCACGCCCGCGCCGGCCGTCGCAAGACCCGCGAGCGCGGCGGCGATCAGCGCCTGGCGGCCGAGAGAGTTCTTCATGGCGTTTCTCCTTGAACGTCGAAATGGGTTTCGCAGCAAGCGATCGGGCGACGCAGCCGTCGCACCGCGCGGCCCTGGGCACCCTATTTTGCCTCACCGGACTGCGTTCGGCCCGGTCGAAGCGCCGAAGATCGACGCAATTATTGCAATCGCAGTAATGATGTTTGCTGGATTGCGGTATTTTTCTTTGAAGTGCACTGCAATAAAGTGTCATCAACGGTTCGAACAACGAGATTGTTACGGATCGACAACATAATTTTCGGAGGTTGTTACCATGAAGAATCTGATCGCTGCTGCACTCGCCGCTACCGTCCTCGCCGCCCCGGCCCTGTCGTTCGCACAAGCCGAGCAAGCGCCCCTGACGCGCGCTCAAGTTCGCGCCGAACTGGTCCAGCTGGAAAAGGCCGGCTACCGCCCGAACCTGTCGAGCCCGTACTATCCGGAAGACCTGCAGGCTGCGCAGGCGCGCGTCGCCCAGCAGAACGGTGCAGCAGAAGCCACGGCCTACGGCGCATCGACGAACGGCAGCGCCCAAACCGGCACCCGCGCTCCGAACATCAAGCCGACCTACTTCGGCCAGTAATCGCGGCTCACACGTAGTGCCGGCGCACTACGCGAGCAACGCCAGGCGGGCCCGCTCTCCCGATTGGGAGACAGCGGGCCCGCCGTTCATTTCTGCGCCGCGCGTGCAACGCGCGCGGCAGAGAGAGAAATAAGCGGCACGCCCACGAAAACCTCCGCCGCCGGAAATCCGGTGGCTTTGCCCGGACTGCGGTCCGGGCCTTTTTCCTCCTTCCCTCTCGCGACGCATGCGGCCCGCTTTCTAGCACGGGCGGCGCGCGAAGGCGGCGCGCCCGCTGGGCTAGAAGCCGTGGGTGACGAGCGAGAGCACGGAAAGATCGGGGTGTGTGCCGTCGATGATGCTGCGGCCCACGTGCACCGCCTCTTCGGTGGCGTCCTGCTCGCTGCGCCAGGTTTCGTCGCCGTCCGCGTGATACGCGACCGTGTGGCCCGGCTTCGCGGGATTCGCGCCGGGATGGCAAACGTAGGCCGTGTAGGTGTAGCGGTTCGCGCCTTCTTCGGCGGGCGTGGCGCTGACGTGAATCTCGAAGCCTTCGTAGTCGACCTGATGCATCGCAAGCGGTTGAGCGCTCATGGTGACCTCCGGGTGCCGCGGGTTAGCGGCTGCGGGCTATCCGGCCGATGGGTATGCGGCCAGGTGTTCGGTATTGATTCGGTATTGGGAAGTTTAGGCGATGGGTCCCGGGCGGGTGGCCTACTATTGCAGGGCATCCACCACTCTGGGAGCTGAGATATGGCATCGAACACCGTCCGCCTGCATCGTGTGCTGCGCGCGCCGCCCGAGCGCATCTACCGCGCCTTTCTCGACGCGAGTGCAGTCGTGAAATGGCTGCCGCCCAACGGCTTCACCTGCACGGTTCATGAACTCGACGCAAAAGTCGGCGGCCGCTACCGGATGTCGTTCAAGAATTTCACGGCCGGCCACGGTCATTCGTTCGGCGGCGAATATCTCGAACTCGTGCCGAACGAGCGTTTGCGATACACCGGTGTGTTCGAAGACCAGCACCTGCCCGGCACCATGCAGACGACGGTGGATCTGCGCGCGGTGTTCTTCGGCGCGGAAATGACCGTCGTGCAGGAAGGCATACCGGAGATCATTCCGGTCGAGGCGTGTTATCTGGGCTGGCAGGAGTCTTTGGCGCTGCTCGCGAAGCTGGTCGAGGCCGAGATCAAGCAGTGACGAAAAAGGGGCGCTCGCGCCCCTTTCTTTTCGACCGCATGCCGCTTCAATACCCGAGCGCGCAGCCGTCCTTGCGATGATCGGACGCGCCGGTCAACACACCCCGCTCCCAGTCGATGCGGATCGCCTGCGAACCACCAATCGGCCGGGCAGCGGGCACGAGCTTGAAGCCGCGATCCGCGAGCACGGCGCGCGCGTTGGCGGGCAAGGTCGATTCGATTTCCACGGTGCCCGTGCCTGGGCGCGGAAAGACGCGCGGCAGATCCATCGCCGCCTGCATGTCGAGGGCGTAATGCAGCACCTTCGAAAGGAAGTGCGCGTGGCCCATGGCCTGATAGTGGCCGCCCATCACGCCGAAACTCATTTGCACGCGACCGTCGCGCGCGACCATCCCGGGAATGATGGTGTGCAGCGGACGCTTGTGCGGCGCAATCGCGTTGGGGTGTCCTGGCTCGACCGAGAAGCTCATGCCGCGGTTGTGCAGCATCACGCCGGATTCCTTGCCCATCAGCCCGCTGCCAAATGGATAGAACAACGAATTGATGAAGCTCACGCAGTTGCGATCGTGATCGACGACGGTGATGTAGACCGTGTCGCGGTGCTCGACCTGGGTGAGCGCGGCGGCCGGGTCCAGGACGCTTTCGAGGTCGATGCGGCTACGCAGGCTGTCCACGTAGTCGTCGGAAAGCAGGCGTTCGACATCGACGCCGCCATGGCGCGGGTCGCCTAGCACGGCGTCGCGTACTGCATAGGCGAGCTTGGCCGCCTCGATCTCGCGATGCAGACGGTCGGGGTCGAGCGGACTGCCTTCGGCGTCGTATTTGTCGAGCAGGCGCAGCAACAGCAGTGCGATCACGCCCTGCCCCGCCGGCGGGCATTCGATCACGTCGTAGCCGCGGAATTTCGCGCGAATCGGCGTGACGTATTCGCCGCGGAACTCGGCGAAGTCTTCCAGCGTGTGCAGTCCGCCGTGCGCCTGAAGCTGCGCGACGAGATCGGCCGCAACGGCGCCGCGGTAGAACGCGTCGCGGCCCGATTCGGCGATGGCGCGCAGCGTGTTCGCGAGGCGCGGCTGACGGTGCGTACTTCCCGCTCGCGGCGCTGCGCCTTCGACGAGCATCGTTGTCCGCGCGACCTGGTCGCGCGAAAGCGTTTCGACTTCTGCCGCCCAGTCGTGCGCTGTGCGCGGCGCGACGGCGTAGCCTTCTTCCGCGTAACGGATTGCCGGGGCAAGCACGTCGCGCAGCGGCAGCCGGCCGTGATCGCGATGAAGCGTGGTCCATGCGTCCACCGCGCCCGGCACCGTGACGGCGTGCGGCGAATGGCGCGCGATGGTTTCCACGCCCATGGCGCGCAGACGCTCGGCGCTCGCTGCAGCGGGGGCCCAGCCGGAGCCGTCGTAGGCGATCACGTCATCCGTGCCGCCGCGCGAATAGAGCGCGAAACAGTCCGCTTCACCATGCCGCCGAAGCGCTGCCAGCCCGTTTCGTCGCCCACGGTGTGTTTCACGTCTAGCACGTAGTCGATCGCACCCAGGTACACACGCAACACCTTTACGACAAACTCTTCCAGGCCGGGTGTCGATTGCCAAGGCTGCGGGGGAAGGAATGGGTAACGACAATGCTGGAAAAACGGAGTGCCAAGGCAGAAACCACCAGGGGTGCAGCTGGAGCTTCCTGAGAAGTCGATGGAAGGCCTTCTGTCCCTGCGTGAAAAGACCGAGGCGGCCCCGTTTGCCGAACTGATGAGGAAGCACTTCGGCTATATGAGAACGTGTTCAAGCAGCATGAGGACGGAAAACGCCTCTTTCTGAAAGAACCACAGGGACAGTTGAGTACGAGGCGTTCTATTGAAAGCCCCTACCCCCTCAGACAAACGCCCGCTTCTGGGCGCTTGTCTTTATCGATCCGCCTGCGATCAGCAGAACGCGAATCAAAGGCCTACTTCATTATTTGCTCGCCTAAGCCAACCTGTCGACCGTGCTACTTAGGGAGCGGTTAGGAACGGTCGACGCTTTCGTTCTCTGACTGAACGAAATTTGCTCGCATTAATAGATTTCTGTGCTCGATAAACTTCTTAAACCGCTCGAATAGGTAGAAGTCAAGTTGCACGCAGTTTTTCGAGGCCGACACGAACGTGGTTAATTCCCACATATCCATGACATGGACAAAGGCGCCTGCCTCATGGGCGAAGCTAAGACATGCATTGACAATGTCTTGTCGATCACCAAAAGGGAGTATCTCTGCAACAAGGATAATTACGTGCGGAGGACCAGAACGATCGAATTTTAGCGGCGCTCCGTCCCGTGTGCTAATTGGACATCCGGCTCGAATGGACGCAATCGCTCCTTTGCACTGATTTAACGCCTTAACGATGTGTTTGTCCTGGTTTTTAGTTTTCCGCTCCATGGACTGGTCAGGTGCAACTGACAAGACACTCAACGCCTTGGACTCAACTAAGAATAATCCCGTCAATTCTTCGTCGGTGTAGTAACAGAGGATGTCGATGAGCTCACGCTCCTTTTTTCCCTCTATTACACTAGGACTCTTTACAATACCAACTGGGAATAGGCTCTCCAACAGGTGCCAGGCGTTCACCTCCTGCCCCCCTCCCTCGTCAGTTTGGTTAGCCCGATACGCGTGGTTCTCGACGATCCCTACCGCATGAATATTAATGAAATACAGTGTCTCAATTTCAACCGGCAGCCAGACAAAGTCTAACGGGGGTGAATCGCCCTCGATTGACGGGGGATCTATCACCTCATGCATTGCGTCTAGCACTGCATTGCAGTGCCGGTTAAACACACCAAAGTAAGGTGTTTTGACGTGGTGTATTTTTCCGATGGCTTGAGCCGAAACAATCCTATCTGGTTTGCATTCCGCCCATGCGACACTTCTGCAAAGCTCGTCAAAAAAGAAAAGCGGGGTAGAGCTCCGCGTCAATATATCCAAGATCGCACGATGCTGAATGGCATTCCTTTGAATGCGAAAATAAGTAACCGGCGAAACCGGGTCGTCATGCACACGCACGCCTATACCAAGATAGTGCGCTCCTTCGACTGCACACATACCAATCAAAAATTCGATTCGCGAACCACGCGATATCGCCTTAATCACGCTTGAAGGAGCCTTTACCAAGATGGCATGCGTATCTGATCCTTGAGCTGGCACGAACCACAGCCCCCCTCCCTCCGGCTGCATTTCAGCCAATACGTCATGGGCAGGAAGGTGCATTGTGTCTCCCTATATTTTTTTGGTGGCTCAACTAAGCCTAGCTATAAATTAACACGCCCGCACGCAATTAAACGAGCTAGGTCTCACAAAAAGAGAGCGATCGAAGGATATGCTCCATCGGCATTCCCTTTGATCGATGACTCCGCTTCCGTCTGGACTCAAATCGTCCGGTGTCGACTAAGGTTTTGGGTCTGGTTCGGCATTTTACCCGTCGGCGGTTCGTTCGCCGCAAATTTGGCTATTAAACGTTCAGCGTCGGAGTCCGAGGGTGAATCGCTACCTGCGACCACCTTCATGCGTTGAGCCTAATGGATCTTAAATTTTTGATCTTGGCTCGCTGATTAGCTTGAACAGTGCGTTCTGCGTGGTAACGATTCGATCGAGGACGCGATGAATGACACTACGCAAGTGTTACGGGTCTTGCCCTGCCAATTTCTTGCTGTTCGTCAGCCGCAGCTTCAACAAGCCACCCAAGCGCCCCTGGTCCCCGTTGATCTTCGCAAGCTCCCCGACGAGCTCGGCCTCAATGACATCGTCAATCTTGTAATCGATACCGACGTCATGCAAATACCGCGACACACCCAGGCCAGCGTCGCGCGGGTTCGCCTCGATAAGCGCCCTTTCTTGAGGTAGGCACCAAACGCGAATGGGTTCGCGCTTTCTGCGAGGTGTGTCGTTCATCGGTGTCCAGTCGGTGGACTTGACCGGCTCAAACTCGAGCCATCCTATCGCGCGTCAGACGTCGAGTCGTACGCTGCGAACCCCTGTTCGTTTTGCTCCGCCGAGGAGCGGACGAAACTTCGTCGTATTGCGCAGTAGGAAGTGCGTGCAGCGTTGCGCCGGTACGCCGAATGTGCCGGCCTCTACGGCCTTTGACAGACCACCTATGGGAGTTCGCCATGGATACGTCGGACGACGGAGCCTAAAGGTCGGGGAGGCGCTCCAGACATTTTGCTCACGGTCATTCCAAAGAAGTTACCCCCTTCTTCCCCTGTACCGCCTTCGCCTGCTATCTGCCACAAATCTCCCACATCCCGTATGCGAAAGTCTGCTCCAGAAAGCAAAACAACGCACTACATCGACAGACGTAGTGCGTTGTTTTTAAAGCAATTCTTGGTGGAGCGGAGGAGGATCGAACTCCCGACCTTCGCATTGCGAACGCGACGCTCTCCCAGCTGAGCTACCGCCCCAACGAATCACCGATTCTACACACAAAATCCGTTTTGCCAAGCGTCAAATTTGACCCCAAGCAAAACTACTTCGAAGGCGCTCCAGCGAGCACCCAGGTCACGACAGAATGGATATCGGCGGCGCTCATCCCAGGGTGAGAAGGCATAGGAATAGCCCCCCAGACCCCGGCCCCACCGTCCCGCACTTTCTTCTCCAGCTTGGCCTGGGCCGCGGCATCGCCTTTGTACTTCGTAGCGACATCCCTAAACGACGGCCCAACAAGCTTGCGATCCACCGCATGGCACCCCATGCAAGCATTCGCCTGAGCGACCTTCAACCCATCCGCCACAGCAGAAAAAGCCGGCGAAGCGAACCCAACAAGAGCCCCAGCAACCACAACCCCACCAACCAAACGCCGCATCACAAAGCCCCCGTATTCCCCGGCTTCGTAGCCGACGAATTCGTCACGGGCGCGGGCGCCTGGTGCTCAATAGGCTGCGAGGTCACGCCCGAATCAGGCACCGCCCCCACCGTCGGCGCATCGGCAGCAGGCGCCGCCGCGGGCGCACTGGCTGCAGCCGCCGTCGCCACCGCCGCCTGTTGCGCGTCGATGTACTGGTAGCACTTCACCACCTGCGCCACGCCCATCACCCCGGCCGTCGCGTTGGCGGCGATATTGCCTTCATCCGGCGTAACGAGGCCCATCAGATAGATCGTGCCACGCTCGCTCACCACCTTGAAGTTGTTCGCGGAGATGCCCTTATAGGCAATCAGTTCCGCCTTCACGCGTCCTTCGAGGTACGAGTCGTTCGCGCGGTCGGAGAACGAGCTGGCCGGCTGCACCGCCAGCTCGTTGACGATCGAAGCGACGTTCGTCACGGCTCGCACGATGCTCTCGGCCTTCTGCTTCGAGGCGTCGTCGGGCACTTCACCCGTGATCAGCACGCGCTGGTTGAACACCGCCACGTTCACGTGCGCCGTATCGGGCAGTTGCTTGCCGAGATCGGCGAGCGCCTTCACCTGGATCTCGCGGTCCTCGGTTTGCGATCCCACCGTGCGGCGGTCGGTTGCCACCAGCGCCGTGCCCCCCGCCGCGCCCGCCAGCGCCAGGAAGCAGCCCTGCAGGCTTGCGCAGAGTGAGGCTGCGAAGCCGATCGTCAGCGTGGTCCGTGCCAGCGCGCGCGTCATGCCGTATCTGCTCATCAACTTCCCCTCTCTTCGTCTTACGGTGTCAGTCTTCGCCCAGCAGCATCGCGTCGATGCCGTCGCACAGGCAGTGAATAGTTAACAGATGCACTTCCTGAACACGCGCCGTCCGGTCGCTCGGCACGCACAGCTGAATGTCGGTATCGGCGAGCACGCTGTTCACGTCGCCGCCGCCCTTGCCGGTCAGCGCGATCACGACCATTTCGCGTTCGTGCGCTTCCTGAATGGCGGCCAGCACGTTTACGGAGTTGCCCGAGGTCGTGATGGCGAGCAGCACGTCGCCAGGCTGGCCGAGCGCGCGCACCTGCTTCGCGAATACCTGCTCGTACGCGTAGTCGTTGGCGACTGCGGTGAGCACCGAGGCGTCGGTGGTCAGCGCGAGCGCGGGCAGGCCCGGACGTTCGCGCTCGAACCGGCCGATCAGTTCGGCGGCCAGCTGCTGGGCGGTGGCGGCGGATCCGCCATTGCCACACGCGAGAATCTTGTTGCTGTTCGCGAGCGCGGCGAACATCGTATCGACCGCGGCGGCAATCGGGACCGCCAGGGTTTCCATGGCCGCGAGCGTAGTGGCTGCGCTATCGCGGAAGTGCTGTTGAATGCGTTCGACGGACATCGACTCTCTAATCTGTACTGCGGGTATCGCAAAATTTCCGCGTGGTGCGGCGTGCCGCAAGTTTAGCGCACTCGAGGGCGTTCATTTTCACCCTTCTTTCCATTGCGTAAGTTTTAGCTCTGGTGGGCTTCCGGTTGAAACGCGTCGCGCAGCCACACGAGCCGGCCGCTCTCGAACGCGATCACGTCGAAGCGGCACGCGGGCGGCGTTCGCGCTTGCGTGGCCGCTTTCCCGTTCGCATCGGCGGCGCGCCATGTCGCGAGAAAGTAGCGCGCCGCGCGCAGCACGCGCTGCTGTTTGCGCCACCCCACGCTCGCCGCCGCGCCGCCGAATTCCGGCCGCGCGCGTGCTCGCACTTCCACGAAAACCAGCGTGCCGTCGCGCTCGCGCATCACGAGATCGAGTTCGCCGCCGCGGCAGTTCACGTTGCGCGCGACCAGCTCGAGGCGCTCGCGACGCAAAAACGCCAGCGCGTGCGCTTCGAAACGCGCGCCTGTCGCACGGCGTTGGGCATTCGACTGCGCTCGCGCGCGAAAGTTGTCGACGCGTGCACTTTCGTTCGCGCCGCTTCCCTCGGGTGCGCCCGCGCCCGCATGGCACAATGTCGGCCTCTTTTCCTGCTTTCGCGCGTTGCGTGTCATGACGTCCCTCTCGTCCCCCTTCGAACTCGCACAGGCCCAGCAGTATCCGGCCGCCACGCTGTACGTCGTGGCCACGCCCATCGGCAATGTCGCCGACATCACTTTGCGCGCGCTGCACGTGCTCGGCCTCGTCGATCGCATCGCCGCCGAAGACACGCGCAACACCGGCCAGCTCCTCGCGCGCTACGGTATTTCGAAGCCGCTCGTCGCCGTGCACGAGCACAACGAGCGCGAGGCGGCGCAGCGCGTGATCGAATTTCTGCGCGCGGGCGAGCGCGTGGCCTGCGTTTCGGACGCCGGCACGCCCGGCATTTCCGATCCGGGCGCGAAACTCGTGGACGCCGTGCGCGCCGCCGGCCTGAACGTCGTGCCGCTGCCTGGCGCGAGCGCACTCGCGACGGCGCTTTCCGCTGCCGGCGACTGGGTCTCGACCTTCACGTTCCTCGGTTTTCTGCCGCCCAAGCTCAAGCAGCGCGCAGCCGCCTTGCAGCCGCTGGCCGCGCATACGCACGCGATGGTGTTTTACGAAGCCCCGCATCGCATCGTCGAAACCGTGCAGTCGCTCGCCGATGCGTTCGGTCCCGCGCGCCGCATCCTCATCGCCCGCGAATTGACGAAGCTACACGAGTCGCTCTGGAGCGGCACCCTGGCCGAAGCGCCAACGTGGCTCGCTGGGGATGCGAACCGTCAGCGCGGCGAGTTCGTGCTGGTGGTGGAAGGCGCGAGCGAGCAGGCGGAAGGCGAAGCCGATCACGACGCGCTTTTGCGCGTGCTGCTTCAGGAAGTGCCGGTGAAGGGCGCGGCGAAGATCGCGGCGGCGCTCACGGGTGCGTCGCGCAATGCGCTCTACGCGCGGGCGCTGGAATTGAAGGGTGAAGGCGAGGAAGAAGCGGACGACTGAACCGCCAGCCGAAGCTGCCAAAAGCACGAGCCGGAAAAACCGAAGGGCCGCCTGAGTCAATCAGGCGGCCCTTCGCGTATGTATCCAGCGGTACCAGGCGGTTCAGCTTCGGGCGCGTCGCGGCGCACCCAGCGCCACGCCCAAACGAACGCGCTTAGTGATCGATGTTCGAGTTCGCGGCAAGCATATCCGCTTGCGCTGCCTTCGCTTCCTGGCGCGTGAGGCCTTCGATGTCCACCTTCGCCGTACCCGCGTGCTGCACGCCAAGGAGCTTGGCGGCGGCATACGAGAGGTCGAGTACACGGCCACGTGCGTACGGGCCACGGTCGTTGATCTTCACCACCACCCACTTCGACGTGCCGGGCACGCTCACCCGCACATACGAGCCGAGCGGCAGCGTGCGGTGCGCAGCCGTGAGCGCCTTCATGTTGAAGCGCTCGCCGCTTGCGGTGCGGCGGCCGTGGAACGCGCGGCCGTACCACGAGGCGCGGCCGGTCTGGTGGAACGAGTGGACGTCCGGGCTGTTCTCGTCGATCGCCTCGGCGTTCGCGAGCGAGTTGTCCTTGGCGGTGCCCGATGCGGGCAGCGCAGCGAGCGCGGAGCCGTAGCCCTGCGGCGCGGTGAAAGCGGCATCCTTCGTACGAAGGGCGTCGCTGGATGCCTGGTCCTGCTGGGCAGGCGGCATGGCACAACCGGCCAGAATGGACACGGCCGCGAGACTCCCGAGTCGTCGTCGAGTCAGTCTAAGGTTCATAACATTGCCATCACGTTCTCGAAGCCTGTCCCGCGCCATATGTGCGCGTTGTCGGAAAAGCTTCGGCGGTCGCGGGCAAAGCTTCGCCATCGCTCGCCTGGAATGAAAAAGGCGAACGCGTGCCAATGCCCGGATGCAGCCCTAATAAGCCGCTAACCGCTAGTTATCTTTCACGTCTGGCGCAACCTGTCCCCGGCAGCCTGACCAGACCCCACATGCCGCCATCGAACGATGAAGCTCGTTCAGGCGCGCCGGAAACTCTCGGCGCACAGGAACGGCGGCGTAGGCCCCACCCAGCGTCACGGCATGTAGGCCGTTGCAGGCGCGTGGCACCTGGCTGGGCAAGACGTGCGGCGTCGAACGGATCGACACCTGATTTGCTATCTTGTAAGGCAGCCTGTTTCGGCCCGCCTAGAACGACAGCACTGCTTGACGGCGATGTATGCGACCTCTTTTTTTACGAAGGTCACACCGCCCTTTGAAAGCACGAATTCCGTGCGTGATGGGTCGCATTATACCCAAAAGTTATTCCTGTCACGCCTGTGCCTCACAAATCTCCATGATTTTTCACTATTGATGTAACAAAGCCGTTCGCCTTGCGCCGCCGCATCCCTTGTCAGACAAGGGATTGAGGCCGTCGCGAGCGGCGTCGGCGGCGCTTCCTGCACCCCGGTACAATCGATCCTTTGGCTGGGGCCGTCGGCACGCACCGGCGCTTTCGAAGCGTTGCCGCGCCCGCCCCGCGAGACCCGAACCCCACGATCCCCGCATGAAAGTCACGCTGATTCCCGTCACGCCGTTCCAGCAAAACTGCTCGCTGCTCGTCGACGAAACGACGAACCGCGCCGCCGTCGTCGATCCGGGCGGCGACCTCGAACGCATCGAGGCTGAAATCGAGCGTCAGGGCGTGCAGCTGGAAAAGGTGCTGCTCACCCATGGCCACCTCGACCACTGCGCCGGCGCGAAGGCGCTCGCCACGAAGTTCGGCGTGCCGATCGAAGGGCCGCAGGAGGACGAGCGCTTCTGGATCGACCAGTTGCCGCAGCAGAGCGTGCGCTTCGGCTTCGGCCACGCCGAGGCGTTCGAGCCCACGCGCTGGCTTCAAGACGGCGACACGGTGCGCTTCGGCGGCGAGGAACTCGAGGTCTATCACTGCCCCGGGCACACGCCGGGTCACGTGATCTTCTTCAGCCGCAAGCACCGGGTCGCGACGGTCGGCGACGTGCTGTTCGCGGGATCGATCGGCCGCACGGACTTTCCGCGCGGCAATCATGCGGACCTGATCCGTTCGATCCGCGAAAAGCTCTGGCCGCTGGGCGACGACGTCACGTTCGTGCCGGGCCATGGCCCGGTTTCGACCTTCGGCGAGGAGCGCCGCTCCAACCCTTACGTAGCAGATGGCGTACCTGGATGAGAGTGAAAAGTACGATGAATCAAGCCGCTATTGAGGAGATTTACGTCAGCACCGACGTCGAGGCCGATGGTCCCATTCCGGGCCCGCATTCGATGCTGAGTTTCGCTTCGGCCGCGTACACCGCCGACAAGCATTTGATCGCCACGTTCTCGGCCAATCTCGAGATGCTGGAAGGCGCGGCGCCGCATCCGGTGCAGGCCGCCTGGTGGGAGACGCAGCCCGAGGCCTGGGCCGCGTGCCGCAAGGATCTGCAGGACCCGGCGGCGGCGCTCGTCGCCTATGTGGAATGGGTCGAGGCACTGCCCGGCAAGCCGGTGTTCGTGGCGATGCCGGCGGGCTTCGATTTCACCTTCATGTTCTGGTACATGATGCGTTTCGCCGGGCGTTGTCCGTTCTCGTGGTCGGCGCTCGACATCAAGACGCTCGCCTTCGCGATGACGGGCCTGCCGTACCGCAAGTGCATCAAGCCGCGCTTTCCGAAGCACTGGTTCGACGATCATCCGCACACGCATGTCGCGCTCGACGACGCGATCGAGCAAGGCGCCCTCTTTTGCAACATGCTGGCCGACCTGCGCGCACAGCAAGCCGCGCTCGCAGCAGATGGGGACGACTCAGGGCAAAACGCCGCGAGCACTCCGGCAAATTAGGTAATCTCCCTCATCATCTGCGCTTCGCATTGCGTTCTGTTCTCCTGGCCTCTACCATTCAGGAATACAGCGACGCAATGGAGGCGCAGTTGACACTCGATACGTTCTCTCAGAAGATCCTGCGCCTGCTGCAGCTCGACGCGCGCCGTTCGGTGCAGGAAATTTCCGATCAGGTGGGGCTCTCCAGCACGCCGTGCTGGCGCCGTATCAAGGACATGGAACAGTCGGGCGTGATCCAGCGCTACACGGCGCTGCTCGATCGCGAAAAGCTTGGCCTGCACGTCTGCGCGCTCGCGCATATCCATCTCACGCGCCACACCGAAGGCGGTGTCGAAGCCTTCGAACGTGAGATCGCCACCTGCCCCGAAGTCACCGAGTGTTACAGCACCACGGGCGAATCGGACTACATCCTCAAGATCGTTGCGCCCGACATCAAGGCCTACGACGCCTTCCTGCACGAACGCATCTTCCGCATTCCCGCCGTGGCGCAGGTGCGTACGAGCGTCGTGCTGCGGGAAATCAAGTTCGATACGCAATTGCCGCTGTGAAGCGATAACGGCGCGGTGGCTTCACTGCCGCGCCGCGCGCGTGCCAACCGCGTGGTGAGATTCAATGCGCCTCGTGCGGTTTGACGGGCACGGCCAGCGCGCCATGTGCATCGACCGACTGCATGACGTCGAGCTTGCTCGCGCCGAGGCTCGCGCGCAGCGCTTCGAGGTCCATCGAGGCCGCGCGGCGCGCGTCGTCCGCCGCGGCCAGCACCACCTGAATCTCCAGCCCCGTGCTCAAGTAGTGCAGCGTGATGCCTTCGATGTGCACGTCATGCTCCGCCAGCGCGTTTCGCAAGCGCTTGGCGACATCGTCGCGCGCAGGCAGGTTGGCCACGGACCGCACGTGCATGTCGTCTTCGGGATCGACGTGAATCAGCGCGTCGAGCACGCGTGCATCGGTGAGCAGGCGCGCGCGCGCCGACTCCGCGATGTAGTGCCCTTCCGAAACCGAAATCAGCGGATCGACGAGGATGTGCGCATCCACGAGCGCGAGGTCTCCCGTCTTGCGGGTGCGCATCTCGTGCACGTCGAGCACGCCCGGCGTGCCCATCAGCAGCGCGCGCAGGTCCGCGGCGGTGGCTTCGTCGAGCGCGCGGTCCGAGAGGTCCTGCAGCGCGTCCCAGCCGAACACCCAGCCCATGCGCGCGACCATGAAGCCGACGATGGCCGCCGCGATCGGATCGAGCAGTCGCACGCCCGCGAGACTGCCCACAATGCCGATCGCCACGACGAGCGACGAAGCCGCGTCCGAGCGCGCATGCCACGCATTGGCGATCAGCATGGCCGAGCGCACGCGCTGCGCCTCGCGCAGCATGTAGCGAAAGAGACCTTCCTTGGAAACCAGCACGAGGAGCGCGACGACCAGCGCGCTCACGTGCAGCGCGGGAATATCGCCGAGATTCATGATGCGCGTGCCGGCGCGCACCAGCATGCCGACGCCCACCGCAATCAATAATGCGCCAAGGAATAACGACGCGACCGTCTCATAACGGCTGTGGCCGTAGTTATGATCGGCGTCCGGCTTTGCGCCGCTATGCCGGTTGGCCAGCAGCACGACGAAGTCGGAAACGATATCGGCCAGCGAATGAACGCCATCGGCGATCAACGCCTGCGAATGCGCAAACACGCCAATGACGATTTGCAGCACCACCAGAACACTATTGACGGCAACGCTGACCCAGGTCGTGCGGCGCGCGACCTCGTGTTTATCTGATAACGGCGGGGCGGAGGAGGAAGTCATGCGCGGCGCGAGAGCAAATTAGGGAATAACCGCGATTGTAGCGACTGCATGCGACGATTTTATGGATAACCCTAAAAATCTCTTTTAAATCAGATGCCTACAATACCAAGAAGCATTCTCATTCATGTCAAGGATACGCTTCGATCCAATCGCGCGTGGCGCAGAAAATCAAAAAGCCGCGCGTCCCCGGACTGCGCGGCTTCTTGTTTTCGAGAATCGGGAGATACCTCGCCCGACTCCGCTGCTGCTTTCACTCATGCACAGCGCGTTCAAACGCGCCGCTGACAAGTTGATTTACTTCTGGATCAGAAAACGATCGCGGTCTTGACCGGCGATCCAGCGCGGCGGCTTGCCACGGCCCGACCACGTGCTGCCGCTGTCGGGATCGCGGTATTTCGGCGCGACGCTCGCACGCGAACGGCTGGCTGCCTTCGCGGCTTTGGCGCTGGCGCGGCCGCCACCGAGTTCTGCCAGGGTAATGCCGTAGTCGGCCATTTTCTGCTTGATTTCATCGAGGACCTCGGCATATTCGCGAGCCTTCGCCTCTTCAATCTGCTTTTCCAGCTTCTCTCGCTGAGCGAGAAGTTCCTTGTAGGAAGACATAGGTGCCCTTGTGGTTTGATCTTAATGGCTACTGATCTCGCGCCAGTATGCCGATTGATAGATGCGTGCCTCGGAAATCGGTGGCGAGATTAACACAGATTTGAATGCCGGGTTGCGTGTAAGCAATAAAAATAATTAAAGCCAGATTTCCAATCCAGCGTCTTCCAGCAAGCGTCTAACTCATTGTCATTTCGTGCAAATCGGTATTTTTACTAAATCCCGCTTTCGCCAGATAAATCCACATCTCATAATTAGCAGCGGATGAAAATTAAATGCGTTGAAATACGTCAAACATTTCATCGCATGACAACTTTGAGCCAATCAACGGGGACAGAAACCGGTTGCTGCGAGGCAGCATGAGGCCACGCGCTATATAGAACGGCGGATAACGCCCGCATGGGCGGAATAAACCGTCATTGCGTATGGCGCTCTATGCAGTCCGCTAGCACCGCATGCAAGGATTGCAAATCAAGCTGTGGTGCATCGAAAACGAAGCGCGTACGAGCGCCGTCGATCACGAGATCGGCGCCGTAGCGATCCACGCCTGCGAGATCCAGGCCAGCGCGCCGCGCGGGGTGCGTTTCGAAGAAGCGGATCAGCGTGGCTTCGTCGGCAGGAGCGAGCGGCGTGAGCGTGTCGAGGTCGGCGCCGTCCATCCAGCCCATCGCGCCAAAGCCGCCGATATAGCGCAGCCGCTCGACGTGCATGACCCAGAAGGTGAAGTCGCCGAGTGCGAGATAGCGCTCGGCGTCCGGGTGATAGCGCACGTAGCGCCGCGCCAGCGCCTCGTTCGCTTCGTGGGCGGCTGAATCGACCGGCGCGACCGGTTCGAAGCGGCCGAGCAGGGTCGCGCGCGGGGCGTTCAGCACGTCGGCGTCGGGGGCGTGCGCGACGAGAAAGCCCGCGCGCGGGTCGTCGAGCAGATTGCGCGTGTGCTCGGCCAGGCGGCTCACCAGGATCACCGGACGATGCCGCGCGTCGACCGCGAACGGCAGCAGCGTGGGATACGGGAAACCGCGCGGCTCGCGCGAGTGCGTGGCGAGCGTGCCGGTGGGCGCCTGGTGCAGCAGATGCAGCGGGGCGTGAGCGGGAATCTTCAAGGGCGCGTCCTCGAATCGAACCATGGATTCTGCCGATATTAGAGCAGCCGGCCCGGCCAACGCGCTGCGACAGGCCGGTCGCACCTTCGTTAGAATCATCGTTTGCTTTCAGGCGCCTTCCTGGTCCCTTCTCTTCCTTCTGCCCGGAATTCCCGTGTCCGACCGACCGACCGATCCCGCCCTCGCCGTCGCGAGCCCAGCCGCCCATCATCGGGCGCTGCCCGCCGCCACGCGTCATCGCGCGCGCATCGCGACCATGGCGCTCTTTTTCGTCGCCGGCATGATGTACGCGTCGTGGGGCGTGCACGTGCCCACCGTGCGCGACAAATTCCATCTGAGCCCGGCGCTGCTCTCCTACGCGCTGTTCGCGGTCGCGGGCGGCTCGATCGCCGCGATGACGACCATCGGCGGCTGGATCGCGCGCGTGGGCTCGCGCCGCGCCTGCCTCACCGGCGGCCTGACGATGTCCGTGTGCGGCGCGCTGATCCTCGTGGTCCCGTATTACTGGATGCTGATCGTCGTGCTCGCCTTTTTCGGCGTGGGCATGGCCACGCTCGACGTCGCCATGAACGCCGAAGCGAGCGCCGTGGAAGAAGCCGTCGCCAAGCCGATCATGTCGGGGCTGCACGGCATGTTCAGCCTGGGCGGCATGGCGGGCGCGGCGATTGGCGGCGCGCTGCTCGCGCGCGGCATGGCGCCGGCGCTGCATCTCTTTCTCGCTTCGGCGCTGGCGGCGCTCGTGCTGTTCGTCTCGTGCCCGGCCGTCCTGCCGCACGTGCCGCACGCCACACACGGGGAGCACGCGAAAACCGGCAACCGCTGGCGCACGCCCGCGCTCTGGGCGCTCGGCGCCATCGCGCTCATCGCGCTGATCGCCGAAGGCGCAATGTACGACTGGGCCACAGTCTACATGCGCGACGTGGTGCTCTCCACACCTGCGCTCGCCAGCGCGGCCTACGCGGCGTTCTCGGGCGGCATGGCCGCGGCGCGCTTCGCCGGCGACGCCGTGCGCGCACGCTTTGGCGCGCCGCAGCTCGTGATGGCGAGCGCCTCGCTCGCGTGCGCGGGCATGATCGGCGCGCTGTTGCTGCCGTTCTCGTTCACGGCGCTCACGGGCTTCACGCTGATGGGCCTCGGCCTCGCCAACATGATGCCGGTGCTGTTCGCGGCCGCCGCGCGCGTGAAAGGCATTCACGCGGCCGAAGGGCTAGCGCACGTCGCGGGCATTGCGTATTTCGGCTTGCTGTTCGGCCCGGTGGTGATCGGCGGCATCACGCAGGTGACCAATCTCACGGTCGGGCTCGCCGTGGTGGCGTTGTGCGCGGCGCTCGTGGCGTTTGCGGGGCCGAAGGTGCTGCGGCGGCTGGGGATCTGAAAGCGCTTCTAGCGCATCGATAGCCGCGCGGCGCGCAACCCCAAACGAGAAAAAAAGCCCGCGGGCCGAAACCCGCGGGCTTTTCCAATCGCGTGAGCGAAATCGGTAAATACGCGCTAAGCGCGATTTACATCTTCACGACGTCGAGCAGCGACTTCTTGCCCGACTTGTAGTTGTACAGCGAGATCACGCCGTGCTTGAGGTCGCCCTTCGAATCGAAGGTCGTCTCGCCAATCACGCCCTTGTAGTCCGTCGTCGGCATTTCGGCGAGGATCTTTGCCGGATCCGTCGAGTTCGCACGCTTCATGGCGTCGACGATGATGTACACAGCGTCATACGTGAACGGTGCGTAGATCTGGATCGGCTGGCCGAAGCGCTTCTCGAACTTGGCTTCGAATTCCTTGCCGCCCGGCATCTTTTCGAGCGCCATGCCTGCTTCCGAACACACGATGTTGTCGGTCGCGTCGCCAGCGAGGTCGGCCAGCTTGTCGGTACAGACGCCGTCACCCGCGAGCACCTTCGCGCGCAGGCCAAGCTGCTTGGCTTGCTTGGCGAACGGGCCGCCGGTGGCGTCCATGCCGCCGTACATGATCGCGTCGGGGTTTTCGCCCTTGATCTTCGTCAGAATGGCGCGGAAGTCCACGGCCTTGTCGTTCGTCGCGTCATGCGACAGCACGTTCATGCCGAGCGACTTGGCGGTCTTCTCGAATTCGTTCGCGAGACCCTGGCCATAAGCCGTCGAGTCGTCGACCACGGCAACGGTCTTGACCTTCAGGTTCTTCGCCGCGTAGTTCGCGAGCGCCGGGCCCTGCTGGGCGTCCGTCGCCACGACACGGTAGGTCGTCTTGAAGCCTTGTTGCGTGTAGGCCGGGTTCGTGGCCGACGGCGAGATCTGCACGATGCCTGCATCGCTGTAGATCTTCGATGCCGGGATCGAAGTGCCCGAGTTCAGGTGGCCGACGACGGCAACGACCTTGTCGTCGACGAGCTTCTGCGCGACCTGGGTGGCCGTGCGCGGGTCAGCCGCGTCGTCTTGTGCGTCGAGCACGAGCGTGACCTTCTGGCCGCCGACCATGAGGCCCTTCGCGTTGATCTCTTCGACTGCGAGACGTGCGCCGTTTTCGTTGTCTTTACCGAGGTGCGCAATCCCACCCGTAAGCGGCGCGACGTGGCCAATCTTGACCGTAACGTCTGCGCTCGCTGCCGTTGCGAACGACGCGAACATAATGGCCGCAGCGCTGATCGGCAACAGCTTGTGAAGCTTGATAGTCATGTAAGTCTCCAGTTTCGAACCCAAAAGCTACGTAATCGCCCAGTGCTCCCGCGCCCCGAACGTGTCGCTCCCCGTGCGGACGACCACGCAGGATGCATCCTTGATGCACCTGGCCAGCATGGCGAATGGTCCGTTCATGGCGGGCCGCCCATCCATACTTGCGCGCAAGTGTAGGTGATCAAATTAATTTGGGGGATTTTTTTCAGATATTGGTGCGAGTACCAATATGCGTAGTGCAAGAACAGTTCGAAACCCTGATCAATCGACCGCAAGCCTTATGTAATAAGGCATCCCGACTTTGGATCCAATTATTGGGAGATTCCCTGAGAGGTCCCGCGCGAATCGTTTTTTGGATTGGTTGACGGGAGTTATTGGTGTGTTAGCGCACGCGTTCCGGGAATACACCAGGACGCCTTGCGACCATATGAAAATCCCTCGCATTCGCGATAACGTTTGCGAGTTGCGCGCGCGTCGGGCACGCGCTTTTTGCGCGTGCCGGTTCAAGTAAGCATTCGATTAATTTCGGACGCCGATGCGTTGCAGACCCGCATCTCATGCGGCCAGATACCTCACGCGTCGTGACTGAGTCTGCCGAGTCGTTCGCTGAACAGTTTGCCGAGAAGCGCGCGCGATTCGGCATCGAGCGCCGCAACGATTTGCGCGGCGCCCAGACCCGCCTCGCGCGTGCGCGAAAGCGGTGCGCCCTGCCCCGACCACAGCGAAAGATAGTTGCCGTCGTTCTCGCGCGCCGCGCGCTGACGCAACGGCTGCGTGAGCGCGTTCTGCACGGGGTACGGCGCGACCGTCTCGGGCCGCGCCTCGAGCTGCTGCATGAGCGGATTGCGAATGCCGCGCGCGTGGCGCCCGGTGATCGCGCGCGTGACCGAGGTCGCGGTATCCGTCGACGCACGCAGCCGCGCCTTCCACTCGGCGGGAATCGCGCTTTCCGCGCAGCCGAGAAACGCGGTGCCCATCTGCACGCCTTGCGCGCCCAGCGCGAGCGCCGCGACGATGCCGCGCCCGTCCATGATGCCGCCCGCCGCCAGCACCGGCAGGCCGGCCGCCTCGACGGCATCCACGAGTTGCGGCACCAGCGCCATCGTGCCGACGAGCGCGTGCGGCGCCTCGCCGATGAACGTGCCGCGGTGCCCGCCCGCTTCGGCGCCTTGCGCGACGATCGCATCCGCACCCGCGTCGCGCCACGCGAGGGCTTCGGCCACGTGCGTCGCCGTGCCCATCACGTAGCTGCCCGCTGCCTGCAGGCGAGCAACATCGGCCTTGGGCAACAGGCCGAACGTGAAGCTCACCACCGGCACGCGCAACTCGATCACCATGTGCAGTTGCGCGCGAACGTCGGGCGCGTAACGTGCGAGCGCCTCGCCGGGCGGCAGGCCGAACTGCGCCGCCACCGGATCGATCGCTTCGAGCGCGCGGCGCACGGTGGCCTCTTCGGGATGCGCGGGGTCGAGCACGAAGAGATTCACGCCGAACGGCTTGTCCGTGAGCGCGCGAATCGCGGCGACTTCGCTCGCGATCTTTTCGGGCGCGAGCGCCGCGCCGGCGAGAAAACCGAGCCCGCCCGCGTTGGATACCGCCGCGACGAGCGCGGGCGTGGTCGGGCCGCCCGCCATCGGCCCCTGCACGAGCGGCAGGCGCAAACCGAAGCGGCGGCTGAACGGCGTGGAAAAGTCGGGCGATGTGCGCAACGCGGGAGCAGAACTCATGAGGCGATCCTTGTATGGCGGAATGAGCGATAACGGTACAAATCGCTACCGACTCTAGCCAAAGCCCTCGCGCCCGAAAAATGAATAATCAAGATCATTACGATCCGCTTGCGAGAACGAGGTTTCCGTGGCGTGCGCTGCAGAGGTTCAAGGGCCTATGGCAAACTGGCTCCCCGATTTCGCGACGCGCCGCGGGCAGTGTGCGAGCCGCCTGCCTGAGCGCTGCGGCGCGTCGCATGACTCATTGATGAAGACGGAGAAACAACATGAGCGTTTCCACCCAATGGATCGACATTCCCGCCGGCAATGACAGCTTCGGCGCGTACCTCGCGCTGCCCAAGGGCGGCAAGGGCCCGGGCATCGTCATCCTGCAGGAGATCTTCGGCGTGAACGGGCACATCCGCGACGTCGTCGAGCAATACGCGCTCGACGGCTACGTGGCGATCGCCCCCGACGTGTTCTGGCGCGCAGCCCCGCGCGTCGAACTCGACTACGTGGGCGCGGACCGCGATCGCGGCATCGCACTGATGCAGAAGACGGACGTCAACCTCGTGGTCGAGGACATCGCCGCGACGGCGGCCGCGCTGCGCGCGCTGCCCGAGTGCACGGGCAAGGTCGCGGCGATCGGCTACTGCTTCGGCGGCCGCCTTGCCTACCTCGCGGCCGCCAGCGGCTCGGTGGATGCAGCGGTGTCCTACTACGGCGGCGGCATCCAGAATCAGCTCGATCTCGCCGACCAGGTCACCAAGCCGATTCTCTTCCACTACGCCGAGCTCGATCACGGCATTCCGCTGTCGGCGGTGGGCCAGGTGAAGGAGCGCTTCGCGGGCCGCCCGAACGCCGAGTTCCACCTGTACCCGAACGCCGATCACGGCTTCAACTGCTCGGTGCGCGCCTCGTACAACCAGCACGCTTCGGCGCTCGCGCACGGCCGCACGCTGAGCTTCCTCGCCGAGCATCTGTAATACCCTTCGGGCGGCGGCGGTTGTCGCGATGAGGCCTTGCCGCCGCCCGTCAGTCGTTGTGCGCGCACCCCTGCTGCATCGATGCGCGCGCAACGACAGACCCCGCAAGCGCGCCGCCCGCTTACACTCCTTGCGTAGCCCGTATCGCCCAAGCCCGGCCCCAACCCGACGACGAGGAGTGCGCGCCTTGCAGTCCGACTATCTGGAATACGACGCCATCGGCCTCGCCGATCTCGTGCGCCGCCGCGAGGTGAGCGCGCGCGAGTTGCTCGACACCGCCATCGCCCGTGCGGAAGCCACCAACCCTGCCATCAACGCCATCGTCCTCAAGGACTATGAAGCGGCGCGCGAGCGCGCGCGGCGCATCGAGGCGTCCGGCAACGGCGTGAGTGCGCTGAGCGAAGGGCCGCTCGCGGGCGTGCCGTTTCTCGTCAAGGACCTCGGCGCGGCGGTGGCCGGGCTGCGCATGACGCTCGGCAGCCGCCATTACCGCCACTACATCCCCACCGCCGACGCGCCCGTGATCGCGCGCTTTCGCGCCGCGGGCCTGAACATCTTCGGCAAGACCAGCGCCTCGGAACTCGGGCAGATGCCCTATACCGAACCCGAGCTGTTCGGCCCCTGCCGCAACCCGTGGAACCTCGATCACACGCCCGGCGGCTCGAGCGGCGGCGCGGCCGCCTCGGTCGCGGCGGGCATCGTGCCGCTCGCGCATGCGTCCGACGGCGGCGGGTCGATCCGCATTCCGGCGTCGTGCTGCGGGCTCTTCGGCTTCAAGCCGTCGCGCGCGTTCCAGCCCGCGTCCGACGTGCCGCCGCCGCCCGGCGCGCTCGGCGTCGATCTCGCGGTGTCGCGCAGCGTGCGTGACAGCGCGCTGATGCTCGACCTGATCGCCGGCGACCCCGCGCTGCCTGCCGGCGCGCCCGGCACCTTCCTCGCCGCCGCGCGCGCGCCGCTCGACGGATCGAAGCCGCTCGCCATCGCGCTGCTGACCGAGCCGATGTTCGCGGACACGGTTTCGCCCGAAGTGCGCAGCGCGCTCGACGACGCCGCCGAACTGCTCACGTCGCTCGGCCATCGCGTGGAGCCGTATTCGCTGCCCGTGAACTACGGGCAGGCGCGCGAAGCGTTCCTCATGCTGTGGTCGGTGGTGGCCGAACAGTACGTGCTGCACGCGGACGACATCACCGGCACTAAGCCGCGCCGCCGGGAGTTCGAGATCGCCACCTGGGCCATGGCGCACATCGGCCAGAAGCTCGGCGAGCGCGAGCTGCCCGCGGCGCTCGACGTGCAGCAGCGCATCACGGCGCAGCTCGCCGACCTGATGAAGCGCTACGACGTGCTGCTGTGCCCGACGCTCGCGGCGCCGCCGGTGAAAATCGGCGAACTGAAGCCAAGCCAGAGCGAGCGCATCCAGATGCGCGCGGTCACGGCCATGCCGGTGGAAGTGCTGATGAGAAAGCTGCTGACCGAAGCCTCGAACAAGGCGTTCGCGTGGGCGGGCTGCACGGAGCTGTTCAACCTGACGGGCCAGCCGTCGATGTCGGTGCCGCTCGCGTGGAACGCTCGTGGGCTGCCGATCGGCGTTCAGTTCGCCGCACGCGAGGGCAACGACGCGTTGTTGCTGCGCCTCGCGGCGCAGCTGGAGGCGGCGCGCCCGTGGTTCAACCGCCGGCCGCCGCTGCTGCAGGCGCGGCTCTAGCGCGCCTGCGCTTCCTTTCTGAGCGACGGGCGCGGGCAGCGAAGCGCGTGGGGTCTACGCATTGCACCGCCCGCGCCGATTCATCACGCCTTCTTGTTATAGGCGCTGCACCAGCCCTTACCGGCGACCTGCTTGCCGCCGAACATCGGGCACGGCGCGAACGCGTCGGTGGCCTTGCCCTGATAGAACGTGCAGTTGCTGCAGTCCTGGCCGGCGGCGTACTTCGCGAACTTCGCTCGGTCGACCTTGGTCGCGTCGAGCTTGTAGCCGAGCGCCTGTGAGGTGGGATCGGATTCGGCAGCCTTGGGCGCGTCGGCGAAGGCCTGGCGCGAAAGCGCGAGCGTCGAAGCGACGCCGATGCTCGTAATCAGAAAGCTGCGGCGGGACGATTTCATATGACTCACTCCAGTATTGTGGCGATTCGTTCGCTGGGTTTTCGCGCGGCGCTTTCGTGTGGCGCGTGCCGCGCATGCCTCTGAGCCGCTCTGGTGGCGGCGTCGCGAAGAAGCTTATCAACGAAGCAAGCCCCGGTGACGCTGCAATGCTGGAGATAAGTGAGCGGCATGATGCCGCTCACTGGAAGAAGGGCGCAAAGCCCGATCAATCGAACGAAGCCATCTCGCAGACGCGCTGCGCGATCGCCAGCGAAGCCGTGAGCCCCGGCGACTCGATGCCGAACAGGTTCACGAGGCCGCGCACGCCGTGCGACGCCGCGCCCTGGATCATGAAATCGGCGGCCGGTTCGCCAGGCCCCGAGAGCTTCGGGCGGATGCCCGCGTAGGCCGGCTGCAGCGCGCCGTCGGGCAGCGCGGGCCAGTAGGTGCGGATCTGCGCGTAGAAGGACTCGGCGCGGCGGGGATCGACGTCGTAATCGACCGCATCGATCCATTCGACGTCGGGGCCGAAGCGCGCCTGGCCGCCCAGATCGAGCGTGAGATGCACGCCGAGGCCGGCGTCGTTGGGCATCGGGTAGATGAGACGCGAGAACGGCACGCGACCCGACACGCTGAAGTAATTGCCGCGCGCCAGATAGAACGGCGGCACGTGGCGCGCGTCGAGCCCGCGAATGCGTTTGGCGAGCTTCGTCGCATACAGGCCTGCGCTATTGACGACGCAGCCGGCGCGGATGTCGATCGGCGCGTCGCCGCCCGTTCGCACCGTGAAGCCGCTGCCCAGCGCATCGATCGACTCGACCGGCGACTTCAGCGCGATCACGGCGCCGTCGCGCTCGGCGTCGCCTTGCAGCGCAAGCATGAGCTGATGGCTGTCGACGATGCCGGTTTGCGGCGAGTACACGGCCGCGACGCATTCGAGCGCCGGTTCGAGCGCGAGCGCCTCGCTGCCGCTGATGCGCGTGAGGTCGAACACGCCGTTTTCCTTGCCGCGCGCGCGAATCGCCTCGAGTTGCGGAATCTGGTTCGCCGCCGTGGCGACGAGCAGCTTGCCGCAGCGCGCGTGCGTGACGTTGTGCGACGCGCAGTACTCGTAGAGCATTTCGCGCCCGCGCACGCACAATGTGGCCTTGAGCGAGCCGCGCGGGTAGTAGAGCCCGGCGTGAATGACCTCGCTATTGCGCGAACTGGTGCTGGTGCCGATGGCCTCGGCGGCTTCGAGCACGATCACCTCGCGCCCGCGCGCCGCAAGCGCACGCGCTACGGCGAGGCCGACCACGCCCGCGCCGATCACCACGCATTCGATCTGGTCCATGTCCCTGCGTCCCGCCTTCGCAGCGCCGACAGGCAAGCCAGCCGCGCCGCGATCCTCTCTGCCATGGGATGGGCAACGCACAACGCGCGCCGCCGCGTGACAAAAATTGTACGCCGCCCGGCGGGGAGGCTACGCCAGACTCTCGCAAGGAAAGAGCGGAAGGGAACAGAGATAGATTGTCGCCGCGCACCCGCCGAGGCGTCAGTTGTCGACGTTGCGAGCGTGGAAGAAGCCCGCGGCCTGCTCGCGAGGCGCGGTATAGCCGCCCATCGCGTATTGCTGCGGATAAGCCGGCGAATTCGGGTCCAGACTCAGTTCGCCGTGCGCACGGGCGCTGGCCAGCTCGGCCTTCACCTGGGCGCGCGTCTTCGGGGCGTTCGTGGCGACCGCCGCGACGGGAAGTGATTGAACCTCTGGCGTCGCCGCATCGCCGCCCGCGAATGCGGGCGCGGCGGCAAGGGCGGTGGCGGCGCTGACCAGCAGGGCAGCAAGCGTAACGGACGGCTTCATGGCGAGGCTCCTTCGAGGCGATGCCCGGCAAGCTTTGCAACCCATGCTGGCCAGCCGGCGGAATCCGGACAACGTGTCGGACACGTCGAAGCCAGTGTAAACACGGGCTATCGAAAAACCATCCCGATAAGCAACAAGTCACCGTTGCAGCCACGACAACAATTTTCGCCAAAACACGCAGACAGATTTATGTTTGTTGCACTTCAATAACCAATCGTTCGACGCACGATGGTTGAAGCGCGCCCGCCGCGTCCCCATCTCTCATGAACCGCTGCGGTCCGGCGTTTGCGAACCCGGTATAGGATCGATGGTCAGAACGTACCCGCCCCGCCGTAGCGTTGCCGACACTGTCGCTTCGCGCGGCGCCGTGCACGGAGCCACCCATATGAAGTTGTGGAAACATTGCCTTGCCCTGCTGATCCTGGCCGCCCTCTCGGGAACGAGCGTGTGCGCGCTGGCGCAGGGAACGGCGCAGCCGGCCTATACGACGCCTTCGGAACCCCCCATCCTGCCGGGCGCGCAAGCGCCGGCGCCTCCTCCGCCCGCGACCTCACGCGCCGTGACGCCCCCGCCACCACCGCCGCCGCCCACTGCGCCCGCGGGGACCGCTGTGGCGCCCGAGGCGGCGCCTGTCACCCAGGGCGCTGTCCAGTGGGAGCTGCAGGTCATGCGCGACGGCCAGCAAATCGACGCGTTCAATGGCACGACCTCGATCGGCCAGGCGCATACGGACACGCATCACAAGGTCGTCTCGCACAACGTGGGCTGCAAAGATCAGCCGGCAGGCAGCATCGATCTGTCGCGCACGATCACCGTTTCGCCGTTGCAGGTGCGCGCGAACCTGGTCGTCCTGTCGGTCGAGGCGCAGGAAACGCTCGAAAACGACGCCGTGCCGACGACGCCCGAAGGCTGCCGGCTGCCGCCGCAGCCGCGCCAGGTGAGCGCGAGCCATCCGGGCCTGATCGTGCCCGATGGGCAGTGGGTGACCTGGCAGATCGTCGACCAGAACCCCTCGCTGGCGTACCGGGTGCGCGCGATACTCGCGCCGCCGTCCGCACAGTGACCGCACCGATCCAATGCACGACCCGGCGTGACCCAATCCGTTAGAAAAAAACGCATGCGAAATCCCGAACAACCGCTCATCGACACTTCACTGAGCAAAGACTTCGTGGCCGTGAGCTGGAATCTGCACAAGGGCCGCTCGCCGCTGGGCTTCGAGGCCTGGGAGGCGATGCGGCGCTGGGTCCAGTCCACCCATGCCGACGCCTGGTTTCTGCAGGAAGCGATGGCCCGCCGCTTGCCGCAGCCGGTGCTCGCCTCGGCCTTCGGCGCGCAGCTGGGCGACCCGCTCGACGACGTCTGGCACTGCCAGGCCACCGAAATCGCCACCGCGCTCGAATTGCAGATCGCCCTCGGGCCCAACGTGTTCAAGCCTTCATGGCGGCACGGCAATGCGATTCTTTCGCCGCATCCGCTCGATCTGGGCGGACGCTGGGACATCTCCGCGCACCGCTTCGAGCGGCGCGGGCTGCTCGTTGCGCGCGCAAACGTAGCCGGCCAGTCCGTCACGCTGCTGTGCGCGCACCTTGCGCTCACGCGCAGTGCGCGGCTGCGGCAGATGAACTGGATCGCGCACTGGATCGTGAAGGAAGCGCCGCAGGGGCCGCTCGTGCTGGCGGGCGACTTCAACGACTGGCGCAACGACTCCGTGCCGCTCTTCGCGGAGCATGGGCTGCAGGAAGTCGCGACGCTGCTCGGCGAGCCGGCGCGCACCTTTCCGGCCTTCTCGCCGGCGCTCGCGCTCGACAAGATGTTCGTGCGGGGCCTCAAGCCCGTCGAGCTGATCCAGCCCGCGCAGGAGACCGCCTGGCTCTCCGATCACCTGCCGTACATGGCGCGCCTGCGGCTCGAAGACTGACGCGCCGGGCCGCGGCGCGACGCGGTTCCGCCGAAGCATCCGCGCGACACGCTCCCGATCGCGGCCACCGGCACGCGCAAGCCCGCGCTAATATGTCGCGTCGCGCGCGCCGCGCGTTTCGTCAGGTCTCCTCAGATGCATTACCTCGCCACGCTGCTGCAGATCGTTGTCGTCTATCTGTTTGCGCTCATCAGCCCCGGCCCGAACTTCTTCATGGTCACGCAGCTTTCGCTTGCCGGCCGGCGCGGCCTGGGCGTCGCCTCGGCGGCGGGCGTGGGCGTCGGCTCGACACTCTGGGCGGCGCTCGCCATGCTCGGCTTCGCGGCCGTGCTGCAGCACATCGGCTGGCTCTACAACGGCGTGCGCGTGGCCGGCGCGCTCTATCTCGTCTGGTTCGGGCTCAAGCTGCTGCGCTCCGGCGTGCGCCGCGAGCTGGCTGCCGCGGCACAGGCCGCAGTCGCACCGCCGCCTCGCGCCGACCGGCGCGCGTGGCTGCGCACCTGGCGCGCGGGACTCATCACCTGCCTCACGAACCCCAAGTCGTGCGTGTTCTGGACCAGCGTGTTCGCGGCCGTGTTTCCGGCACATCCGCCGCTGTGGTTCTATGGCGTCGCGCTCGGCACGGTCGCCGCGATGTCGTTCGGCTGGCATTGCAGCCTCGCCTTCCTGTTCGCCGACGACCGCACCCAGCGCGGCTACCGCCGCCTGCGCCGCCCGATCGACGCGTTTTGCGGCGCCGCGCTGATCGGGCTCGGCGTGAAGCTCGCGGCCGACCGCTAGGGCGCGTTCATGCGCCTCGGGCTCCCCGGTCGCCGCGGCGCACCGCCGCAGCACCGCTGCAGCGTCGAAGTTGGCGCCATTACGCGCGTATCGGCGCCTAAAAGCCGCGTCGAAACTGCCCCGCCAGCAGGGTCAATGCTGCGGGCTGTCAGACCTTCCGGTATCATTTAGCCGAAAATTCGCACACGCCGATCGCGTTTTCGCAATCTGCCGCGTGTCGCCAGCAACAGGAAAGCCCGCTCTCGCGGGTCCTGGCAAGGTCCGCTGCGGCCCGCGAGGCCCGGCGAAGTTTGACCCGCCGCCCCCTTTTGCCGTCGCCAGCAGTCCCGGCCGTTGCGTGTTGCGCCGGCGCGCGGATGCCAGCACACCGCCGCAGCGAGCCACCCTCCCTTGCCGCGCAGGGGACCCAACCCGGTCCAGGCAGATCGACAAGCAGGATCGACCGGGTCCTTGCGGCTCGAGCGCGGTAAAATAGCGGATTGCGCCTCGTTCGCAGCGGGGCGAACTGGCAAAACAACAGGGACTTGCCTGCCGTGGCGTAACACCAGGCCGCCGGGTCCCGGGCATATCGTCAAAGCTACGCTGTACTGGACAGCAGGCCGGCAGGATCGCCGCAGTCAGGCGGCGCTTGTTTCGCACTTCAGGAACCATGAGCAAATTCACCGAAGAAACCGTTCTGAGCGTCCATCACTGGACCGACACGCTTTTCAGCTTCACCTGCACGCGCGACCAGGCCCTGCGTTTCGACAACGGCCAGTTCACCATGGTCGGCCTCGAAGTGGACGGCAAGCCGCTGATGCGCGCGTACTCGCTCGCGAGCGCCAACTACGAAGAGCATCTGGAGTTTCTCAGCATCAAGGTGCCGGACGGCCCGCTCACGTCGCGCCTGCAGCACCTGAAGATCGGCGACAAGGTGCTGATCGGCAAGAAGCCCGTCGGCACGCTGGTGGCCGACAACCTGCTGCCCGGCAAGGTGCTGTGGCTGCTCTCGACCGGCACGGGCCTCGCCCCGTTCATGTCGATCATCAAGGACCCGGACATCTACGACCGCTTCGACAAGATCGTGCTCACGCACACTTGCCGTTTCGTCGACGAACTCGCGTACAAGGACTTCATCACCGAAGAACTGCGCGAGCATGAATACCTCGGCGAAATCGTGCGCGAAAAGCTGGTGTACTACCCGACCGTCACGCGCGAAGTGTTCGACAACCGCGGCCGCATCACCGAACTGATCGACACGAAGAAGCTGTTCGAAGACCTCGATCTGCCGACGTTCTCGCCCGAGCGCGACCGCATCATGCTCTGCGGCAGCACGCACATGCTGCGCGACACCGTCGAACTGCTCGAAAAGGCCGGCCTCACGGAAGGCAGCAACAACCAGCCGGGTCACTACGTGGTGGAAAAGGCGTTCGTCGGTTAAGCGCCCGCCTCAGGTCACTCGCGACAAGAAGAACCGGAGCCTCGTGCTCCGGTTTTTTTTCGCCTGCGCATTTTTATTTGCGCCCTTTATTTTGTCGCTGGCACAGTTACAGTTGTCACACAAATGCGATACCTTTCCTGTCAGTATTTTTCCTACATGACAAAGGCCCGCGACCTCACGCTACACCTGAAGTTTGGCCGCTAACCCTTGTCCAGCCTGAAGTTTTTCCTTTTTTAAGATATTATCGCAGCGCAACATTGGACACATTGATACGTGTCCAGGGGCAGAGCCAGGTTGTTACTGGTTGTAAATTTCGTTACGCTGCGCCGTGCTGTTCGTCGTCACGCCGGGGAGGCCAAATCCCGACGGACGTCTGACAGCAGGAACCGGTTCCTGAACGGGGGAATGATGGATACGTCGAGATACGCCGCGCCGAACGCGCGCACGCCCGCCGGCGATGCGCCGCGCGCCGCTCATGGCGTCGACGGCCTCGCCCTCCTCGCATGGTCCGCTGCGGCCGACGAGGCGGCCACGGTGGCCGCGCTCGAAGGCCTCGACCGCGCGCATCGGCAGATTGCCGCGCCAGCACGCGGCGCGCGCCGGCGCGCGAGCCGCACGCTTGCCCACGGCAGCGCCGCCCAGTCCATCCACGCCGACGAAGCCGTCCGCCACCAACTCGCGCGCGACCTGCACGACAGCGTCGGCGCGGAACTCGCCGCCACGCACTTCGCGCTCGCCAACGTCCACACCTGGCTGCCCGCCAACGCCCCGCCGCAATGCGCCGAGGCGCTCGCGCTCGTCGCCCGCTCGCTCGAAGCCGCCACCGGCGCGATGCGCCAGGTGCTCGACGGCCTGCACGCGCCGCACCTCGACGCGGGCCTGGCGCCCGCGCTGTCGAGCTGGGTGCGCGGCTTCGCGGCGCGCACGGGCCTCGCCGCAAGCGTAGCCAGCGCCAGCGACGACGCGCGCCTCGCCCGCCTGCCCGCCGAGGCCGCGCTCGCCGTGTTCCGCGTCGCCCAGGAAGCGCTCGCCAACGTGGCGCGCCACGCGCAGGCCACGTGCGCCGAGGTGCGGCTCGAAAGCACGGCGCGCCACCTCACGCTCACGATCGCCGACGACGGCATCGGCCTCGCGCGCGCCGCGGGCCGCATGCGTCGCAGCCTGACGAATGGTCATGGCGACGACAGCACAGACAACGGCACGAGCCGCTCCGGCCACTACGGCCTCGCCGGCATGCGCGAGCGCTGCGCCGCCTTCGGCGGCTCGCTGCGCGCCGTCAAAGGCGGCATCGCACGCACGCATCACGACGACGCACCGCAGGAAGCCGCCCCGCGCGGCACGACCGTGCGCGCACGCTTCGCGTGGGACGCGCTGCTCGGCGTCGCCCATTCCGCCTCGCCCCTCCTCATCAAAGAAGGCGCCCGCTCATGACCCATCGCATCCTGCTCGTCGACGACCATGCCGTCGTGCGCCAGGGCGTTCGCCAGCTGCTGCTCGACCGCGGCATTGCCGCCGAGGTGATCGAGGCGCAAACGGGCGCCGAGGCGCTCGCCGCGATTGCGAAACACGTGTGCGACGTGGTCCTGCTCGACATCTCGCTGCCCGACATGAACGGCGTGGAGGTGCTCAAGCGCGCCAAGAAAAAGGCGCCGCGCGTGCCGGTGCTGATGTTCTCGATGTATCGCGAGGATCAATACGCGGTGCGCGCGCTGAAGGCGGGCGCGGCCGGCTATCTCTCGAAGACGGTGGACGCCGCGCAGATGATCTCCGCGATCCAGCAGGTCGCCGCGGGCCGCAAGTACGTGAGCCCGGCGATGGCCGAAGCGCTCGCCGACTACGTGCTGGTGGACGGCGAGCAGCTGCCCCACGAGAAGCTCTCCGACCGCGAATACCAGACGCTGTGCATGCTCGCCTCGGGCAAGCGTCTCACCGACATCGCCCACGCGCTCTCGCTGTCGGTGAAGACGGTGAGCGTCTACCGCACGCGCCTGCTCGAAAAGATGAAGCTCACCAACAACGCCGAGCTGACCTTCTATGTGATGAGCAACCGGCTCGTCGACCTCTCGCCTACCGTCAACGCCTGACGTTCCGGCGTCCCTGCGGCATCGAGGCGGCCTTCTCGCCACAACCCGCTGATCCGGAAATGAATTGCGCCGTTTGCGCGGGTCCCGGCAAGGATCGCGCTCGGGCGTCGCCGATTGCGGCGGAATCGTCCGCGTCAAACGAGCGTTTCCGACCCTGCTCGACCGGTCTCGCGCACGACTTCCGCTAAAATTTAGGGTTTCCCCCAAAGACATCCGGCACGCGAAGCCGGCGCAGGCGGGCGTAGGTCAATCATGGGTCAACCACGGGTGAACCACCGCTCCAGCTCCTCGCCTTCGCGCGTTTTACGTGGAGTTCCCCGCCAAATGTCCCTCTTTCGCAAGAAGAACGTCGAGCACATGTTGCAGGCGAGCGCCCAGGGCGCCGGCCTGAAAAAAGCACTCGGCGCACTCGACCTCACCTTTCTCGGCATCGGCGCGATCATCGGCACCGGCATTTTCGTGCTGACCGGCACGGGCGCCGTGCAGGCCGGCCCGGCGCTCATGATCGCGTTCCTGATCGCGGCCGTGGCCTGCTGCTTCGCCGCGCTCGCCTACGCCGAGTTCGCCTCGACCATTCCCGTGGCCGGCTCGATCTACACCTATTCGTACGCCACGCTCGGCGAGCTGGCCGCATGGGTGATCGGCTGGGACCTGATGCTCGAGTACGGCCTCGCCACCTCCGCGGTCTCGGTGGGCTGGTCGGGCTACCTGCAGTCGCTGCTTTCGGGCTTCGGCCTCACGCTGCCCGCCGCGCTCTCGGCCGCGCCCGGCGCTGTGCCCGGCGTGCACACGCTCTTCAATCTGCCCGCCTTCCTCGTGATGATGGCGATCACGGGGCTGCTTTCCGTGGGCGTGCGCGAATCCACGCGCATCAACAACATCATGGTGGCGATCAAGGTGACCGTGGTGCTGCTCGTGATCGCCGTGGGCGTGTTCCACGTCACCCCCGCGAACTGGCATCCGTTCATGCCCAACGGCTGGCGCGGCGTGTTCGGTGCCGCGGCCGTGATGTTCTTCGCGTTCATCGGCTTCGACTCAGTGTCGTCCGCCGCCGAAGAAGTGAAGAACCCCAGGCGCGATCTGCCCGTCGGCATCATCGCCTCGCTCGCCGTGTGCGCGGTGCTGTACGTCGCCGTGGCGGCGGTCGTGACCGGCATCGTGCCCTCGCCGCGCTTCGCCCATGTCGGCCACCCGGTTTCGTTCGCGCTGCAGGTGGCGGGCGAAAACTGGGTCGCGGGCTTCATCGATCTGGGCGCCGTGCTCGGCATGCTCACCGTGATCCTCGTGATGAGCTACGGCCAGACCCGCATCATCTACGCGATGTCGCGCGACGGCCTCTTGCCCGCCAAACTCTCGAAGGTGCATCCGCGCTTCGCCACGCCGTTCTTCACGACCTGGCTCGTCGGCATTTTCTTTGGTCTGATCGGCGCGCTCGTGCCGCTGAACGTGCTCGCCGAGCTGATCAACATCGGCACGCTCGCCGCCTTCTCGATGGTGTCGATCGCCGTGCTCGTGCTGCGCAAGACCCACCCGCACCTGCCGCGCGCGTTCCGCTGCCCGGGCGTGCCCGTGGTGCCGATTCTCGCGGTCGCTTCGTGCCTGTTCCTGATGATCAATCTCCAGCCGCTCACGTGGGTCGCGTTCCTCGTCTGGACCGCGTTCGGCCTCATCGTCTACTTCGGCTATTCGCGCCGCCATTCGCGTCTCGCCCACGCACCGCACGAGCGCGTGCATCACGACTGATGTTTGCGTGATCTTCGCGGCGCTTCGATCCCGCCCAGATCCTGCCTGGATTGCCATCGATCGCTGCACTGCAACGCAACGGCCCGCCCCGAGTCATCGAGGCGGGCCGTTTTTTTGCGCACGCTGCAAGCATTCTGGAGGGTAAAACCCCGCGCAGCGAAATTCGGCAAATTGTGCTTTACTGTCCGGGCGTCACCCCAGGCTTCACTGAAAAGCAAGGCACCAGCCGGACCCAGATTCCGCTCCACCCGCAATGGTTCGATCCGCCCGAAGCGCCCCGCGTGGTTTGCGTGGCGCCGTGCGTTGCACGCGCAATGAAGCGCAATGCGTTGGACGGGCGAGTTTTCCTGCGGGCGGTTATGGCGGTCGATTCAGTGTAAAAAAGCGGGCCCAGGCAGGTCTCTATCCCATCATCTGGCATGGGACCGGAGCCACACGCAGCGCCGTGCTCCGGTCGACATTGGAGACACATCAATGGCGATCAGTATTAGCCTCACGGTCAACGGCGCGCCCGTGACCGCCGAGGTCGAACCCCACACGCTCCTCGTCCAGTTCCTGCGCGAACAGCAGCGTCTCACCGGCACGCACGTCGGCTGCGACACCGCACAATGCGGGGCCTGCACGGTCCACCTGAACGGCCGCGCGATCAAGTCGTGCAACCAGCTCGCGGTGCAGTGCGACGGCATGGAGGTGACGACGATCGAAGGCCTCGCGAAAAACGGCGAGCTGCATCCCATGCAGGCCGCGTTCCGCGAATGCCACGGCCTGCAATGCGGCTTCTGCACGCCCGGCATGGTGATGTGCGCGACCGCGCTCGCCGCCGCCAAGCCCGACCTCACGGAAAGCGACATACGCGAAGGACTCGACGGCAACTTCTGCCGCTGTACGGGCTATCACAACATCGTGAAGGCCGTGGCCGCCGGCGCGCAGGCAATGCGCGCGGGCGCCCCCGCTGCCGCCACGACGGCGTGACTCGGGAGGCCACCATGAACGCACCCGAACCCAACCGCATGATCGGCGCACCCGTCAAGCGCAAGGAAGACTACCGCTTCCTCACCGGCATCGGCCAGTACACCGACGACGTCGTGCTGCCCGCACAGACCTACGCCGTGTTCGTGCGCTCGCCGCACGCCCATGCGCGCATCAAAAGCATCGACATCGACGCCGCGAAGGCAGCGCCCGGCGTCGTGGCCGTCTTCACCGGCGCGGACCTCGCGGCGGAAAACGTGGGCGGCCTGCCGTGCGGCTGGCTCATCCACAGCATCGACGGCACGCCCATGAACGAGCCGCCGCATCCCGTGATCGCGCATGAAAAAGCGCGCCACGTGGGCGACCAGGTCGCGCTCGTGATCGCCGACTCGGTCAAGGCCGCGAAGGATGCCGCCGAACGGGTCGAGGTCGATTACGAAGAGCTGCCCGCCGCCGTCGACACGGCGCACGCCGCCGACGCCGGCCAGCCGCTCGTGCACGACGGCGTGCCGAACAACACCTGCTACACGTGGGGCCACGGCGACAAGGCCGCGACCGACGCCGCCTTCGCGCAGGCCGCGCACGTGACGACGCTCGACATCGTCAACAACCGGCTCATCCCGAACGCCATCGAGCCGCGCGCCGTGAACGCGAGCTACTCGCCGCACGACGACAGCTACACCGTCTACGTGGCGAACCAGAACCCGCACGTCGAGCGCCTGCTGATGGCCGCGTTCGTTCTCGGGCTGCCGGAAACGAAGCTGCGCATCGTCGCACCCGACGTGGGCGGCGGCTTCGGCTCGAAGATCTTTCTGTATGCCGAAGATGTCGCGCTCACGTGGGCCGCGAAGAAGATCCGCCGGCCGGTGAAGTGGACCGCCGAACGATCGGAGTCCTTCGTTTCCGATGCGCACGGCCGCGACCACGTGACCAAAGCCGAACTCGCGCTCGACAAGGACGGCAAGTTCCTCGCCATGCGCGTGCACACCACGGCGAACATGGGCGCGTATCTCTCGACCTTCGCCTCGAGCGTGCCGACCATCCTGTACGCCACGCTGCTCGCGGGCCAGTACACCACGCCCGCGATCTACGCCGAGGTGAAGGCCGTGTTCACGAACACGGTGCCCGTGGATGCGTACCGCGGCGCGGGGCGCCCGGAAGCGACCTACGTGGTCGAGCGTCTGGTGGAGACGGCCGCGCGCGAGATGAACATCGACCCGGCCGAAATCCGCCGCCGCAACTTCATCACGAGCTTCCCGTACGCCACGCCCGTTGGCCTCACCTATGACACGGGCGACTACGAAGCGTGCCTCGGGCGCGCACTGGAACTCGCCGACGTGAAGGGCTTCGCCACGCGCCGCGACGCATCGAAGGCACAGGGGAAACTGCGCGGTCTCGGCTACTCCTGCTACATCGAGGCGTGCGGGCTCGCGCCTTCGAACATCGCGGGTGCGCTCGGCGCGCGTGCGGGCCTCTTCGAAGCCGGTGAGGTCCGCGTGAATCCGACCGGTTCCGTCACCGTGTTCACGGGCTCGCATAGCCACGGCCAAGGCCACGAGACGACCTTCGCGCAGGTCGTGGCCGATCGCCTGGGCGTGCCGATCGAACAGGTCGAGATCGTGCACGGCGACACGGGCCGCATTCCGTTCGGCATGGGCACCTATGGCTCGCGCTCGATCTCGGTGGGCGGCTCGGCCATCATGAAGGCGCTCGACAAGATCGAGGCGAAGGCGAAGAAGATCGCCGCGCACATGCTCGAAGCAGGCGTGGAGGACATCGAGTTCGCCGACGGCGTGTTCCGCGTGGCGGGCACCGACCGCACGAAGACCTTCGCGGAAATCTCGCTCGCCGCGTACGTGCCGCACAACTATCCGCTGGAGACGCTCGAACCGGGCCTCGACGAAAGCGCGTTCTACGATCCGACCAACTTCACCTATCCGTCGGGCGCGTATCTCTGCGAAGTCGAAGTCGATCCCGAGACGGGCGAGACGCGCATCGAACGCTTCACCGCCGTGGACGATTTCGGCAACGTCATCAACCCGATGATCGTCGAAGGCCAGGTGCATGGCGGCCTAGGCCAGGGGATCGGCCAGGCGATGCTCGAACAGTGCGTGTACGACAACGAGAGCGGCCAGCTGCTCTCGGGCTCGTATATGGACTACGCGATGCCGCACGCGTCGGATGTGCCTTCGTATACGGTCGAAACCGCGAAAGGCACGCCGTGCACGCACAATCCGCTTGGCGTGAAGGGCTGCGGCGAAGCCGGTGCGATCGGCTCGCCACCCGCCGTCATCAACGCGATCCTGGACGCACTTAGCTCCCTAGGCGTGAAGGACCTGCAGATGCCGGCCACGCCGCATCGTGTATGGCAGGCGATCCAGGCCGCGCAGGCCCCTACACAACCTTGAGCGGAGGCGCTCCATGTACGCATTCGACTATCAACGCGCAAGCGACGCGCAAGGCGCCGTGAAAGCCCTCGCGGCCGACGCCGACGCCAAATTCCTCGGTGGCGGCCAGAGCCTGCTCGCGGCCATGAAACTGCGGCTCGCGCAGCCCACCACGCTCGTGGACGTCACGCGCATACCCGAACTGAAAGCCGTGCAGGTGGACGGCAAGGTGGTGAAGGTGGGCGCGGCCGTGTGCCATGCCGACGTCGCCGAGAACGCGCAGATCCGCAACACGCTGCCGGCGCTCGCGGACCTCGCGGGCATGATCGGCGACCGCCAGGTGCGCGCGCTCGGCACGCTGGGCGGCTCGCTCGCGAACGACGATCCGGCCGCCGACTATCCGGCCGCGGTGCTCGCGCTGAACGCGGTGGTGGTGACAGACCGGCGGCGCATCGCAGCGGACGACTTCTTCCTCGGCATGTACGAAACGGCGCTGGAACCCGACGAGCTGATCGTGGCCGTCGAATTCCAGGTGCCCGAACGCGCGGCCTACGAGAAGTTTCCCAATCCGGCCTCGCACTTTGCGCTCGCGGGCGTGTTCGTCGCGAAGTATGCTGGGGAGGCGGCGGGCGGTCCCGTGCGCGTGGCGGTCACGGGCGCCGGGCCTTCGGTATTTCGCGCGGGCGCGCTGGAAAGCGCACTGAAGACGAACTTCGCGCCCGAAGCCGCACGCGCGGTGAAGATGCCCGCCGACGACCTCAATACCGACCTGCACGCGAGCGCGGCCTATCGCGCGCACCTCATCCCGGTGCTCGCGGCGCGCGCGGTGGCGAAGGCCAACGGCTAGGCTTGTCCCGAGGGCGAGCGCTTCCAGGTGAACATGGGAGCGCTCGCCGCCTTTGATTCGCGTTGCCAGAATCCCGCATGCAATCCGCCTCGATCGACGACACCCTCGCACAACTCGAAGCGCGCGGCTATTTCGCGAGCCGCGAACTCGCCACGGCGCTCTTTCTTGCGCTGCGCATGGAACGCCCGCTGTTTCTCGAAGGCGAGCCGGGCGTGGGCAAGACCGAACTCGCGAAGGCCGCGGCGGCGATGCTCGGCACGACGGTCTTGCGCCTGCAATGCTACGAAGGACTCGATACGGCCAGCGCGCTGTACGAGTGGGACTATCCGCGCCAGATCATGGCGCTGCGTCTTGCCGAAGCCGCCGGCGACAAGCCCCGCAACGACACGCTCTATCGCGACGAATTTCTGCTCAAGCGCCCGCTGCTCCAGGCGCTGCAGCCTGACCCGCAAAACCCCGGCGCGCGCCGCGTGCTGCTGATCGACGAAATCGACCGCGCCGACGAACCGTTCGAAGCCTTCCTGCTCGAACTCCTTTCGGACTTCCAGGTATCGATTCCCGAATATGGCACCGTGCGCGCGAGCACGCCGCCGCTCGTCGTGATCACGTCGAACCGCACGCGCGAAGTGCACGACGCGCTCAAACGGCGCTGTCTCTATCAATGGCTCGGCTACCCGGACCGCGCGCGCGAACTCGCGATCGTGGCCGCGCGCGCGCCCGAGACCGCCCCGGAACTGCAGCAACGCGCCGTGGCGTTCGTGCACCAGTTGCGCACGATGGACCTTTTCAAGGCGCCCGGCATTGCGGAAACGATCGACTGGTGCCGCGCGCTGAGCGCGCTCGCCGTGACGGAACTCGATCCGCAGTCGGTGCAGGACACGCTGGGCGTGCTGCTGAAGTACCAGGACGACCTCGCGCAGCTCGACGCGCAGCGCATCGCGCAAACGCTCGCGCTCGCGGAGTGAGCACGATGCCCGCTGCCTCGTCGTCCGGAACCCACGCCACCTCGCCCGCCGCCATGCCCACGCTCGCGAGCGTGTTCGCGCGCAACGTCGTGCATTTCGTGCGTGTGCTGCGCGGCGCCGGCCTGCCGATGTCGCCTTCGCGCGCCGTCGACGCGATCGAAGCGCTGCGCCACATCGACCTCGGCCGCCGCGAAGACGTGCATGCGGCGCTCGCCGCGCTCCTCACGAGCGCGCCCGACGAGCGCGAGATCTTCGACGCCGCGTTCGCGCTCTTCTGGCGCGATCCGGATTTCGAAGGCAAGCTGCGCGCGCTGCTGCTGCCGAAGGTGCAAGGCGGCGTGCCGCCGCCGCGCCGGAACAACCGCCTCGCCGACGCGCTCGCGGCGCGTCCTGCCCATCGCCCCGGCGCGAAGCCACCGCCCTCGCACGAAGAGCACGAGTTGCGCGCACACGCCACGTTCAGCGCCGAGGAACGCCTGCGCCAGCGCGACTTCGACACGCTCACCGCCGACGAATGGCGCACGCTGCGCCACCTGATCCGCGCGCGCCGCCTGCCGCTCGCCACCGTTCGCACGCGACGCCTGAAGGCAGCGTCGCGCGGCACCCACGCGGATCTGCGCGCGAGCGCGCGCCACGCGGTGCGCGCGGGCGGCGACTGGACCGTGTGGAAATATCGCGCGCCCGTGGAACGCAAGCTGCCGCTCGTGCTGCTGCTCGACATCTCCGGCTCGATGAGCAGCTACTCGCGCGCGGTGCTCTACTTCTGCCACGCATTGCTGCAATCGCGCGAGCGCCTGCAGGTGTTCCTGTTCGGCACGCGCCTGACGCACGCCACGCGCGCGCTGCGCGAACGCGACCCCGACGTCGCGCTCGCGCAGCTCGCCACCCAGGTCGCGGACTGGTCGGGCGGCACGCGCATCGGCGCCACGCTCGCGGAATTCAACCGCCGCTGGGCGCGCCGCATGCTCGGGGGGCGCGCGACGGTGCTGATCGTCACCGACGGGCTCGATCACGATGAATGCGGCCGGCTCAGCGAGGAGATGGCGCGCCTGCACCGCTTCGCGCATCGCGTGATCTGGCTCAATCCGCTCTTGCGTTACCACGATTTCGCGCCGAAAGCGCGCGGCGTGCAGGCGATGCTGCCCCACGTCGACGCCCACTACCCCGCCCACAATCTCGACAGCCTCGAAGCGTTCGCGCGCAGCCTGTGCGAAGCCGCGCCGATCGGGTCTGCGCCTCATGCGGCAACGCCTCTGGCGACTCGTCTGCCGAAACCGGCACGCGCGTTGCACACCCTGCAGGCGCGCCCGGCACAAGGAGAAACACGATGGAGCTGACTGAAAGCCACACGCTGCCGGTGCCGCAACAGCGCGCCTGGGAAGCGCTCAACGACACGGCGATCCTCAAGGCGTGCATACCGGGCTGCGAAAGCATCGAGGCCGACGGCGAGAACGCCTACGCCGTCGCGCTGACCGCCGCGGTGGGCCCGGTGAAGGCGCGCTTCAAGGGCCGCATGCAGCTCGCCGATATCGACGCCCCCAACAGCTACACGATCGTCTTCGAGGGCCAGGGCGGCGCAGCGGGCTTCGGCAAGGGCGACGCGCACGTGAAGCTCGAAGCCGCGGGCGACGCGTCGACCACGCTCACCTACACCGCGAACGCCCAGGTAGGCGGCAAGCTCGCGCAGATCGGCTCGCGGCTCGTCGACGGCGCGGCGCGCAAGATCGCCGGCGAGTTTTTCAAGCGTTTCGGGCAACAGCTGGGCGGCGGCGCGCAGGAAAATACCGACGAGGCGGCGGAACCGGCCGCGAGCGACGCAGAAGGCCAGCCACAAGGCGAAGGCGCAGAGGAAACACCGAAGAGGAAACGATCATGGACAGCGTGGATCTCGAAGTCCTGAAATCCAGCGTGCGCTGGCTCGACGCAGGGCACCGCGCGCTGCTGGTGACAGTCGTGAAAACGTGGGGCTCGTCGCCGCGTCCCGAGGGCGCGATGCTGGTGGTGCGCGGCGACGGCCTCGTGGTCGGCTCCGTGTCGGGCGGCTGCATCGAGGACGATCTGATCGACCGCGTGCACCGCGAAGGCGTGACGATCGTGAAGCCCGAAGCCGTCAAATACGGCATCACGGCGGAAGAGGCGCATCGTTTCGGACTGCCATGCGGCGGCACGATCCAGCTCGTGCTCGAACCGCTCTCCGAGGCCTCGGGCATTCGCGAACTGCTCGAAACCGTCGAGCGCGGCGAACTCGTTGCGCGCACACTCGACATGGCGACCGGCCGCGCCACGCTCGGCCCCGCGAAAGCGACCGATGGCGTGGACTTCGACGACGTGCGCCTGCTCACGATTCACGGGCCGCGCTACCGCATGCTGGTGATCGGCGCCGGGCAGCTCTCGCGCTATCTCTGCCAGATCGCCGTGGGGCTCGACTACCAGGTGACCGTGTGCGACCCGCGCGAGGAATACACCGACACCTGGGACGTGCCCGGCACGGCGCTCGTGCGCACGATGCCCGACGACACGGTGCTCGACATGAAGCTCGACGAACGCTGCGCCGTGATCGCGCTCACGCACGACCCGAAGCTCGACGACCTCGCGCTGATGGAAGCGCTCAAGACGCCCGCGTTCTACGTGGGCGCGCTGGGCTCGCGGCGCAACAACGCGGCGCGGCGCGAGCGGCTCAAGGAGTTCGACCTGAGCGAAGCGGAACTCGCGCGGCTGCATGGGCCGGTGGGCATTTACATCGGCAGCCGCACGCCGCCGGAAATCGCGGTGTCGATCCTCGCGGAGGTCACGGCGGCGAAGAACGGCGTCTCGCTGCCCACCATTCTCCAGGTGGAAGGCGCAAAGGCCGCGCGAGAACACGCGGCGGGCGCGGGATCGACGTGCGATGTGTGAGGCCGCTGCGCGGCCGCCTTCACGCGTGAGGCGAGCGCCCGTCGCGGTCCGTCCCGCGCCACCGTTCCTGCTCGCGCTCGTGCCACTACGCGCCCCCCAAAAAACTGCGGGCCGCGACTTTCGTCGGCGGCCCGCAGTACGGGTTTCTGGCGGGCGGCTCGCGCCGCCTCGCTTCACTCGAGCGTCACGGCATCAGCTGAACAGCTTCATCGCCTGCGTGAGCGTGTTGGTCACACCCCACACGAGCGGCACCAGCACGTAGAGCCAGAAGATCGCCATCAGCGCCTTGTTCGACGATTTCGGGGCGGCTTGGATAGACATTGCGCGTTTCTCCTTATTTACCGGCGGCGAGTTGCGTCTCGCTCATGTGGTGCTTCGCGTCCACGCGGCGCACGAGCAGATTGCAGATGAAGCCGATCACCAGCAGCGAAGCCATGATGTGCACGGTCATCGTGTAGGCGTCGGCCTTCGCCACGCCGTGCGCGACCTGGTACGCGCGCACGTAGTTCACGAGCACCGGGCCCGCCACGCCTGCCGCGGCCCATGCGGTGAGCAGACGGCCGTGAATGCCGCCGACGAACGCCGTGCCGAACATGTCCGCGAGATAGGCGGGCACGGTCGAGAAGCCGCCGCCGTACATCGAGAGAATCAGGCAGAACGCGAGCACGAAGAACACGATGTTGCCGCTCTGCGCGAACTGCGGCACCGCGTAATAGAGCACCGCGCCGAACACGAAGAAGATGAAGTAGGTGTTCTTGCGGCCCACCCAGTCGGAGGCCGAAGCCCACACGAAGCGCCCGCCCATGTTGAAGAGCGAGAGCAGGCCGACGAAGCCCGCCGCCGCGCCGGCGCTCACGGTGTCCTTGAAGCTTTCCTGGATCATGACCGAGGCCTGGCCCAGAATGCCGATGCCGGCCGTCACGTTGAGGAACAGCACGAGCCAGATCAGGTAGAACTGCGGCGTCTTGAGCGCCTGGTCGATGTGCACGTGCTGGTTCGACACGAGCTTCTTCGCCACGACGGGCGGCGTCCAGCCCGCCGGCTTCCAGTCCGGCGCGGGCACGCGGATGGTGATGGCGCCGATCGTCATCGAGATGAAATACGCCACACCGAGCACCACGAAGGTCTGGGCGACGCCCACGCTCGTGTCGCTCGCGAAATGCTTCATCAGCATGACGGAGAGCGGGGCGGCGATCATCGCGCCGCCGCCGAAGCCCATGATCGCGAGGCCCGTTGCCATGCCGCGGCGGTCGGGGAACCAGCGGATCAGCGTCGAAACCGGCGAGACGTAGCCGAGCCCGAGGCCGATGCCGCCGATCACGCCGTAGCCGAGATAGAGCAGCGCGATCTGGTGCAGATACACGCCGAGCGCGGAAACGAGGAAACCGCCACCAAAGCAGCACGCCGCGGTAAACATCGTGCGGCGCGGGCCGACACGTTCGAGCCACTTGCCGCCGAACGCGGCGGAAAGGCCGAGAAACACGATGGCCAGCGAGAAAATCCAGCCCAGCGTGGTGAGCGACCAGTCATCGGGCGCGGACTGCGTAATGCCGATCACCTTCGTGAGCGGCGCGTTGAACACGGAAAACGCGTAGGCCTGGCCGATGCACAGGTGCACGGCCAGCGCGGCGGGCGGCACCATCCAGCGCGAAAAGCCCGGCGGGGCGACGGTCGCCTCTTTGGAAAAGAAAGGTGCGCTTTGCGCACCGCGCGTCGAATCTGCAACGCTGCTCATGGGATCTCCCGAATCGACCAGAGGTTGAGAGCGCGGGGTAAGCGCTCGCTCTGGTCCCATCCAAAATGGCTGTTGGTAGGCGTGGTCTTTCGTGCTCTTTATATGCGCAAACGCATAGAACACTTAATTGCCGCTTGACGGCTGCACGAACCTTAGTCCCCAACCGCCTCCTTGGCAATATGAGGTAAACATACATATGCCATACAACGGCCCGCGCGCCGCCGCGCTGCCTCGATTGTTGCGTGCGCAGCAAACCGGCGGGGACGCCCAATGACGCCGCGCAGGGCGCCGCAGACGGGCATGTGGTTGCGCGGCCCAGCATTAGACTCAATGCTCGATACAGGGCCCCCCAGCGGGCTGTGTGCGGGCCATCCGCTTGACAAGCGCCTTGCATGACTTTTAAGTGGCAGAAGTAGCGCCCATCCGCGACCCGCCACCTGCCGAGCCCCCCATGCGCCTCGCTCTCGCTCTTTGCCTAGCCGTGCTCGGCCCCGCCACGGGAACCTTCGCCGCCGACCTGCGCCCGGGTGTGGCGCAGCTCACTCCGGTGCCGCTCGAAGCGAGCGCGCTGAATCCGGCAGGCAGCGCCGCACAGGCGCCCTACACCAACGAAGCGGAAACGCAGACCTTCACCGTCAATGCGGACGGCTCGTACACCAAGCTCGACTCGCTCACGCTACGCGTGAACACAGAGGCCGGCATTGCGCGCGCGGGCCAGTATTACGTGTGGTTCAACCGCGAAATGGCCCACGTGGAGGTGCTCGAAGCGTGGACCGAGGACGCCCAGGGCGGGCGTCACGACGTGCGCCCCGAGCAGATCCGCGACGTGCAGGAAGTGCGTTCGTTCGACGCCCCGATGTTCCAGGACGTGCAGGACAAGGTGATCGTATTCCCCGCCGTGGAGCCGGGCGCGCGCGTGCATCTCACGTGGCGCAAGATCCAGCGCGTGCCGCTCGTGCCCGGCTGGTTCAGCGACTTCACGCCACCCGATCTCGCGCCCACGCACCACTTCCGCGTGATCTACGACCTGCCCTCGAAAGTGCCGCTCTACGCCGACGCGCGCGGCTTCACCGTGCTGCCGCCCGCCACGGTGAACGGCCGCACGCGCTACGAGTACCGCTACGACAAGTCGAACTTCGAGCGCCTCGAATATGGCTCGGTCGCCTACGTGAGCTACGGCGACCGGCTGATGGTGTCCACCTTTCCCGACTACGCGGCCTTCGCGAAGGTGTATCGCGAGGCGGCGATGGATCCCACCGTGCGCGATCCGGCCATCGTGCGCCTTGCGCAGACGCTCACGGCGCACGACGACACGCCGCGCGCCAAAGCGCAAACGCTCTATGACTGGGTGCGCCGCAACATCCGCTACGTGGCGATGAATATCGGGCGCGGCGAGATCGTGCCGCACCACGTAACCGACGTGCTCGCGAACCGCTACGGCGATTGCAAGGACCACGTCGCACTCTACGGCGCGCTGCTCGGGGCCGTTGGCATCCGCAGCACGCCGGCGCTCGTGAACAGCGGCACGGTCTACACGCTGCCGAGCGTGCCGGGCTTCGGCGTGATCAATCACGTCATCACCTGGCTGCCCGATCTGCAGATGTTCGCGGATTCCACGGCGAGCAACATCGAGTTCGGCTATTTGCCGTCGACGGACATGGACCGCGAGGCCGTGCTCGCCGGCGACGGCACGCAGGTCCGCACGCCCGCCACGGCCACGACCACGCGCGAGAGTGATCTCGACATCACGGTCGCGCCCGACGGCTCGGCGCGCTTCATCTACCGCTTGCAATCGGAGGGCTGGTCCGCCGAACAGACGCGCAGCGTGCTGCGCCTGCAAACGCCCGCGCAGCGCGAGGAGTCGCTGCAATGGGAGCTGCGCAACGCCAACCTGCGCGGCAACGCCACGCTCGCGTCAAGCCCGCTCGACGCCACCGCGGGTCCGCTCGTGCTCACGCTCACGGGCACCTTCGACGGCTTCGTCGACCCGGAAATGACCACGCCCGTGCCCACGCTCACGAGCTTCGTGGGCGGGCTCGACGCGAATCTGCGCTACTGGCTCGGCGAATCGCGGCGCACGCAGCCCTTCATGTGCCGCAACGTGGTGGTGACCGAGCGCACGCGCATCGTGTTGCCGCCGGGCATGCACGTACTCGACGTGCCCATGCCGCAGCACGCCGACAACCGTTTCATCGACTTCAGTTCGCAGTACGCGCTCGACCCGCAGGCGAATGTGCTGCGCGTCACGCGTATGGGTCAAACGCATTTCGCGAGCGACGTCTGCAGCGCCGACGATTTCGCGCAGATGCGCCCCGCGTTCGAGACGATGGCGCGCGACCTGCGCGCGCAGTTGATCGTCAAGCCGTCGGCCCAAGGCGCGGCGCCGGATAGTCCGGCGAGCGCGCAGTGAGCCGGTGCACGACGTTCACACGGGCCAGAGCGGTCCTTCCTGCATCGCGCCGATCTGCTCGCGCAGTTCGAGAATGCGCTCTTCCCAGTAGCGCTGCGTGTTGAACCACGGGAAGGCGGCCGGAAACGCGGGATCGTGCCAGCGGCGCGCAAGCCAGGCCGAGTAGTGGATGAGACGCAGCGTGCGCAGCGCTTCGACGAGGTGCAGCTCGCGCGGCTCGAATTCGCAGAAGTCCTCGTAACCGGCGAGCAAATCCGCCATCGCACGCGAAGCGCCTGCGCGATCGCCGGGCAAAAGCAGCCACAAATCCTGGATAGCGGGACCCATGCGGCTGTCGTCGAAGTCCACGAAATGCGGGCCGGCGTCGGTCCAGAGCACGTTGCTCGGATGGCAATCGCCGTGCAGGCGCAACGACCGCAAGTCGCCCGCACGCTCGAAGGCCGCCTCCACGCCTTCGAGCGCGAGCGTCACCGCGGCCTGCCACGCTTCGCGCACGTCCTCTGGCACGAAGCCGTGTTCGAGCAGATACGTGCGTGGCTCGTAGCCGTAGGACTGAATGTCGAGCGTGGGGCGCGCCTCGTACGGCCGGGTCGCGCCCACGGCGTGAATGCGGCCGATGAAGCGGCCGAGCCACTCGAGCGTGTCGCTGCGGTCGAGATCAGGCGCGCGGCCGCCGCGCCGCTCGAACAGCGAGAAGCGAAACCCCTCGAACTCGTGCAGCGTGCGCCCTTCGAAGGCGAGCGCAGGCACGGCCGGAATCTCGCGCGCGGCGAGTTCGGCGACGAAGGCGTGCTCTTCGAGGATCGCCTCGTCGCTCCAGCGCCCGGGGCGATAGAACTTGGCGACGAGCGGCGGCCCGTCTTCCACGCCCACCTGGTAGACGCGGTTCTCGTAGCTGTTGAGCGCGAGCATGCGGCCGTCCGTGCGGCGCTCGGCCGGGATCAGCACGCCGTCGACGGCGTCGAGCACGCATTCGGGTGTGAGGCGCGCGTAGGGCGCGGCCTGGTCGCCGGGATGGCCCGGTTGGCTGGACTCGCCGGGACCGGAAGGCCCGCCCGGGACGGGAGAAGGATCGTAATTCATACCCGCAATTGTGCCTCTTGCGGGCAGTGCCGGCGAGCGCGCGGTGCACGCGCCAGACACGATCAACACAAACGCGGCGCACGACCCTGCGACGGGACGCAACGCGCCTCGTCAACCTGTGACACGGCCCAGACTCAGTGGATCTGCGCGCCGGCGGGCATGACGTGCTCGCCCGTATCGATCAGATCTTCGAGAAAAAAGGGCTCGGTATTGAGCTGCGCCGACGAGCCAGGCTCCCCGGCATACCACGTCACCATCGCCATGTCGCCGAGAATGCGCATCACGATGCCGCGTGCGCCCTGGGGCACGGCGATATGAACGGTACGGACGATAGAACCGATTTGCATGATGTTTCCCCGTTACCTCGCTACCTTCGCCGGCTCCCTCGAAGGAAGACCGGTCGGCATGCTGACAAAAAAACCGATGCGCACCATCAGTTGCGCGCGCATCCAAACCCGCCTCGGGCGACCCGCTCGCGCCGCGCGCTTAAGCACGGCCGGACCCTTGGCATCCCCATTGTTGCCTGTTTGAGCGCGTGAGCAAAGCGAAAAAATAGGGGGGGGTATCAACGGCGGCGGGCAGACGGCGCCCTGTGCCGCCAAAAGCCCCGCCCCGCTTCGCTCACGCATCTTACGAAAACCTGACTGTAATAGATGGTAAACCCCATTCCTCGCGACCTTGCCAGGGCAGTCCCTGAAAAAGTACGCTGATGCAGGGGACTGGCGCTATAGTCCTGTGCCAACCGTGCACCACAAAGGCCCGGCGCAGCACAGGCAAAGACCTCACGCGCGCCACAACAGCCGGCCACGATACCGATAACCTGAACGCTCGCCACCGCGGCCAGACCAGCTGCGCGAGCCAGACTCCGCCACCAGCGAAGGAACCCGCCGTTCCATGTGGATCGTTCGACTCGCGCTCAAGCGCCCGTACACGTTCGTCGTGCTCGCGTTGCTGCTTTTGATTGTCGGGCCGCTGACGATCCTGCGCACGCCCACGGATATCTTCCCGAACATCGACATTCCGGTGCTCTCGGTGATCTGGACCTACACGGGTCTGCCCGCCGACGAGATGGAAAAGCGCATCGTGCTCAACTACGAGCGCGGCCTTTCCGTGGCGGTGAACGATATCGAGCACACCGAATCGACGTCGCTGAACGGCATCGCGGTCGTGAAGATCTTCTTCCAGCCGCATGCCAATATCCAGGAAGCGCTCGCCGAAGTCACGGCGCTGTCACAGGCGCAGCTGCGCTCGCTGCCGCCCGGCATCCAGCCGCCGTTCATCCTGCGCTACAACGCCTCGACGGTGCCGATCCTGCGCCTGTCGCTTTCTTCGCCGCAGCTGACCGAGCAGGAGCTGTTCGACTACGGCAACAACTTCCTGAAGACGCAGCTCGCGACCGTGCCGGGCGCCTCCGCGCCGCTGCCCTATGGCGGCAAGCAGCGGCAGATCATGGTCGACATCAACCAGCGCGCACTGCAGCAGCACAATCTCTCGCCCATGGACGTGGTGAATGCGATCAGCGCGCAGAACCTCATCCTGCCCTCGGGCACGGCGAAAATCGGCGCGACCGAATATTCGGTGACGATGAATGCAAGCCCCGACAGCTTAGCGGGCCTGAACGACATTCCCGTGAAAACCACGGCGAGCGGCACGATCTACATCCGCGACGTGGCGCACGTGCGCGACGGCTACGTGCCGCAAACCAATATCGTGCGCGTGGACGGCCAGCGCGCGTCGCTTCTCACCATCAACAAGAGCGGCAACACGTCGACGCTCGAGATCGTGGACCGCATCAAGGAGATGATGCCGACGCTGCGCAATCTCGTGCCGCCGTCGCTCAATATCGATCCGGTCGCCGACCAGTCGCTGTTCGTGCGCGCCTCCGTGCAGGGCGTGCTGCGCGAAGCGCTGATCGCCGCGGCGCTCACGGCGCTCATGATCCTGCTGTTCCTCGGCAACTGGCGCGCCACGCTCATCATCGCGATCTCGATTCCGCTGTCGATGATCACCTCGGTCATCGTGCTCGCGGCGCTCGGCGAGACCATCAACATCATGACGCTGGGCGGGCTCGCGCTTGCGGTCGGCATTCTGGTTGACGACGCAACGGTCGCGATCGAGAACATCAGCCAGCAACTCGAGCAAGGCAAGACGCTGGAGCAGGCGATTCTCGACGGCGCGCATCAGATCGCCATTCCTACGCTCGTCTCCACGCTCTCCATCTGCATCGTGTTCGTGCCGATGTTCCTGCTCACGGGCGTGGCGCACTACCTCTTCATTCCACTCGCGGAAGCCGTGGTGTTCGCGATGCTGGCGTCGTACTTCTTCTCGCGTACGCTCGTGCCCACGCTCGCGAAGTACCTGATGCGCCATCATCACAAGCCCGCCGACCTGCATCATGCGCATGGCGCGACGCGCAATCCGTTCATGCGCGTGCACCTCGCGTTCGAGCGCGGCTTCGAGGGCCTGCGCGAGCGCTATCGCGGTTTTCTCACTGCGCGCGTGAAGCATCCCGTGTGGTTCGTGGTGGCGTTTCTCGCCTGCTGTGGCGCGTCGCTGCTGCTCATGCCGTTCCTCGGACGCGACTTCTTTCCGCAGGTCGATGCGGGCACCATCGCGCTGCACGTGCGCGCGAAAACCGGCATGCGCGTCGAGGAAACCGCCGTGCTCGTCGACCGTATCGACAAGCGCGTGCGCACGCTGATTGCGCCGGGCGAGCTGCATTCGATCATCGACAACATCGGCCTGCCGGTCTCGGGCATCAACCTCTCGTACAGCAACACGGGCACCATCGGCACGTCCGACGCCGACGTACTGATCTCGCTGAACGAGGACCATCACCCCACCGCCGGTTACGTGCGCCTCTTGCGGCGCACGCTCAACGACGAATTCCCCGGCGTGCAGTTCGCCTTCCTGCCCGCCGATATCGTGAGCCAGACGCTGAACTTCGGCATGCCCTCGCCCATCGATGTGCAGATCGTGGGCCGCGACGTGGCCGGCAACCGCGCGTTCGCGGCGAAGCTGCTCGCGCGGCTGCGCGGCGTGCCCGGTTTCGCCGACGCGCGCATCCAGCAGCCCGCGGACCTGCCGCGCATCTTCATTGACGTGGACCGCACGCGCGCGCAGCAGGCGGGCTTCACGCAGAAGGATGTGGCGAGCGACCTGCTCATCACGCTCTCGGGCAGCCAGCAGACCACGCCCACGTTCTGGCTCAATCCGATCAACGGCGTGAGCTACAACGTCGTCACCGAAGCCCCGCAATACACGATCGATTCGCTGCAGTCGCTCGCCAACATTCCACTCACCGCGAACGGGCGCAGCAACATACTCGGCTCACTCGCGAGCATGCAGCGCATCTCGGGCGACGCCGTGGTCACGCACTACAACGCGCAGACCACCATCGACATTTACGGCACCGCCGACGGGCGCGACCTGGGCGCCGTTTCCGACGACATCGCGAAGATCATCGATGAGACGCGCAGCGAACTGCCGAAGACGTCGAACATCAAGCTACGCGGCCAGGTCCAGACGATGAACGATTCGTTCTCCGGACTGTTCGGCGGGCTCATCTTCGCCATCGTGCTCGTGTATCTGCTGATCGTCGTGAACTTCCAGTCGTGGCTCGATCCGTTCATCATCATCACGGCGCTGCCGGGCGCGCTCGCGGGCATTGTCTGGATGCTGTTCCTCACGCACACCACGCTGTCCATTCCCGCGCTCACGGGCGCGATCATGTGTATCGGAATCGCCACGGCGAACTCCATTCTCGTCATCAGCTTTGCGCGCGAGCAGTTGCGCCTGCACGGCGACGCGGCGCGCGCCGCGATCGAAGCGGGCTACACGCGCTTTCGCCCGGTGCTCATGACCGCGCTCGCCATGGTGATTGGCATGGTGCCGATGGCCATCGGCCTTGGCGAAGGCGGCGAGCAGAACGCACCGCTCGGGCGCGCCGTGATCGGCGGCCTCGCGGTGGGCACGCTCGCCACGCTGATCTTCGTCCCGGTGGTGTTCTCGCTCATCTACCGCAAGCTCGGCGAGCGCCGCCAGCGCGCCAGTGAAAACGTGGTGCCCAAATCATGAAACCCCTGTCATGACGACTCATTCGCAAACGCCGTCGCCGCAAGAGCCGCCTCGTCCTCATCAATCGCGGCGCTGGCCCATCGTGCTCGCCGCGCTCGTCGTGCTCGGCCTCGCGGCGCAGGGCATCTGGTCGCGCCATAGCGCACACGCGGCGCTCGAACGCGAGGCGAAATCCGCGAGCACCCTGACCGTGCAGGTCGTCACGCCGCAGCGCTCGGCGCGCGCGCTCGACCTCGTGCTGCCCGGCAACGTGCAGGCCTTTCTCGACACGCCGATCTACGCACGCACGAGCGGTTATCTGCGCAAGTGGTACTTCGACATCGGCGCGCACGTGAAGGCGGGCCAGCTGCTCGCCGAAATCGACGCGCCCGAAGTGGACGACCAGTTGCGCGCCGCGCGCGCCGATCTCGCCAACGCCGAAGCGAACTACGCGCTCGCGAAAACCACGGCCGACCGCTGGACGCAGATGCTGCAAACGCGCTCGGTGGCGAAACAGGACACCGACGAAAAAGTCGGCGACATGCTCGCAAAAAAGGCCACGCTCGATTCCGCGCGCTTCAACGTCTCGCGGCTCTCGCAGCTACAGTCGTACGAACGCGTGACGGCCCCCTTCGACGGCATCGTCACCGCGCGCAACGTGGACGTGGGCGCGCTCATCGACGCGGGCAACGGCGGCACGTCGCAAAAGGAGCTGTTCCATCTTGCGCAAGCCGACCGTCTGCGCGTGTACGCGAACGTGCCGCAGGCTTACGCACAGCAGATCCGCGTGCAGCAGCATGCGTATCTCACGCTCAACGAGGAGCAGGGCAAGCACTTTCCCGGCATCGTCGCGCGCACGGCGGGCGCCGTCGACGCACAGCAGCGCACCATGCTGGTCGAAGTCGATGTGGACAACCGCAGCGGCGAGCTGCTGCCCGGCGCCTACGCGCAGGTCCACTTCGCGCTCGACGGCTCGGCCACGCCGATCACGCTGCCCGGCAACGCCTTCCTGTTCCGCCCCGACGGCGTGAAGGTGGCGACCGTCGATGCGCAGGATCGCGTGAAGCTCGTGAAGGTCACGCTCGGCACCGACTTCGGCACGCGCGTGGCAGTGGCGGCCGGGCTCACGGGCGACGAGCGCGTGATCGTCAATCCGCAGGACGCGATCGTCGACGGCACGCCGGTGCGCATCGTGCAGCCGCACGGCGAGCACGAGGCCGGTGCGGCGCATGGCGCGAGCGGTGCTGGCAGGAACATGGGCAACAGCGCGCGGGCGCAGGGCGAATGATGAAGCCCGCGCGGATTCGACTGTTCGCGTTGGCCATGCTTGCGGCGCTCGGCGGCTGCAAGGTGGGCCCCGACTACGTGCGCCCGGCGATGCCCGTGGCCGCAACCTTCAGGGAACTCGAAGGCACGGGCTGGACGATTGCACAGCCCGCTGACAGCGCGTCGCGCGGCGCGTGGTGGACGATCTACGAGGACGCCCAGCTCGACGCACTCGAAGCCCAGGTCGAGAGCGCGAACCAGAACGTGCAGGCCGCGCAGGCGCACTTTCGCGCGGCGCGCGCGAACGTCGCGCAGCAGCGCTCGAGCTTTTTCCCGCTCGTGACGGCGAGCGGCGACTTTTCGCGCTACCGCACCTCGCAGAATCTCCTGTACACGTCGAAAGCCGGTCAGACGATCAACGACTACTCCGTGGGCATCGACGCCACCTGGGAGCCCGACATCTGGGGACGCGTCGCGCGCAACGTCGAGGCCGCCAAGGCGAACGCACAGGCGAGCGCCGCCGACATGCAGGCCGTGCTGCTCTCCATGCAGGCCGAACTCGCGACCGACTACTTCGAGTTGCGCGGCGTCGACCGCGAACGGCAACTGCTCGACGACACCATCAAGGCCTATCGCGAGTCGCTCGAACTCACGCAGAACCGCTACGCGGGCGGCATCGCCACCGACGCCGATGTGGGCCAGGCGCAAACGCAGTTGCAGACCACCGTGGCGCAGGCGATCGATCTCGGCGTGCAGCGCGCGCAGCTCGAGCACGCCATCGCGATTCTGATCGGACAGTCGCCTTCCACGTTCACGCTCGCTGCCGCACCGAAGGAGGCTTACGCGGTGCGCGCGATCGCGAGCCCGCCGGGCGTGCCGTCGACGCTGCTCGAACGGCGTCCCGACATCGCGGCAGCCGAGCGCCGCGTCGCCGCCGCGAACGCGCAGGTGGGCGTGGCGACGGCGGCGTTCTTCCCGAACCTCATGCTCGCGGTCACGGGTGGACTGGAGGCGACCAACTTCAGCCAGTGGCTCGTCGCGCCCGCGCGCTTCTGGTCGCTCGGGCCGACGCTCGCTGGCACGCTGATCGACTTCGGCGGGCGCGAGGCGGTGCGCAACGAAGCGCGCGCGCAGTATGACGAGAACGTCGCGCAGTATCGCCAGACGGTGCTCGACGCCTTCGGCGAGGTCGAGAACAACCTCGCGGCGCTACGCGTGCTGGCGCAGGAGGCGACCGCCCAGGACCGCGCGGTGGATGCCGCGCAGCGCACGCTCGTCACCATCAACAATCGCTATCTGGGCGGCGCGATCACCTATCTCGACGTGGTGGTCGCGCAAACCACGGCGCTCACCAACGAACGCCAGGCCGTGGCGATCTCGCGCCGGCGCATGGCGGCGAGCGTCGCGCTCGTGAAGGCGCTCGGCGGCGGCTGGAGCGCGGCGGATTTACCGGGCGATGCGGCGCTGGTCCACCCGGACGACGCGCAAAAAGCGCAGCCCGCCAGCGGGCCGCAAGGCGCTTCGCCGAACGCCGCTCGCAGCGCGCAGCCGGGCGCCTCGCGCGCTCCGGGCTGAGCGGCCGCGCGGTTGCGCCGGGCACCCGGCCTGCGGTGCTCGACCACGCCATTTGCTCAACAGGCGTATCGTTGCGCCTTTGCAATCTTGCTGGAGATCCTGTCGTGACTGCATCACCGGGCGCCCCGCGCACTTCCGCGCCCTCCGCCGTTCCGTACATCGAACGCGGCACTCCCGAATTCTGGCGCGCAAGCCTCGCGCTGCTGTTCGCCGGCTACGCCACCTTTTCGCTTCTCTACTGCGTGCAGCCGCTCCTGCCCGCGTTCTCCCAAACCTTCGGCGTGAGCCCCGCGCAGAGCAGCCTCTCGCTCTCGTTCACCACGGCCGCGCTCGCCATCGCGATCTTCGTCGCGGGCTTCGTCTCCGAAGGCTGGAGCCGGCGCGGCATGATGACCGCGTCGCTGTGCGCCTCGTCGCTGCTCACGCTCGCCAGCGCCTTCGTGCCGCACTGGCATGAGATGCTCGTGCTGCGCACGCTCCTCGGCATCGCGCTCGGCGGCGTGCCCGCCGTGGCCATGGCCTGGCTCGCCGAGGAAATGCACCCGGACGGCCTCGGCCTGTCGATGGGACTCTACGTGGGTGGCACGGCGATCGGCGGCATGGCGGGGCGCGTGATCACGGGCATCGTCACCGACCTGTTCGGCTGGCGCGCGGCCGTGGCCGTGATCGGCGTGCTCGGGCTCGCCTCCATGTTCGCGTTCCGCTCGCTGCTGCCGCCCTCGCGCCACTTCGTGCCGAAGAGCGGCCTCGGCTTCGCGCATCACCGCGCGGCGCTGCTGCGCCATTTCGCGCGGCCGGGCCTGCCGATGCTGTTCGTGATGGGCTTCGTGCTGATGGGCAGCTTCGTCACGCTCTACAACTACATCGGCTACCGGTTGATCGCGGCGCCCTATCACATGAGCCAGGCGGCCATCGGCGCGATTTTCCTCGTCTACCTGACCGGCGTGGTCGCCTCGCCGTGGTCGGGCCGCATGGCCGACACCTTCGGGCGCGGCCGCGTGCTGATCGCCAGTCTCGCGCTGATGCTCACGGGCGTCGTGCTCACGCTGTTCGCACCGCTCACCGCGATTGCGGCGGGCATCGCGTGCCTGACCATCGGCTTCTTCGCGGGACACGCGGTGGCGAGCGGCTGGGTCGGCCGGCTCGCGCGCGAAGCGAAAGGCCAGGCCGCCGCGCTTTACCTGCTCGCCTATTACGTCGGCTCGAGCGTGATGGGGTCGATCGGCGGACACTTCTGGGCCGGCGCGGGCTGGGGCGGCGTGGCCGGCCTCGTGATCGTGCTGCTGGTCGTGGGCCTCGCACTGGCGCTCACGCTGCGCGGGCGCGAGCGAGCCGGAGCGGCCTGAGCCCGCGAAGCCGCCCGCGCGGCATGCAAACTGCGCACTCGCGACTTTGTGTGCTGCGCGCGACGGCAATCGAAAGGCGTCCGTAATATTCAGACGACTCGCGATTTGCGGGCCGTGTGCCTCGCACCGCAGCGCAGCGCCGCATCTGGCGGGCTTTTGCGGCGCGGCATCTGCTTCACGGGGAGTCTGACGGCGCGCACACGCGCCGCCGCCCTCACCTATACTCGATTGCAGGCCCGGGGCCGCAGCGTCATGCCATTTGCATGGCGACGAGAAAGACAACCACTGCGAGCCATCGTCGCCCATACGATACGCAATCCCTGCATGGGACCGGAGTCAATGCTGAAGCACTAACTCCGGATCGACAGGAGACAAGCATGGAAGGTTATTTCACGATCGGCGATTTCGTGATGATCATCCCGATGGCCCTCGCTGGCGCGCTCTTTCTTGGCGCAGTGCCGTGCGCAACGGAATTCAGACACAACACGCTGCGCGTGATCGGCGCGCTGATCGGCGTACTCGCGGCCGTTGCACTTGTCGAGACGCTGCCGGCGCTAATGTAGCGGACGTTTGCCGCACGCTTCGTACGCACGGCGGCTTGCGATGCGACGGCCCGTGAAGTGACGAAGCATTGATGCGGCATCCTCGCGGCTCGAAGCGCCGCGGCTGGCGCGCACGCGCGCCATTCGCTCGCACTCCCCCCTCTCAGCCGGGATCGATACCCGGCTGCAAGCCCTTGAACTGACGCAACGCAGCGGCCAGATAGCCCGCGCGCGCAGGCGCGCCTGCAGCGTCTTCGGCGTGCACGAGCGCGGGCAGCGCCGTCCACGGCAGCGTCGGATGCAGATGATGCTGGCGATGCAGATGGTGGTTCATCAGCAGCACGCCCAAAGCGCGCGGCACGCGAAAATCCCGCGCGCGGCCCGGTTCGTCGAGCGCAACGCCGTAGTGCGGCAGGTTGTCGGCAAGCGAAAGCCACAGTCCGCGCAGGTACATCGCCACGAGCAGCACGGGCCAGGCCTTGCCGTAGAGCGCGAACGAAGCGGCATAGAGGGCGAGCGACGCAAGCCAGTCGCGCCGCGCACGGCGGCGCCTCACGGGATCGGTGGCGTGGTTCGCGAAGAGCCGCTGCACCTGCACGCCTTCGCGGCCATGCGCGCCCACGCCGCGCTCGATGACGGCACGCGCGAGCCGCGCCGGCACGAACGCCAGCAGCGGCAGCAGCAATTCGGCGAGGTAGAGACCACCCATCAACCGCCCGTAGTACGCCACGCGACGACGCCAGCGCGGGCCGCTCGCGCCGTGCGTGTCGTGCACATCGGGCCGGTCGAACGGCTCGCGCGTGAAGCGGTGATGCATCAGGTGTCCGAAACGCACGGCGTCGAACGGCATCGCCAGACCGATCGAGAGCGCGCGGGCGAGCCACTCGTTCACGCGCCGGTCGCGCGCCAGTTGGCCGTGGATGCCTTCATGAATGAGGCCCCAGTGGATCGGCGTGGCGAGCACGACGGGCGCGAGTGTCGCCAGCAGCGCGAGCGTCGGGCCGCCCGCTGCGTCCAGCAACAGCGGCAAGCCGATGAGTTCGTAGCTAAGCGCCGTGAGCGCGAACGCGATCAGCGCGGCGTTCATGCGGCTCGCCGTTGCGGGCCGGGGTGAGTGGGTTGACCGCCTGGCGGGTTCGGCGCGGGTGGCGGACGGGGAAAGCGCTTCAGTTTCGGCGCTCAAGAACTCCATGGTGATTCCTCGCGGCAAAGGCTGCCGCGACGTTAGCAGGGCCACATGACAAAGCGAAGAACCGCGCGCCGCGCGGCCGTGGCCGATGTGCGCCCGATCGTTCGCGCATAAAAAACCGCCTCGCGAGGAGGCGGTTCTTTGCGCCGGGAAGCAGGCAGAAGCGTGCCGCTCAGATGGGCTGATCGGTCGACGGCTTCTCCCACAGGTTCACGCCGCCTTCGGTCGCATAGCGGTCGATCTCCGCGAGTTCTTCCTTCGAAAACTCGAGGTTCTTCAGCGCCGCGACGTTCTCGCGTACCTGCTCCGCGCGGCTCGCGCCGATCAGCGCCGAGGTCACGCGGCCGCCGCGCAGCGTCCACGCGATCGCCATCTGCGCGAGGCTCTGGCCGCGGCGCAGCGCGAGGTCGTTGAGCTTGCGCACGTGCTCGATGTTCTGGGCGCTCAGGTGCTCGCTCTTGAGCGAGCCGCCGCCCGGGCGGTTCACGCGCGCGTCTTCGGGCACGCCGTTCAGGTACTTGTTCGTGAGCACACCCTGCGCGAGCGGCGTGAACGCGATGCTGCCCGTGCCCAGGTCCTCGAGCGTGTCGAGCAGTTCTTCCTCGACCCAGCGGTTGAGCATGTTGTACGATGGCTGGTGAATGAGCAGCGGCACCTTGTATTCGGCGAGGAGCCGGGCCATTTCGCGCGTCTTCGCGGGCGAATACGACGAGATGCCAACATAGAGCGCCTTGCCCTGCTGCACGGCCGTGGCCAGCGCGCCCGCCGTTTCTTCGAGCGGCGTTTCCACGTCGAAGCGGTGCGAATAGAAGATGTCGACGTAGTCGAGGCCCATGCGCTGCAGGCTCTGGTCGAGGCTCGCGAGCACGTACTTGCGCGAGCCGCCGCCCTGGCCGTACGGACCCGGCCACATGTCCCAGCCGGCCTTCGACGAGATCAGCAGTTCGTCGCGGTAAGGACGGAAATCGTCCTTGAAAATACGGCCGAAGTTGGTTTCGGCGCTGCCGTACGGCGGGCCGTAGTTGTTCGCGAGATCGAAGTGCGTGATGCCGAGATCGAACGCGGTGCGCAGGATGTCGCGCTGGGTCGAGATCGGCGTGGTGTCGCCGAAGTTGTGCCACAGACCGAGCGACAGCGCGGGCAGCTTGAGCCCCGACTTGCCGCAAAAGCGGTACTGCATGTCCGAATAGCGTTCTGAGGCTGCTTCGTAAGCCATGGTCTGAATCCTCGGCGAAAACGGGAAGTGAGCGAAAAGATGGGCGCGATGCGCCGTGGGGCGCACCGCTCGCGTGAGGCAGCTATGTTAGCCAATCCGCCCAAGGCGTGCAGATGCCCACTATGCGGGAAAGGCGATGGGGCGCGCGTGTCAGGCTGGCGCAAAAACCGCACCCTGGACGCGCCGCGGCCACTCGCCTACACTGCGGCGTCCATCCTTTGCGAGAGGTTGTTCATGGCCAAAGCGATTTCGATCGCGCTCATCGCCTGTGGCGTCGTGCTGTTGTACTTCGGCGGCCAGTCGCTCCATTCGTTCGCGAACGACATGTCGCGCCTGTTTACCGGCGCGCCCACCAACCGCACGATCCTCCTGATCGGGGGCGGCATCGCCGCGACGCTCGCGGGCATCACCGGGCTCGCGATGTCGGGGCGCCGGCGCTAGGCGCCAGCACGGCAGCGTCGGCTCAGAACTTCACCTCGGGCTTCGACGCCGAGCGCGTGCCCGGCAGCGGCACGTTGCTCGCGCCGTGATAGGTGTACACGAGCGAAAACTTCACCTGATCGCTCTGGTTCTGCCCCGCCGAATGCAGCGTGTTGCAGTGGAAGAACACCACGTCGCCGGCGGCGAGCGTCGGGGCAATGGCGCGGTCGATCCACACCTTGTTCTCGGGCAGGTCGGCGCGGAAGAATTTGGCGGCGTCGAACTTGTCCGAGGTGAACGGCGCGTCGTGCGAGCCCGGCACGAACCACAGGCCGCCGTTTTCCATCTTCTCCGGCCCGAGCGCGAGCCAGACCGACACGAGGTCGTCGCGCTCGAACGACCAGTAGCGCACGTCGCGGTGCCAGCCCGTCAGGCTGCCGTAGTGCGGGTGCTTCGTCATCATGCAGTTGTGATGCGCGCACGACAGGACCGGCTCCTCGCCGAAATACAGTTCCATCCACCCCGCGATCTCCGGCGAAGTCGCCCACTCGCGATACAGCGCGTGGCGCGAGTACGCGTCGAGCAGGCGCCGCACCGTATGGCCGCCGGGAGCGTGCTTCGATTCGGGCGCGCCGGGGTAGCGCAGATCGGCTTCGAATTCGAGCGGCGCGGCAGCCGCCTGCAACTGCTCCTGAGCAACCCGCTTGATCGCCTCGCAGCGCTCGGGCGAGACGAGCCCCGGCACGACCACGAAGCCGCGCTCGCGCAGCGCCTGCACCTGTTCTTTCTTTGACTGGACTGACATGGGACTTCCGTTATGCGATCTCGATGCGAGCAAGGGCCGCAGCCTGCGTTCGCCGCTTCGTCAAACGACAAGCGTGCGGCGTCGGCGCGCGCCGACTTCATCGATTGTAAAGCGTGCCGGCACAGCGGGAAGGACCACGCGCTCACACGAGGTGGCTCCATGCGCGCCGCGCATCGAGCCGCACGCGAATGGCGCGCGCGCACCGCGATGAAGACAAAGGGCGGGATCGCATGCATCAAAGACGCGCAGGGCCGGGTATTAACGGACTTTCTGCCGTCATGATTCGCGTGTAGCCTGTCGCGATGTTGTTTGACTTCACCGAATTCTCATCGCACGGACGGATCGCCGTGAACGCCTTGCCCACAAGGTGCTCCAACAGAAGAATCCGTCGCGTCGCGTCCTACGCCGCGCCATGCGGCCCGTCTCCCGTCCACCGAGATCGTGACGCCCTGGAAGACAGGCACGTTTGCTGCTCGACGCATAGCGTCGCGCAAGGCGCACCTCGAACCGATTGCTCAACCGCCATGCATACCCTCTTCAATACTCAACGCATGACCCACGCCGCCCACACCGCGCTGAAAGCGGCACGCCCCGCCCGCCGTCACCTGGTGCGCGCACTGCGACACCATGCCGCCCGCACCCGCGCGCTCACGCAACAAGTGCGCGAAGCGAAGCCCGTCGACGGCATGCGCACCTGGTTCCACTCGTTCTTCGCCGTGCTGCGCATGCGCTCGGGCGCGCGCCACTTCTCGCTGCGCACGCTGCTCTATCGTCCGAATGCGCCGCTGCGCACGCTCGCCGCGCCGTCCACGGTTCACGTGACGCGCAGCACGCGCAAGCCGCGCCGTATGGGCGCGAGCAGCACAGGCTGGTTCGGTTTCGCGATGCGCTGAGACGCGCGCGGTCCGCTCCGCGCAATCCGCAGAAAACAAAAAAACCCCGCACGGGCTTGCGCCCTGCGGGGTTTTTCTTCGCTTTCTTGACTCAAGCCGGCGTGAGGCCGGCTCTTGCAAATGCTTACGCGACGGCTGCGCTCACCGGCTCCGTGCCGGCGGCTTCGGCCAGAACCAGCGCCTTGTCGGTCGCTTCCCACGAGAATTCCGGCTCTTCGCGGCCGAAGTGGCCGTAGGCGGCGGTCTTTTCGTAGATCGGGCGCAGCAGGTCGAGCATCTGGATGATGCCCTTCGGACGCAGGTCGAAGTGTTCGCGCACGAGCTTCGTGATGGTCGCGTCCGAAACCTTGCCGGTGCCGAACGTGTTGACCATGACCGAGGTCGGCTCGGCCACGCCGATGGCGTACGACACCTGGATCAGGCAGCGCGACGCAAGGCCGGCGGCCACGATGTTCTTCGCGACGTAGCGGCCAGCGTAGGCTGCCGAGCGGTCCACCTTCGACGGATCCTTGCCCGAGAACGCACCGCCGCCGTGCGGGGCTGCGCCGCCGTACGTATCGACGATGATCTTGCGGCCCGTGAGACCGCAATCGCCCTGCGGGCCGCCGATCACGAAGCGACCGGTCGGGTTCACGAGGAACTTGATGTCGCCCTTGATCAGCTCGGACGGCAGCACCGGCTTGATGACTTCTTCGATCACGGCTTCGCGCAGCGTGCCGAGGTCGATGTCCGGCGAGTGCTGGGTGGAGAGCACGACGGTGTCGATGGCGTGCGGCCGGCCGTCGACGTAGCGAATCGTGACCTGCGACTTCGCATCCGGACGCAGCCACGGCAGACGGCCGTCGCGGCGCAGGTTCGACTGGCGCTCGACCAGACGGTGCGACAGGTGGATCGGCAGCGGCATCAGTTCGGGCGTTTCGTCGCACGCATAGCCGAACATCAAGCCCTGGTCGCCGGCGCCCTGGTCGAGGTTGTTGTCGTGCGCGCGGTCCACGCCCTGGGCGATGTCCGGCGACTGCTTGTCGTAGGCGACGAGCACCGCGCAGCCGCGGTAGTCGATGCCGTAGTCGGTGTTGTCGTAGCCGATGCGCTTGATGGTGTCGCGCGCGACCTGGATGTAGTCGACGTTGGCCGTCGTGGTGATTTCACCGGCCAGCACGACGAGACCCGTGTTGCACAGCGTTTCCGCTGCAACGCGCGAGTACTTGTCCTGCGTGAGGATGGCGTCGAGGATCGCGTCCGAGATCTGGTCGGCGACCTTGTCCGGATGGCCTTCGGAGACGGATTCGGAGGTGAAGAAATAGTCGTTTGCCACGTGTCTAGCTCCTTGTAGCTGGTGACGGTTGAGTTCACGTAGCCAGCTTCGGGAGCTTTGAAGCGGCGACGCTTTAGCGGAATTGCTGCCCGGTTGCCATGATTCGCGTTCGATCACGCGTAGTTCACAGCCCACCGGCTTCGCCCCGCAAGTTGTCTATTAACTCGGCGAAGCACTTATTATAGCGACTTCCTTAAATTGTCGCAGAGTCTCCCCCGCGTGCCGCCCATCGCCCCTTCCACAGTTCGCAAGCCCTGCCGCGGAGTTGCCGCATGATAGGCAAACTCGGCTCCCGTTTCGCCATCGGCCTGCTCAAGCTGTTTGCGATCCTGCCCTATGGCTTCGTCGCGCGTCTGGGCGACGGCCTCGGCTGGCTGCTCTACCAGATCCCGAGCCGGCGCAAGCGCGTCGTTCATACGAATCTGCGCCTGTGCTTCCCCGAGTGGAGCGACGAAAAGCGCGAGGAAGTGGCGGGGCTGCACTTCCGTCATGCGATTCGCAGCTATATGGAGCGCAGCGTGCAATGGTTCGCCTCGGCGCAGAAGCTCGAAAAAATCGTCGAGCTCGACAGCGAGATCGATCTCACCGATCCGAACCTGCCGCCGACGCTCTTTCTCGGCCTGCACTTCGTGGGCATCGAGGCGGGCTCCATGTTTCTGAACTACTCGCTGCACCGGCCCTGCGGCTCGCTCTACCAGCCGTTCTCGAACCCCGAGTTCGAAGCCGCGGCCAAGGCGGGACGCAGCCGTTTCGGCGCGGAAATGGTGAGCCGCGCGGACAGCGCGCGCGCCGTGCTGCGCTGGCTGCGCGACAAAAAACCCGTGATGCTCGGCGCCGACATGGACTACGGCATGCGCAATTCCACGTTCGTGCCCTTCTTCGGCGTGCCGGCGTGCACGCTCACGGCGGTGGGACGTCTGGCGAAGGTGGGTCATGCGCAGGTGGTACCGTTCATCGGCGAGGTGTTGCCCAATTACAAGGGTTATCGGCTGAAAGTGTTCAAACCTTGGGAAAATTATCCGACCGGCGACGACGATCTCGACGCGCGCCGCATGAACGCCTTCCTCGAAGAACAGATTCCGCACATTCCCGAGCAGTACTACTGGGTCCACAAGCGCTTCAAGACGCGGCCGCCAGGCGAGCCGAGCGTCTATAACTGAACTTCGCGCACACGATCGAGGCCCGGGTTTTCGCCCGGGCCTCGCTTACAATGACGGCATGAAACTCAAATTCACCAAGATGCACGGCGCGGGCAACGACTTCGTCGTGCTCGACGGCTACAGCCAGGACCTCGCGCTCACGCCCGAGCGCGTGCGCGCGCTCGCCGACCGCCACTTCGGCATCGGCGCGGATCAGTTGCTGCTGGTCGAGAAGCCGACCGTCGAAGGCGTGGACTTCCGCTATCGCATCTTCAATTGCGACGGCGGCGAGGTCGAGCATTGCGGCAACGGCGCGCGCTGCTTCGTGAAATTCGTGCGCGACCGCAAGCTCACCGCTTCGAACCGCGTGCGCGTGCAGGTGCAGAAGGGCACGATCACGCTCGTCGTGCAGGAAAACGGTGAAGTCGTCGTCGACATGGACCGCCCCGAGTTCGAACCGGCACTCGTGCCGTTCAACGCGAACGGCCTCGAAGGCCGCCGCGAAGGCAACGACACGCTCTGGCCGCTCGACGTGAACGGCGCCCGGCGCTGGGTGTCGGTCGTCTCGATGGGCAACCCGCACGCGGTGCAGGTCGTGGACGACGTCGAGGCGTACCCGGTGAAGGCCGAAGGCGCGGTCATCGAAACGCATGCGCGTTTCCCGAACAAGGTGAATGCCGGTTTCATGCAGATCGTTTCGCGCCACGAAGTGAAGCTGCGCGTATTCGAGCGCGGCGCAGGCGAAACGCTCGCGTGCGGCACGGGCGCATGCGCGGCCGTGGCGGCGGGCATTCGCCGCGGGCTGCTCGACACGCCCGTAAAGGTGCATACCCACGGCGGCCTGCTGACCATCGCCTGGGACGGCGCGCGCGACGAATCCGCCGCGCTCACCATGGCGGGCCCGGCTGCCACGGTGTTCGAAGGCGAGATCGAGCTGGCCGACTGACACGCACCATCGGCCTCGTGCGGCGCGCGCAATGAGAGAACGTCGCGCTGTACGAATACCCGAAAACCATCCACCGCATGACAGACCGCGCGCCGCCGTGCGCGCCTCACAACTACAACGCGTCCACAACATGAACGATCGCGAAGTTGCCGACTATCTGCTCGCCCACCCCGATTTTTTCGTTGAGCACGCCGAACTGCTCGCGACGATCAAGCTAGGCAATCCGCATGGCAAGGCTGCCGTCTCGCTGCAGGAGCGCCAGATGGAAATGCTGCGCGAGAAGAACAAGCATCTCGAGCGGCGTCTCTCCGAGCTGCTGCGCTACGGCCACGAGAACGATTCGATCGCCGCGAAGTTCAACCGCTGGACCACGCGCATGATCGCCGAGCGCGATCCGTACGCGCTGCCGCGCTCGATCACGCAGAACCTGCGCGACGTGTTCGACATGCCGCAAGCCGCGCTGCGCGTGTGGGACGTGGCCGAGTCCTACAGCCAGGCCGACTTCGCACGCCATACCGGCGAGGAAGTGCGCATCTTCGCGAACAGTCTCGACACGCCGTATTGCGGCGCGAACACCGGCTTCGAGGCCGCACAATGGCTCGACTCGAGCGACGGCGCCGCCGAATCGGTTGCGATCATCGCACTGCGCGCCCCCGCAGTGGCCTCGAACGACGCGCCAGTGGGCGAAGCCTTCGGCCTGCTGGTGATGGGCTCGCCCGACCCGCGCCGCTTCCACGAAGGCATGGCCACCGACTTTCTCACGCAGATCGGTGCACTGGCGAGCGCGGCGCTCTCGCGCCTGCTGCCGCACTGACACCCGCCCAGGCCGCCCAACGTGAACCCGACCGATCCGATCGCCGACTATCTCGCGATGCTCGAACACGAACGGCGGCTCTCGGAGCACACGCTGCGCGGCTACACACATGAACTCGGCGAGCTGAAGAAGCTCGCCAACGGCAAGCCGCTCGAAACGGTCACCGCCGCGCAAGTGCGCGGCGCGGTGGCGCGCGCGCATGCGGGCGGCCTCTCGGCGCGCTCGATCGCGCACCGGCTCTCGGCCTGGCGCGCCTTCTATCGCTGGCTCGCGGGGCGCATCGAGATGGACGCGAATCCCGTGGCCGCCGTGCGTGCACCCAAGCGCGCCAAAACGCTGCCGAAGGCGCTTTCCGTCGACGACGCCGCGCATCTCATGGAAGCGCCGGCCGTCGCTGGCACGGAAGAAGGCCGCCCCGAGGCGCTGCGCGACCGCGCGATGCTCGAGCTGTTCTACTCGTCCGGGCTGCGCCTCGCCGAACTCGTGGGCCTCGACGTGCGTTACGTGAAGCGCGACGGCTACGAATCGGCGGGCTGGCTCAAGCGCGACGCCGCCGAAGTCGAGGTGCTGGGCAAGGGCAATCGTCACCGCATGGTGCCGGTCGGGCGCAAGGCGCTCGACGCGCTCGACGCCTGGCTCGCCGCCCGCAGTGCCTTCGTGAAGCACGACGACGCCCCGCTCTTTCTCTCCGTGCGCGGCAACCGCATGGCGCCCGGCGTGGTGCGCGAGCGCGTGAAGCGCGCCGCCATCGCGGCGGGCATTCCCGCGAACGTGCACCCGCACGTGCTGCGGCACTCGTTCGCCACGCATCTGCTGCAGTCGAGCGGCGACCTGCGCGCCGTGCAGGAACTGCTCGGCCACGCGAGCATCTCGGCCACCCAGGTCTATACGTCGCTCGACTTTCAGCATCTCGCGAAGGTCTACGACACCGCGCATCCGCGCGCCAAGAAGCGCGATTGATACGCTACGGCGCTCGCGCAACGCTGCGCGATAGCAGTGCCGTTACCCCAGCATCGAAGCCATCATGAATATCGTCACCCTCAAGCCGTCCAAAGAAAAATCCCTGCTGCGCCGCCATCCGTGGGTCTACGCAAACGCGATCGACCACGTGGAAGGCAAGCCCGCGCCAGGCGCGACCGTCATCGTGCGCGCGGCCGACGGCCGCTTTCTCGGGCGCGCCGCCTACAGCCCGCATTCGCAGATCCGCGCGCGCGTGTGGAGCTTCGACGAAAACGAGCCGATCGACCACGCGTTCTTCAAGCGGCGCGTGCAGCGCGCCGTGGCGGACCGCCGCGCGATGGTGAGCGGCACGGGCGCGGTGCGCCTGATCTTCGGCGAGGCCGACGGCCTGCCCGGCCTGATCGTCGATTACTACATCGAAGACGGCGGTGATGTTGCGCAAAGCGGCCGCGGCCAACTCGTGTGCCAGTTCATGGCAGCGGGCGTCGAGGCGTGGAAGGAGGCGATCGTCGCCGCGCTCACGTCGGCCACCGGCTGCCCGAACGTGTACGAGCGCTCGGACGTGTCGATCCGCGAAAAGGAAGGGCTCGAACAGATCACCGGCCTGCTCGCCGGCGACGAACCGCCCGCCACGATCATCACGAGCGAGAACGGCGTGCGCTATCACGTCGACGTGCGCAACGGCCACAAGACCGGCTTCTACGTGGATCAGCGCGACAACCGCGCGCTCGTGCAGACCTACGCGCGCGAGCGCGAGGTGCTCAACTGCTTCTGCTACACCGGCGGCTTCTCGCTCGCGGCCATGAAGGGCGGTGCGAAACGCGTGGTGTCGATCGATTCCTCGGGCGAAGCGCTCGCCACGGCGCAGAAGAACGTCGAGGCGAACGGCTTCGACGCCGCGCTCGCCGCCTGGCTCGATGCCGACGCCTTCAAGACGCTGCGCCGCCTCTACGACGATGGCGAGCGCTTCGACCTCGTGGTGCTCGATCCGCCCAAGTTCGCAGCCTCGCGCGAGCACGTGGACCGCGCCGCGCGCGCCTACAAGGACATCAATCTCACGGGTTTCAAGCTGCTGCGTCCGGGCGGTCTGCTGTTCACGTACTCGTGCTCGGGTGCGATCGATTCGGCGCTGTTCCAGAAGATCGTGGCCGGCGCCGCCGCCGACGCAAAGGTGGACGCGCGCATCCTCAAGCGCCTTGGCGCGGGTGTGGATCACCCGCTGCTCACGGCGTTCCCGGAAGGCGAATATCTGAAGGGCCTGCTGTTGCAAATCGCCTGAGGCGGCCTTACTTGAGGCTTTTCGGCGACGCGCCGGAACGCCTTTCGGGCCGCCTGTTCGCGCCCCGATTGGGCCTCGCGCCCGGCCGCCGCATGCGGGCGCGGCGCAGATATGTTTCAATAGGAAGTTATGTTGTAACACTCGAAGGCAGCGACAGCACGAAGCGGCGCGCCTGAACGTACCCCTCGAACACCTACCAGGCAGACAGCATGGCAACCAGCATGATTCCCGTCACCATCCTGACCGGCTTTCTCGGCAGCGGCAAAACCACGCTGCTCAAGCGCATCCTGAACGAGAAGCACGGCATGAAGATCGCCGTGATCGAGAACGAGTTCGGCGAAGAGAACATCGACAACGAAATCCTCGTGCAGGACAGCACCGAGCAGATCATCCAGATGAGCAACGGCTGCATCTGCTGCACGATTCGCGGCGACCTCGCGCGCGTGCTCGGCGACCTCGCGCAGCAAAAGCGCGACGGCAAGCTGGACTTCGACCGCGTGGTGATCGAAACCACCGGCCTCGCCAATCCGGGCCCGGTCGCGCAGACCTTCTTCATGGATAACGAGATCGCCGACGAATTCCTGCTCGACGCGATCATCACGCTCGTGGACGCCAAGCACGGCAACCATCAACTCGACGAGCACGAAGTGGTGCAGCGCCAGGTCGGTTTCGCCGACCGCCTCTTCATCACGAAGGCCGACCTCGTCGACGAGAATGAACTCGCCGACCTGCGCCATCGCGTGCTGCACATGAACCCGAAGGCGCAGATCCGCCAGGTCAATTTCGGCGAGGCCGACATCAAGGAAGTGTTCGACCTGCGCGGCTTCAACCTGAACGCCAAGCTCGAAATCGACCCCGACTTCCTCGCCGAAGACGATCACGCTCATGCGCATCACGATCATGACCATGACCACGCGCATGATCATGACCACGCCGATTGCGACCACGATCACGGCCAGTGCAGCCACGAAGGCCACGATCACGGCCACCACCATCACGCGCACCACGACGACAAGATCAAGTCGTTCGTCTACCGCAGCGACCGTCCGTTCGATCCGAACCGCCTCGAAGACTTCCTCGGCGGCATCCTGCAGATCTACGGCGAGCGCCTGCTGCGCTACAAGGGCGTGCTCTACATGAAGGGCGTGGACCGCAAGGTGGTGTTCCAGGGCGTGCACCAGATGATGGGCAGCGACCTGGCCGCCAAGTGGCTGCCGATCGAGAAGAAGGGCAGCAAGATGGTGTTCATCGGCATCGAGCTGCCGCAGGACCTCATCACCGACGGGCTCGACGCCTGCCTCGCCTGACCGGCTTCCCCGCTTTTCCCGATACGCCCGGCCCGCTGCCGGGCGTTTTCGTCTGGAGTTTGTGCACTGCGACGCGAGAGCCGAGCCAAGTTTGCGGCCGGCGCAAAGAATTCCTTCTGGTTCTGTGCGTCAAATAACGTACCCGACCATCGCTTTTTCACGATTGGCGCGTTATATTTTCTGGATATCGACCGGTTCGCAAACGGCCTGGCGACCGGCGGGTCACAGCAGGGATTTCCCGCTTGCGGCGCGAGTTTGCGGTTCGGTTACAATACGGCCCCACTGGAAGAGAGGTGCCCCGGAATTCAGCCGAGGGACACCCCGCCGGCAGCGCATCGCGTCGCAGCGCGCAGTCGGTACGATATATGCCTCAGGAGCATCTGATGACCGGTTTCCAGAGGAGTTCGGCCCCGCAGCGGCGCTTCGGGCGTCACGACAGTTCATCGTCCGTGCCCGCCAGCGCGCATATAACGGCGCGGTAACTGCGCCTGGCAAAGTGGTAAAGGTTGGTAACGGCCACCGCGGCCACTGCGGGCAACACAAAAGTGCAGGCAAGATGTGCCAGTTTTGCCTCACTCATTGAAGAAGCAAGCCAGATGACGACGAAACGACTCTTGACCGAAGCCGAAATCCTGAAGATGGGCGACAAGGATTACATGAACGAGGATCAGCTCGCCTTCTTCAAGAACCGGCTCGAACAGCTGCAGGCGGAAATCCTCCGCAATGCGGGCCAGACCACCGAGAATCTGCGCGAAACCGTGATCGTTCCCGATCCGGCCGACCGCGCGACGATCGAAGAAGAGCATGCGCTCGAGCTGCGTACGCGCGACCGCGAACGCAAGCTGCTCAAGAAGGTGCAGCAATCGCTCGCGCGCATCGATTCCGGCGACTACGGCTGGTGCGAAGAAACGGGCGAGCCGATCGGCATCCCGCGTCTGCTCGCGCGTCCGACCGCCACGCTCTCGCTCGAAGCGCAAGAGCGCCGCGAACTGCGCCAGAAGCTGTTCGGCGATTGAGCTTTTTTCTGGCCGCGAAGCCCTGCTTGCGCGGCTAGCGACTTGCCTTCCCTGTCGAAGCGCACGGAGCCCCGTGCGCTTTTTTCTTTTGCGCGCGCCGTTCCACACCGGCGATCGCGCCGCCGTGCCGTTTTCTGCGCCCGCGGCCCTTGATATGCCCATCGCCGCCCTAAACTGCAACTGATATGCGCTCGCGGCGCGCGAGAAGCGCGTGCGACGCACCCGGATTCAGGGCGGCGGCGCCCGCAGCGTGCACGGCGCGCGGGTACCGCGGCGCCCACCCGAAAGCGGCAGGCACACCACCTTCGCATCCAACCCGGCATCAACGGTAAAAAGGAACGCACATGGAGCAATTTCACGGCACGACGATCGTATCCGTGCGGCGCGGCGACAAGGTCGCGCTCGGCGGCGACGGCCAGGTCACCCTCGGCAACATCGTCATGAAGGGTGGCGCGAAGAAGGTCCGGCGCATTTACGGCGGCAAGGTCATGGTCGGCTTCGCCGGCGGCACCGCCGACGCGTTCTCGCTGCTCGACCGCTTCGAAGCCAAGCTCGAAAAGCATCAGGGCAACCTCACGCGCGCCGCCGTCGAACTCGCCAAGGACTGGCGCACCGACCGCATGCTGCGCCGCCTCGAAGCCATGCTGATCGCCGCCGACGCGACCACCACGCTCGTGATCACCGGCAACGGCGACGTGCTCGACCCCGAGGAAGGCATCTGCGCGATCGGTTCGGGCGGCGCGTATGCGCAGGCCGCGGCCCGCGCGCTCGTGGAGAACACCGAACTCTCGCCGCGCGAGATCGTCGAAAAATCGCTCGAGATCGCGGGCGACATGTGTATCTACACGAATCACAACCGCGTGATCGAAACCATCGAATAACTCGCCAACCGACCGTACCGACGAGAAGGAATCAGGATGAGCACCATGACCCCCGCCGAGATCGTCTCGGAACTCGACAAGCACATCATCGGCCAGGCGAACGCGAAGAAGGCCGTGGCCGTCGCGCTGCGCAACCGCTGGCGCCGCCAGCAGGTCGCCGACCCGCTGCGCCAGGAAATCACGCCGAAGAACATCCTCATGATCGGGCCGACGGGCGTCGGCAAGACCGAAATCGCGCGGCGTCTCGCGAAGCTCGCGGATGCGCCGTTCATCAAGATCGAAGCGACCAAGTTCACCGAAGTGGGCTACGTGGGCCGCGACGTGGACAGCATCGTGCGCGACCTGATCGAAATCTCGGTGAAGCAGACGCGCGAAACGGAAATGCGCAAGGTGCGCAGCAAGGCCACGGATCAGGCCGAAGACCGCATCCTCGACATCCTGCTGCCGACGGCGCGCCCGGTAGGCTTCGGTTCGTCCGATGCGGCGAGCCACGCCGAAAGCGGCGACAACACCACGCGCCAGACCTTCCGCAAGCGCCTGCGTGAAGGCCAGCTCGACGACAAGGAAATCGAGCTGGACGTCGAGCAGCCGCAAGTGGGCATGGACATCATGGGCCCCCCGGGCATGGAAGACATGACCGAGCAGATCCGCTCGATGTTCGCCAATCTCGGCGGCGGCAAGAAAACCCGCCGCAAGGTGAAGGTCAAGGAAGCGCTCAAGCTGCTGACCGACGAGGAAGCCGGCAAGATGCTCAACGACGAAGAGGTCAAGCAAAAGGCCGTGCAGAACGTCGAGCAGAACGGCATCGTGTTCCTCGACGAAATCGACAAGATCGCCTCGCGCAACAACGAAGGCAGCGGCGGCGAAGTGTCGCGTCAGGGCGTGCAGCGCGATCTCCTGCCGCTCGTGGAAGGCACGACCATCAACACGAAATACGGGATGGTGAAGACCGATCACATCCTGTTCATCGCGAGCGGCGCGTTCCATCTCTCGAAGCCGAGCGATCTGATTCCCGAACTGCAGGGCCGTTTCCCGATTCGCGTGGAACTCGACTCGCTCTCCGTGAAGGACTTCGAAGCGATTCTGGTCGCGACCGACGCGAGCCTCGTGAAGCAGTATCAGGCCCTGCTCGCAACCGAAGACGTGCAGCTCGATTTCGCCGAAGACGGCATTCGCCGCCTCGCGGAAATCGCCTTCTCGGTGAACGAGAAGACCGAGAACATCGGCGCGCGCCGTCTTTACACGGTGATCGAAAAGCTGCTGGAAGATGTCTCGTTCGCGGCCGGCAATCACGCGGGCAAGAGCGTGATCATCGACGCCGCCTATGTCGACAATGCACTCGGCGAAGTGGCGCAGGACGAAGACCTGTCGCGTTACGTGCTCTAAACGTTACGCATGGCGCATGAAAAAGGGACCCCGCGGGGTCCCTTTTCTTTTGCCGCGCCTTGGGCAGCCGTGCTTACTGGCGCACCGGGCGCTTCGCGAGCTTGCGCTGCAGCGTGCGCCGGTGCATGTTGAGCGCGCGCGCCGTGGCCGAGATGTTGCCGTTGTGCTCGGCCAGCACGCGCTGGATGTGCTCCCATTCGAGGCGCGCGACCGAGAGCGGCGCCGGGTGCTCGATGGCCTCTTCGGCCTGCATGGCGCTCGCATCGCTTTGGAGTGCCGAGAGAATCATCTCGACGTTGGCGGGCTTGGCCAGATAGTTGTCCGCACCGTCCTTGACGGCCTGCACCGCCGTGGCGATGCTCGCGTAGCCCGTGAGCACGAGCATGCGTGCGTCCGGCTGCAGTTCGCGCAGCGGCGCGATGAGCGACAGGCCTGAGTCGTTGCCGAGATGCAGGTCCACGGTGATCTGCGAGAACTTCTGCTGGTTGGCGAAGCGAATCGCCTCTTCCGCATTGTGTGCCTGCTTCACCTCGAAGCCGCGCCGCGTGAGGCCGCGCGTGAGGATGTCGGAGAACACTTCGTCGTCGTCGATGACCAGAAAACTCATATCGCTCATGCCTAATTCTCCGTGTTGTTACGCGGCGTCGGGCCGGGTCGGCCCCTCGCCTGATCCAATCTCCGAACCCGCGGGCGCGGCGCCCTCGCGCGCCGCCGCGGAGTTCGCCTGACCCGCCTTGACCGGCTTCGCCGGCAAGCGCAGCACCGCACGGGTGCCGCGCGGACGGCGCGTGCGCATACCGCTGCCCGTTACGGCCCCGGCCGACGTCTCGTCATCCGCGCCGCTCACTTCGCCCGATGCGCTGCCGGGCGGCGTGACGTTGTTGAGCTCGATCGAGCCGCCAAGCCGCGCCGCCGACGAAAACGCCAGATACAGCCCGACGCCGTGGCCGCCCTGGGTGCTGTCCACGGGCGCGGCGCCCAGCGAGGCGCGCAGCGACGACGGAATGCCGGGCCCCGCATCGCAAACTTCGAAATCGACGTAGCCGGCTCGCGCGGCCGCATAGGCGCGCAGCGTCACGAAATCGCGGCTGGCGCGCGCGGCGTTGTCGAGCAGGATGGTGAGGATCTGGCCAACGGCGACGGTGTCGTCGAGGGCGAAGTCGCCCGGTCCATTGTCGAGGAGTTCGAACTTCACGTGCGGATGACGCAGGCGCCATTGCTCGACGAACGGCCCGAGCCATTCGCTCACGAGCTGGCGCGCGCCGGTGGACGATGCGCGGCTCCTCAGCCGTGCGAGCGCCGAGGTGCAAAGCGAGATCTGCTTGTCGAGCAGTTCGAGGTCGGCGGCATACGGTTCGAGGCCCTTGTCCGTGCGCGCGACGTCGCGCAGTTCCTCGGTGAGCATGGCGATGGTCGAGAGCGGCGTGCCGATCTCGTGCGCCACGGTGGCGGCCTGCACGCCCAGCGCCACGGCACGCTCGTCGCGCAGCAGGCGCTGCTGTGCGTCGCCGAGCGCGGTGTCGCGCTGGCGCAGCGCGCGCGACATACGCGCGACGAACCACACGATCAGGCACACGCTCACCATGAAGTTCACCCACATGCCCGCGCGATAGTAGTCGAACAGGTTGGCGGGATTGTCGAGATTGAGCGGCACGTTGTCGAAGCCGAGCAGCACGTAGCAGGCCACCGCGAAGGCCGCGAGCCAGGCAGTGAGATACCACGGCAGCACGGCGGCCGCGATGGCGAGCGAGGGCAGGTAGAGCGAGACGAACGGATTGGTCGTGCCGCCGGAAAGAAAGAGCAGCGCGGAAAGCGCGCCGAGATCGACCCAGAGCTGGCCGAACAGTTCGAGATTCGATTCGGGACGATCCTGCGTGACGCGCAGCCAGGTCACGCCGTTGAACGCCACTTCCATGGCGATCACGAACAGCATGGCGGGCAGCGGCAACTGCACGCCGATGAAGAGTTGCACGAACGCGATCGTACAGAGCTGGCCGATGATGGCGAGACTGCGCAGCCAGAACAGATGGCTGAGATTGACGCGAGCACTGACGGTTATGCGATGCATGCTGTCAGTTTACCGGTTAAGACTTATCTGATTCATCATCTTGAAAGGGTTTGCTTCAATCTATGTCATCCGCCGACCACTTTTGCTTCAGCGCTTTCTGACAAGCCAGACGGAACAATGCAAGCCTCGCCCCCTGACGTACTCCACACCGTGCGCGATCTCTTTCTCGATTTCATCGACGCTGCGGCGGCCAGTGGAACCGGCAAGGCGACCGATGCGTCCGCACACGAATTGCTGGCCGCCACGCGCGCAGCGCTGAGCGGCCTCGACGACGACGCGCTCATGCGCATCGCCGCTCGCGCACAGGACAGCGCCCTCGCGCAAGAAGCCGTACGCCTGAGCGCCGCGATCGCCCGGCTCGCTCCGGAGCGGGCCGCCGCGTGGTTCGCAGCGGGCCTCGCACTGCAGTTTGCAAACCGTCATGCCGAAGCGGTAGAACCTTACCGCCACGCGCTGGGAATCGCGCGTACGTTTCCAAATCTGCGCAACAATCTTGCAACAGCTTTGATGCAGATCAATTTTGGAGACCGCGAGATTCTGTCGCTGCTCGAAGAAACGGTCGCCGAAGAGCCCGCCAACGTCAACGCCTGGATCAACCTGGCGCGCGTGTTCCCAACCGATACCGACGCGGCGCGTCCACTCCACGCCAGTCGCCGCGCGCTCGAACTCGCACCGCAAAGCCCGCTCGCCCTGAACAACCATGCGATGGCCTGCAAGGAAACGCAGCAGTGGGACGAGGTCGAATGCGCCGCACGCGCCGCCTGCCAGTATGCGCCGAACGACGCATCGCTACGCTCGAACCTGTCGATGACCCAGCTTCTGCGCGGCAACTATGCCGAGGGCTGGCCCGGCCACGAGATGCGCTGGCAGGGGTCGAGTGAGCTGGCCATGGGCCGCCCGCTGTTCCCGAAGCCCGAGTGGCGAGGCGAGCCGCTCGCGGGCCGCACCTTGCTGGTATGGGGCGAACAGGGCATGGGCGACCTGCTGCAATTCTGCCGCTACGTGCCCTTGCTCGCCGAACGCGTGCATCGCGAAGGCGGCCGGCTCGTCTGGAATTCGTTTCCGCAGATGGGCGCGCTGCTCGCACGAAGCCTCGGCCACCATTGCGATCTGTACTGCGCGGGCGGCCCCGTCGAAAACCTGCCGCCCTACGATTGCGAAGTCTCGCTGTTGAGCCTGCCGCTCATCTTCGGCACCGAGGAAGCGACGATCCCGGGCCCCACCGGTTATCTCAAGGCCGATCCCGAGGCGGCGGCGCGCTGGCGCGAATGCCTTGCGGGCGAACCGCGCCTGAAGGTTGGGCTCGCGTGGACGGGGAGCCTCACGCACAAACGCAATCCGTTTCGTCGCGTCGGGCTCGAACGGTATGCCCGGCATTTCGGCGGCATCGAGGGCGTGGCGTTCTATTCGCTGCAGCCCGGCGCACAGCAGGACATCGCCGCGGCGCGCGCAGCGGGCTTCGAGGTGACCGACTTCAGCGCCCAGTGGAAGACCTTCGACGACACCGCCGCGTTCGTCGACGCGCTCGACCTGGTGATTTCAGTGTGCACGTCGAGCGCACACCTTGCGGGCGCGCTCGGCAAGCGCGTCTGGGTGCTGCTGGACGTGAATCCGCATTGGGTCTGGCTGCTGGATCGGCGCGACAGTCCGTGGTATCCGAATACCCGGCTGTACCGTCAGAAGGCGTTCAGACAGTGGGAGCCCGTGCTCGACGAGGTGAGCGCCGATCTCGCGGCGCTCGCGCACGGCGCGCAACGCAACGCGCAACTCGGCGCGCCATTCATGGCATAACGCTTCTGCCCTTCGGCGCGGCGCCCGCTGCCGGCGCCGCCGCCGCCGCGAGGCATTCGGGGCAGAGGCAGCGCCCGCGCGGGTCCAGCTCGCTCGCGGGCAAGGCGGGCAGCGACTTGCACCAGCAATCGAAGGGTTCGGTGTTCCTGCCGCAATCGAAGCTGTTGCCGCAGCGCGGGCAGCGGGCGCTTTTCATGCCGGTGGCGGGCACGGCGGAGGCGGTCATGGCGCGCACTCCTCTCGAAGCCATGGGTTGGCGACAGAAAGATGATGCCACAGCCCGCGCGCGGGTCCTGCGCCTCGCTTGTCACGCCCGCCTTTCCCTGCCGATTTCGCCCCGTTTTGCGGCGCCGCCGATACGCTCGCGCCCGTGTTGCGCATGTGCCTCGCGAAGCGCCCGATGCGCGTCGTTTTCCCCGCCGTTTTCCCTGCTGCACCGCGCCAGTCCTGTACAATCCGGCCTGTTTCGACCGTTTTGCGGCCGCGTTCTTCGTCCGCGGATTTTCGTCCGCGAGTTTCGTCTGTTTTTCGTCCAAGTCTCCGCCGCCATGTCCGAGCCCATCGACCTTTCGCAGATCGCCCCCACCCTGAAAGCCGAAATTCTGGCCGAAGCGCTGCCTTACATTCGCCAGTATCACGGCAAGACCGTCGTCATCAAGTACGGCGGCAACGCCATGACCGAAGAGCGGCTCAAGCAGGGCTTCGCGCGCGACGTCATCCTGCTCAAGCTCGTGGGCATCAATCCGGTCATCGTGCACGGCGGCGGCCCGCAGATCGACACGGCGCTCAAGAAGATCGGCAAGCAAGGCACGTTCATCCAGGGCATGCGCGTGACCGACGAAGAAACCATGGAAGTCGTCGAGTGGGTGCTCGGCGGCGAGGTGCAGCAGGACATCGTCACGCTCATCAACCACTTCGGCGGCCACGCGGTCGGCCTGACCGGCAAGGACGGCGGCCTGATCCACGCGCGCAAGCTGATGATGCCGGACCGCGACAACCCCGGTCAGTACGTCGACATCGGCCAGGTGGGCGAAGTCGAGGCGATCAACCCGGCGGTCGTGAAGGCGCTCCAGGACGACGCGTTCATTCCAGTGATCTCGCCGATCGGCTTCGGCGAAGACGGCCTCTCGTACAACATCAACGCCGACCTCGTGGCGGGCAAGCTCGCCGTGGTGCTCAACGCCGAAAAGCTCGTGATGATGACGAACATCCCGGGCGTGATGGACAAGGCAGGCAATCTGCTCACCGACCTCTCGGCGCGCGAAATCGACGCGCTCTTCGAAGACGGCACGATCTCGGGCGGCATGCTGCCGAAGATCTCGTCGGCGCTCGACGCGGCCAAGAGCGGCGTGCGCTCGGTGCACATCATCGACGGCCGGATCGAGCACTCCGTGCTGCTGGAAATCCTGACCGAACAGCCGTTCGGCACGATGATCCGCTCGCACTAAGCTCCTTGCTCCCGGCGGCGGCGCGGTGCCGCCGCCGCGTCTCACGTCCGCGATGACCGACTCCAGCCTTCATGCCAGGCGTGCCCGGCGCCGGCCGCGCCGCGTCGCCCGTACAGCGGGCGCCCCCACCTCGCGCGGCCCGGGCTACGGCGCCCCCACCTCGCGCGGCCCGAGCTACGGCGCCCCCGTCTGGCTATTCGATCTCGACAACACGCTGCACAATGCGTCGCGCGCAATCTTCCCGGCCATCAACGCCGGCATGACGCAGTACATCGTCGACGCGCTCGGCGTGAGCCGCGACGAAGCCAATCACCTGCGCACGAGCTACACGCGCCGCTACGGCGCGACGCTGCTCGGCCTCACGCGCCATCATCCGATCGACCCGCACGACTTCCTCAAGGTTGTGCACACCTTCGACGACCTGCACGGCATGCTGCACGCCGAGCGCGGCCTCGCCCGCACGCTCGGCGCGCTGCCCGGGCGCAAGATCGTGCTCACCAACGGCCCCGAGGACTACGCGCACGCGGTGCTCGCGGCGCTCGGCATCGAGCGGCTGTTCGAACGTGTGATCGCCATCGAAGGCATGCGCTCGCGCAGCCACTGGCGCGCCAAGCCCGACTGCGCGATGCTGCGCGGCACGCTGCGCCGGGCGGGCGTGGCGCTCGCCGATGCGATCCTGATCGAAGATACGCGCAGCCATCTCAAGCGCTACCGGCGCCTCGGCATCCGCACCGTCTGGATCACCGGGCATTTGCCCCCGCACTTGCCGGGTACCGGCAGGCCGCACTATGTCGATCGTCGCATTCGTTCGCTAAAATCCCTGAAACCAGGCCTGCAGTCGGGACGCTCGAAGTAAAACGGGGGAGCGCCAACCCAGAGGCCAACGCCAGGGACGATATCCATGCAGCCGACAGAAACGCGTGAAGCAGTCGAAGCAGCAGAATCGCCGGGCGCGGCCCGCCGCGCCCCCCGCCCGAAACCGGGCGAACGCCGTATCCACATTCTCCAGACGCTCGCCACCATGCTCGAGGCGCCGCGCGGCGAGAAAATCACCACCGCGGCATTGGCCGCGCGCCTGGGGGTTTCCGAGGCCGCGCTGTACCGCCATTTCGCGAGCAAGGCCCAGATGTACGAGGGCCTGATCGATTTCATCGAGCAGACGCTTTTCGGGCTCATCAACCAGATCGTCGAAAAAGAGCCGAGCGGCGTTCTGCAGGCGCGCGCGATCGCCCTGATGCTCGTGAACTTTTCCACACGCAACGCCGGCATGACCCGCGTCCTGACCTGCGAAGCCCTTGTGGGCGAGCACGAACGCCTCGCCGAGCGCGTGAACCAGATGCTCGATCGCGTCGAGGCGTCGCTGCGCCAGTGCCTGCGCGTCGACCTCGCGCAGGAGGCCGAGCGCAGGGCAGTTTCGGGGTCTGACCATGTCAACGCGAAGCCGGCCGCCAAGGGATACGATCCAACGGTCCGGGCGAATCTGGTCGTGCGCTATGTGATCGGTTGCTGGCATCGCTATGCGCAAAGCGGTTTCACTCGCTCACCGAGCGAGCACGCCGACGAGCAGATCCGCATCATTCTTCAATAGCGGCCGCGGGGCGTCTTTCCGTGGCGGCTGCTCGCGTCGCTACAAGGAGAACCGTCACATGAACCGTCCCGTTCCTCCGCTCGGCCTGCCGCCCATCCTGACGGGCCTCTCCGCCCATTGGGGCTGGCTCATCGCGCGAGGCATCGCCGCGATCGTCTTCGGCGTGCTTGCCTTCTCGCTGCCCGGGCTCACCGTGCTCACGCTCGCCATCGTCTGGGGCGCCTACGCCCTCGTCGACGGCGCGTTCGCGCTCATCTACGGCGCGCGCGGCGGCGGCACGCGGCGCTGGACCTACATCATCATCGGTCTGATCGGCGTGATCGCCGGCCTCGTGGCGTTCTTCTGGCCCGGCGAGACCGCCATCGTCCTCGTGATGATCATTGGCGTGTGGGCGTTCTTCACGGGCATCTTCGAGATCGTCTATGCAATCCAGTACCGGCACGCCATCGCGCATCCGTGGGCGGTCGGGATTTCGGGGCTGCTCTCGGCCACGGTAGGCTTTTTCTTCGCGATGTTCCCAGGCGCTGGCGCGCTCTCGCTGATCTGGGTGATCGCCGCCTATGCGGTCCTCTACGGCCTCCTGATGATCATCGCGGCCTTGCAACTGCGGCGCTGGCGCAACGCGCATCCTTCTGCGCCCGTGAAGTGATAAGGCTTCGCGGCCTCGCGCGGTGCGCGGGCACGTGAAGGGACGGTGCAAAAGCGCCGGGGCGGCATCGCGCCGCCCCGGCTCGCCTTTCCCGTGCGGCGCGTCGCTTTGCACTTTTTCCGATATACTCTGCGTTCCTTTTGCAATACCCACGCGCCGATTTGCTGACTCGATTGCGGGCGCGTGAACTCTCAAGGCCAGGGCCCGGGAGTTCGATATAAATGCGGCTAAAGAGGTCGTCAGCTGCGCCAACCCTTTCGCACTCCGCGCCCGCCGACACCGTTTAGCCGCCCGAAAAACCAAGGCGGAACGAATGGAATCGATCGGCATCGTCGCTCCTCAAACACTGCATTTCGACGAGCCTCTGCAATTGCAGAACGGCACGGCGCTGGCCGGGTACGACCTCGTGGTCGAAACCTACGGCACGCTCAACGCCGCGCGCAGCAACGCGGTGCTCGTCTGTCACGCGCTCAACGCGTCGCACCACGTGGCGGGCGTCTACGAGGACGACCCCAAAAATGTGGGCTGGTGGGACAACATGGTCGGCCCGGGCAAGCCGCTCGACACCAACCGCTTCTTCGTGATCGGCGTGAACAATCTCGGCTCGTGCTTCGGCTCGACCGGCCCGATGAGCATCGACCCGGCCACCGGCCAGCCCTATGGCGCGAAGTTTCCGGTCGTGACCGTCGAGGACTGGGTGGACGCCCAGGCGCGCGTGGCCGATCGCTTCGGCATCGAGAAGTTCGCCGCGGTGATGGGCGGCAGCCTTGGCGGCATGCAGGCGCTTGCATGGAGCCTGCGCTATCCGGATCGCCTCGGCCACTGCATCGTGGTCGCCTCCACGCCCAAGCTCTCGGCGCAGAACATCGCGTTCAACGAAGTCGCGCGCTCGGCCATCCTCTCGGACCCCGACTTCCATGGCGGAGACTACTACGCCCGCAACGTGAAGCCGCGCCGCGGCCTGCGTGTCGCGCGCATGATCGGCCACATTACCTATCTGTCCGACGACGACATGGCCGAGAAATTCGGCCGGGCGCTGCGCCGTGCGGAAGGCGCCGAAAACGCCTACAACTTCAACTTCGAGGTGGAATTCGAAGTGGAGTCGTACCTGCGCTATCAGGGCGACAAGTTCGCCGACTACTTCGACGCCAACACCTACCTGCTGATCACACGCGCGCTCGATTACTTCGACCCCGCCAAGGCGTATGACGGCGACCTCACGCGCGCACTCGCGCACACGAAGGCGAAATACCTCGTGGCGAGCTTCGCGACCGACTGGCGTTTCGCGCCGGCGCGCTCGCGCGAACTCGTGAAGGCGCTGCTCGATCACAAGCGCCAGGTGACCTACGCGGAAATCGACGCGCCGCACGGCCACGACGCCTTCCTGCTCGACGACGCGCGCTATCACAATGTGGTGCGCGCTTACTACGAACGTATTGCTGCTGAGGTGGGCGCATGAACCAGAGCGCTTTCGACAGTCTTTCCGCCCGTCCCGACTTTCGCACCATCGCGCGCTGGATCGAACCGCGCGCGAAGGTGCTCGACCTCGGCTGCGGCGACGGCTCGCTGCTCTCGCTGCTCACCGAGGAGCTGGAGTGCACGGGCTACGGCATCGAGATCAACGACGCGGGCGTGCTCGCTTCGGTGAAGAACGGCATCAACGTGATCCAGCAGAATCTGGAAGACGGCCTGCGCCTGTTCGAGGACGCGAGCTTCGACTTTGCGATCCTCTCGCAAACGCTGCAGACCATTCACCAGACGGCCGCCATCCTGCGCGAGACGGCGCGCGTGGGCAAGGAGTGCATCGTCTCGTTCCCGAACTTCGGCTACTGGCCGCACCGGCTTTCGGTGCTGCGCGGCCGCATGCCGGTTTCGAAGTCGCTGCCCTACCAGTGGCATAACACGCCGAACGTACGTGTTCTCACGGTGAAGGACTTCGAGGCGCTCGCGCCCGAGGTGGGCGTCGAGATTCTCGACCGCGCCGTGCTCCATGGGGGTCAGACCGTTCGTTGGGGTGTGAACTGGCGTGGTAGTCTTGCGGTCTATCGCGTGAGAAAAAAATGACGCCGTGCGCGGCGTCGCGTGTTTTTCTGCCCGACCGGTTCACCTGGAACCGCACCCAACACCGCCGCCGCTAACGACGACATGCAGAATCCGCCCCACGAGGCACCCGCTCTTACCGCTCACGAATCCCACCCCGGCTGGCGTGCGTATCTGAATACGCACATGCTGATCTGCGTGTTCCTCGGCTTTACCTCCGGGCTGCCGCTCTTCACGCTCGTCTATCTGGTGCAGGCGTGGCTGCGCTCAGAGGGCGTCAATCTCAAGGAGATCGGCCTCTTCGCGCTGATCCAGTTCCCCTACACCTGGAAGTTCGTCTGGGCGCCGCTCATGGACCGCTACGTGCCGCGCCTGCCCGGCTGGCGCCCGGGGCGGCGGCGCGGCTGGATGCTCGTCACGCAGATTCTCGTGGCGCTCGCCATCGGCACGCTCGGCTACGTTTCGCCGAAAGATTCGATCTGGACTGTGGCCGCGCTCACCGCGCTGGTGGCGTTCTTCGGCGCGAGCCAGGACATCTCCATCGACGCCTACCGGCGCGAACTGCTCACCGATACGCAGCAGGGCCTCGGCAACGCCGTGCACGTGAACGCCTACAAGATCGCGGCGCTCGTGCCGGGCTCGCTCGCGCTGATCCTCTCCGATCATCTGCCGTGGAGCACCGTATTCGTCGTGACGGCGGCGTTCATGATTCCAGGCATGATCATGACGCTCGTCGTGAAAGAGCCCGAAGTGCACGGCGCGCCGCCCAGGAACCTGCGCGAAGCGATCGTGCAGCCGTTCGCCGAATTCGTGCGCCGCGACGGTCTCGCCGCGGCACTGTTTGTGCTCGCCTTCATCTTTCTCTACAAACTCGGCGACACGATGGCGACCACCCTGTCCACATCGTTCTTCCTCGACATCGGCTATTCGCGCACCGAGATCGGCGTGATCGCCAAGATGACGGCGTTCGGCGCAAGTCTCGCGGGCGGCATCATCGGCGGCGTGGCGCTCGTGAAGATCGGCATTGGGCGCGGGCTGTGGATCTTCGGCTTCCTGCAAATGATTTCTACTCTGGGTTTCGCGTGGCTCGCGCAGCTCGGCGCTGGATCGCCCTCGCTCGCCGCCATCTACGATGCCGTGCTCGCCGTGAGCCATGCGGTTGCGTGGGCCGCGGGTCTCTTCGGCGCCACCGTACAGTTCACGCTCGACCCGCGCGCCGTTGCGCTCGCGCTCGTGTACGGCTTCGAGACCTTCGCAACGGGACTCACGCTCGCCGCGTTCACTGCCTATATTGCAAGCACGACCGATCCGCGTTACACCGCCACGCAGTTCGCACTCTTCACGAGCCTCGCCTCCGTGCCGCGCACGCTGGCCTCCGCCGCGAGCGGCTACGTGGTCGCGAAGATCGGCTGGTTCGACTATTTCATCGTCTGCACGGTGCTCGCGGTACCGGGTATGCTCCTGCTCATTCGTATTGCCCCGTGGAGAGTCCGGTCGTGAGCACGCATGAGACCGTCGCGCAAAGCCCGCGTGCGCCGCTGTGCAGCGGCGAGCGCGCTCGCGCGCTCGTGCTGGCGCTCGCCGCCGTCTTGCCGGGTCTTTGCGCATGGAATGCCTGGGGTGCCGAAAACCCGGCCGCCACGAGCGCCCCGGCGAGCGTGCCGGCCAACCCTGCCACGCCGCCAGCAGGCAGCGCCGCGAGTGCAGGCAATGCCGCAACGAACCCGACGAACGGCGCGGCGAACAGCGCGAACGCAAGCGTCGCGCCGGGCAGCGTCGCCCCCGGCGCACCGAACACGGGCCGTGTGGTGCGCTTTGGCAACGCCGCCGTGTACCGCAACCTGATTCCCTCGCCGATGCTCGAAGCGCAGGCCACGGCAGAGTTCAACGAGATCGTGCGCGGCGCGGCCCATTCGAACCGCCTCTATGCCGAAAGCGATCCGCACGTGCAGCGCGTGCGGGCGTTCGTCGACCGGCTCGCGCCTTACTCGCTGAAGTGGAGCGATCGCGTCAAGAACTGGAAGTGGGAAGTGGCGGTGATCCGCTCGAACGACATCCGCATGTACGCGCTGCCGGGCGGCAAGATCGTCGTGTATGGCGGCCTGCTCGATCGCGTGAAGCTCAACGACAACGAGTTCGGCATGCTGCTCGGCCACGAGATCGCGCATGCGGTGCGCGAGCACGTGCGCGAGCGCCTGGGCGAACAACAGGCCGCGCAGATCGAATCGGGCTCCGTGCCGCAGCTCTTCGGGCTCGCGGATCTCGGCGTGTTTCCGCTCGGCATCGGCTCGCAGCTCGTGGAGATGCACTACGGCCGCGCCGACGAAACCGAAGCCGACGTGATCGGCAGCGATATCGCCTCGCGCGCGGGCTTCGATCCGCGCGCGGCGCTCACGCTGTGGGACAAGCTCGCGGTGGCGACGCGCGCCGACCGCGATCAGGGCTTCATCTACGTGCATCCGTACACGCCGGCGCGGCGCGCCGATATCGCCAAGCGCCTCGCCGACATGATGCCGCTCTACGCCAAGGCGATCGGCAAGCCGCTCGCCGAGTTGCCCGACTACGAGGGCATCCCGGCCGTGCAGAAGCGCAAGGTGGTGTCGGCGCCCTGAAAGCGGTTTCACAGCGCGCCGGTGTGAGCGTCAGCTCTTGACCTTGTAGTCGTAGTCGATGGTCAGCGGCGCGTGGTCGCTGAACTTGATGTCCTTGAAGATCGACGTCTTCTTCGCCTTGTGCGCAATGCCGGGCGTCGCGATCTGATAGTCGATACGCCACCCCACGTTCTTCGCATACGCCTGGCCGCGATTGCTCCACCACGTGTATTGCTCGGGGCGCGCGTCGAGCGTGCGGAACACGTCCACGTAGCCCACGTCGTCGAACAGGCTCGTGAGCCATGCGCGCTCTTCGGGCAGGCAGCCGGAGTTCTTCTGGTTGCCCTTCCAGTTCTTGATGTCGATTTCCTTGTGGACGATGTTCACGTCGCCGCACAGGATCACTTCGCGCTCACGCTTGAGTTCCGCGAGATGCGGCATGAATGCGTCCATGAAGCGGTACTTCGCGGCCTGACGCTCGTCGCCGCTCGAGCCCGAAGGCACGTACACGGAGATCACCGAGAGCTTGCCGAAGCGCGTTTCCACATAGCGCCCTTCCGGGTCGAACTCCTCGCTGCCAAAGCCGATGATGACGTCGTCGGGCTCGTGGCGCGAATAGACGCCCGCGCCGCTATAGCCCTTCTTGACCGCATGCTGGAAGTAGCCCGTGAAGTCGTGCGGGGCGAGGAATTCAGGCGTCATGTCGTCCTGCGAGCACTTGATTTCCTGCACGCAGAGCACATCGGCCTTCTGTTCGCCGAACCATTCGAAAAAGCCCTTCTTCGCCGCCGAGCGGATGCCGTTCAGATTCGCGGTGATCACACGCAACATGTCTTCTTTCCTCTTGATTGTGCGTTGCCTCGCACGGCGCGCCGAACCGGAATTGCGCCGCGCCGCGCGAAGGAATACGGTCGGTCTCAGTCGATCTTGAGACCCTTGAGTTCGGCCTTGGCCGGCGGAAATTCGAGCTTCAGACTTTCCATCAGGCGCAGCAGCAGTTCGGCCACCATGAGGTTGCGGTGCGACTTCGAGTTCGCGGGAATTACGTACCACGGCGCGTATTCAGTGGAGGTGGCCGCGAGCGCGTCGTGGTACGCGGCCTGATAGGCGTCCCAATGCTTGCGCGCTTCGAGATCGGATACGTCGAATTTCCAGTGCTTGGTGGGGTCGTCGATGCGCGCCTGGATGCGGCTGCGCTGCTCGTCCTTCGAGATGTGCAGCATGCACTTGATGATCGACGTGCCGCTCTCGGCGAGCAGCGCCTCGAAATGGCGGATCTGCCGGTAGCGGCGCTCGCACTCGGCCGGGTCGATCTGGCCGATTACGCGCGGCACGAGCACGTCTTCGTAGTGACTGCGGTTGAATATCGCCAGCTCACCCGCCGCGGGCACCTGCAGGTGCACGCGCCAGAGAAAGTCGCGCGCGGCCTCGATGGGCGTCGGCGCGCGAAACGGCACGATGCGCAGGCCGAGCGGATCGACCTCGTGAAACACGCCGCGGATCGTGCCGTCCTTGCCGCTCGTGTCCATGCCCTGCAACACGAGCAGCACGCGCTGATGGCGCTGCGAATGCAGACGCTCCTGCAACACGTCGAGCTGGTTGCCGATCTCGGCGAGCCGGTCGCGGTCGGCGTCCTTGCTGCCGGTCGAGAACGGTTTCACGGCGGGGTCGAGCGCGTTGAGCGAGAACGACCCCGCCTTCTTGTCGCTGAAGTACGGCACGCGGTAATCGTCGAGACTCGGGATATGGGACATGCGTTGTTCTCCTCTCTCTCGTGAATTTGACGGCGCCAGCGCCGTTGCCCGCCTGAAGCGGCAAGGCGGCGCCGCACTGCTACGCACGACGCCGCCTCGCAAGCATGCCCGAATCAGGCCGGCTCAAGTCAAACTCAGCCCAGCTTCTTCTTCAGCAGCTCGTTGACCTGCTGCGGGTTCGCCTTGCCCTTCGTCGCCTTCATGGCCTGGCCGATCAGCGCGTTGAACGCCTTTTCCTTGCCGGCGCGGAATTCTTCCACCGACTTCTGGTTCGCGGCGAGCACCTCGTCGATGATCGCTTCGAGCGCGCCGGTGTCCGAGATCTGCTTGAGGCCCTTCGCTTCGATGATGCGGTCGGCTGCGTCGACGTCCGTGGCCTTCTCGTCCCACATCGCCTGGAACACTTCCTTGGCGATCTTGTTCGAGATCGTGCCGTCGGCGATGCGCGCGAGCAGCACCGCGAACTGCGCGGCCGAGACCGGCGAGTCGGCAATGTCGAGGCCTTCGCGGTTGAGCTGCGACGAGACTTCGCCCATCAGCCAGTTGGCCGCGGCCTTGGCCTGCGCCGCGCCCGCCTTGGCCACCACCGCTTCGAAGTAAGCCGCCATCGCCTTGCTCGAAGTGAGCACGTTCGCGTCATACGGCGTCACGCCGTACTGCTCGACAAAGCGCGTTTGCATCGTCGCGGGCAGCTCGGGCAGCTCGCCCTTCACGCGCTCGACCCACGCGGCATCGATCACGAGCGGCATGAGGTCGGGGTCGGGGAAATAGCGGTAATCGTGCGCGTCTTCCTTGCTGCGCATCGAACGCGTCTCGCGCTTGTCCGGGTCGTAGAGGCGCGTTTCCTGCACCACCGTGCCGCCGTCTTCGATCAGCTCGATCTGGCGGCGCACTTCGTACTGGATCGCCTCTTCGAGAAAGCGGAACGAGTTCAGGTTCTTGATCTCGGCGCGCGTGCCGAATTCCTTCTGGCCGACCGGACGCACGGAGACGTTCGCGTCGCAGCGGAACGAGCCTTCCTGCATGTTGCCGTCGCAAATGCCGAGCCACACGACGAGCGTGTGCAGCGACTTCGCGTACGCAACCGCTTCGGCGGCGCTGCGCATTTCGGGTTCCGTGACGATTTCGAGCAGCGGCGTGCCGGCGCGGTTCAGGTCGATGCCCGTCATGCCCGCGAAGTCTTCGTGCAGCGACTTGCCCGCGTCTTCTTCGAGGTGCGCGCGCGTGAGATTGACAGTCTTCTCGTAGGCTTCCTTGCCAGCCTTTTCATTAGCCGGGACCTGAATGGTGATCTGGCCGCCCTGCACGACCGGAATCTCGTACTGGCTGATCTGATAGCCCTTCGGCAGGTCCGGATAGAAGTAGTTCTTGCGCGCGAAAATGCTGCGCGGCGCAATCGTCGCGTTGATTGCGAGGCCGAACTGGATCGCGCGCTCCACGGCGCCGCGGTTCATCACCGGCAGCACGCCCGGCAGCGCGAGATCGACGGGACAGGCCTGCGAGTTGGGCGCGGCGCCGAACTGCGTCGATGCGCCCGAGAAGATCTTCGACGCCGTCGACAATTGCGCGTGCGTCTCGAGACCGATAACGACTTCCCACTGTGTTGCCATGTTCACACCCCTGCCGGCGCCTTGCGATGCCAGTCGGTCGCGCGCTGGAAGGCGTCGGCGACCTGCAGCATGCGGGCCTCGTTGAAATAGTTGCCGACGATCTGCAGACCGACGGGACGCTGCGCGTTCGCACCCGCGCCGAAGCCGCACGGCACGCTCATGCCGGGCAGGCCCGCGAGGCTCGTGGAGAGCGTGTAGATGTCCGCGAGGTACATCTGCAGCGGATCGTCGCCCTTGGCGCCGAGGTCCCATGCCACGCTCGGGGCGACCGGCCCCATGATCACGTCGCACTGCTTGAACGCTTCCTGGAAATCCTGCGCAATGATGCGGCGGATCTTCTGCGCCTGCAGGTAGTACGCGTCGTAGTAGCCGTGCGAGAGCACGTAGGTGCCCACCAGAATGCGGCGCTTCACCTCGGGGCCGAAGCCCTCGGCGCGCGACTTCTTGTACATGTCGAGCAGATCGCGGTATTCGGCCGCGCGGTGGCCGAAGCGTACGCCGTCGAAACGCGAGAGATTCGACGAGGCTTCGGCCGGGGCGATCACGTAGTACACGGGAATCGACAGTTCGGTCTTCGGCAGCGTGACTTCGACTAGCGTGGCGCCGAGCGACTCGTACGTCTTCAGCGCGGCGTCGATGGCGGCGCGCACGTCGTCGGCGAGGCCCGCGCCGAAGTATTCCTTCGGCAGGCCGATGCGCAGACCCGCGAGCGGCTTGTCGGCGCCGGCGTCCTGGCTCCACGTCTGGCCGATGAAGCGCGTGTAGTCCTCGTGCTCGTGCGTGAGGCTGGTCGAGTCGCGCTCGTCGAAGCCGCCCATGGCGTTCAGGAGCAGCCCGCAATCGCCGGCGCTGTGCGCGAACGGGCCGCCCTGGTCGAGCGACGAGGCGAACGCGATCATGCCGTAGCGCGAGACGCGGCCGTAGGTGGGCTTGATGCCCGTCACGCCCGTGAACGACGCCGGCTGGCGAATCGAGCCGCCGGTGTCGGTGCCGGTCGCGGCGGGCGCGAGGCGTGCGGCGACGGCCGCGGCGGAACCGCCCGACGAGCCGCCCGGCACGGCCTTCGTGTCCCACGGGTTCTTCACGGCGCCGAAATGCGAGTTCTCGTTGGACGAGCCCATCGCGAATTCGTCCATGTTGGTCTTGCCGAGGCAGACCATGCCCGCGCGCTCGAGCCGCTCGACCACGGTCGCGTCGAACGGGCTCACATAGTTTGCAAGCATCTTCGAGCCGGCGGTCGAGCGCCAGCCGCGCGTGACGAACACGTCCTTGTGCGCGAGCGGAATGCCCGCGAGCGGGCCCGCGTGGCCCGAGTGCAGGAGCGCGTCGGCGGCCTTCGCCTGGGCGAGCGTCAATTCGGGATTGACGTCGACGAAGGCGTTCAGGTCTTGATGCGCCTCAATCCGGCCCAGAAAGTGCTGGGCCAGCTCGACTGCGGAGCACTCCTTCGCAGCCAGCGCGGCGCGCAGTTCGGTCAAGCTTTTGTCATGCATTGCGTGATTCCTGGAAGAACGTCACGGCGTGGTCGAAATCCGATCGTTGCGCCGTCCGGGAGCGGCTCGACTGACGTTGGCAAACGTTCAGGCCGCTACCCGGAAAACCCCGGAAAATTCGGGAGTCCGTGCCGTTTCGAACTGTTCCGACGACTCGAAAGATTTCGAAATGGCGAAAAAATGCTGCGCGCTTACTCAATCACGCGCGGTACGAGGTAAAGTCCGTCCTGCACCGCGGGCGCGGGACGCTGCAGCGCTTCGCGGTCCACGATTTCGGTCACGGCGTCCTCGCGCAGACGCAGCGCGACATCCTCGATCTGCTCGATCGGGTGGGCGAGCGGCGCAATGCCGGTCGTGTCCACGGCCTGCATCTGCTCGACGAGGCCGAAGAAGCCGTTCAGGCGTTCGAGCGTATTGCCGGCTTCGGCGTCGGCCAGTTCGAGGCGCGCAAGATGCGCGATACGCTTCACATCGTTCAGGGTCAGGGCCATGCGGTCACCGGAAAAAGGGGCTGCGGCAGTGCGGAAATTCGGTGCTGCAACAGCGGTTTATCGCGCCGGATCCGGCTCTGGAGGAAAGCTTCGACGAGGTCAAAAACTGCCTTCCGGATCCTGCAAAACAGGCAAAATTATAAGGTATCATTACGCGTTCGACCCAAACCCGGACCGCCTTGCATCCGCCTTTCAGTTCTGTACGCAACACAATGCGGCCAGACAAGATCAAACGGGCGGCGCAGCCAGGCTGCCTCCGGTAATCATCCCCGCAGTCTCAGGCCCCTCGTGGCGCCCCTTGCGACGCCCTCCGCCGTGATTTCGGAGTGCTCTCGTGGTGGAGCATAGCGCCCTGAGGCTGTTAATTTTTCCGCTGCCGTCCTCGCCCACCAAGCTGGAAGGACGGCCACAAGCGAGACAGGATTTTTGAATGTTCGGTTTTCTGCGTAGCTACTTCTCCAACGACCTGGCGATCGACCTCGGCACCGCCAACACCCTGATCTACATGCGCGGCAAGGGCATCGTCCTCGACGAACCCTCGGTCGTCTCCATTCGCCAGGAAGGCGGCCCGAACGGCAAGAAGACGATTCAGGCAGTCGGCAAGGAAGCCAAGCAGATGCTCGGCAAGGTCCCGGGCAACATCGAAGCCATCCGCCCGATGAAGGACGGCGTGATCGCCGACTTCACCGTCACCGAGCAGATGATCAAGCAGTTCATCAAGACGGCGCACGAGTCGCGCATGTTCTCGCCGTCGCCGCGCATCATCATCTGCGTGCCGTGCGGTTCGACCCAGGTCGAGCGCCGCGCGATCAAGGAAGCCGCGCACGGCGCGGGCGCCTCGCAGGTCTACCTCATCGAAGAACCGATGGCCGCCGCGATCGGCGCTGGCCTGCCGGTTTCGGAAGCCACGGGCTCGATGGTCGTCGACATCGGCGGCGGCACGACCGAAGTGGGCGTGATCTCGCTCGGCGGCATCGTCTACAAGGGCTCGGTGCGCGTGGGCGGCGACAAGTTCGATGAAGCGATCGTCAACTACATCCGCCGCAACTACGGCATGCTGATCGGCGAGCAAACCGCTGAAGCCATCAAGAAGGAAATCGGTTCGGCCTTCCCGGGTTCCGAAGTCAAGGAAATGGAAGTGAAGGGCCGCAACCTGTCGGAAGGCATTCCGCGCAGCTTCACCATTTCGAGCAACGAAATCCTCGAAGCGCTCACCGACCCGCTGAACCAGATCGTCTCGTCGGTGAAGATCGCGCTCGAACAAACGCCGCCGGAACTGGGCGCCGACATCGCCGAGCGCGGCATGATGCTCACGGGCGGCGGCGCACTGCTGCGCGACCTGGACCGCCTGCTCGCCGAAGAAACCGGTCTGCCGGTGCTCGTGGCCGAAGACCCGCTCACCTGCGTGGTGCGCGGCTCGGGCATGGCGCTCGAGCGCATGGACAAGCTTGGCAGCATCTTCTCGTACGAGTAAGCGCGCCGCGCACCGCTGCGCTCGCCCGCGGCGCGGTTTCGGCGTCGCCGCGCCATTGATGGCGTGGCGGCACGCGCGCCGCCACGGCGCCCGCAATGGGGCGTCCTGCGGGGCGCCGAAGTTTCACGCTTCGTTGTGCCCTCCGTTACCCCCTCTGTTTCACCGAACCGCACACGCCCCCGGCGCCGACCATGGAATACAGTCCGCCGCCCCTCTTTAAACAGGGCCCATCGGCACTCGCACGGCTGATTTTCTTCGTCGTGCTGTCGCTCGCGCTCCTCGTCTCCGACGCGCGTTTCAAGACGCTCGAGATCGTGCGCGGCGTGCTCGGCGCGGGTCTCTACCCGCTGCAACGCGCGGCCCTCGTGCCGCGTGACTTCTTTATGGGCGCCGCCGATCTGGCCGTGACGAGTTCCACGCTGCGCACCGAAAACACCCAGCTGCACGTGCGCAATCTCCAGCTTTCGCAGCAGGCCAACGCGGCCGCTTCGCTCACCGCCGAAAACGCGCACCTGCGCGCGCTTCTGCAGCTCTCGCAGCGCATCGGCGCGCAAACCACGCCGGCGGAGATCCAGTACGACACGCGCGACCCGTTCACGCAGAAGGTCGTGATCGGCGGCGGCTCGCAGCAGAATATCCAGAACGGCTCGCCGGTATTGAGCGAGGACGGCGTGATCGGCCAGGTCACGCGCGTGTTCCCCATGCAGTCCGAAGTCACGCTCGTCACCGACAAGGACCAGGCCGTGCCGGTCGAAGTCGTGCGCACCGGTCTGCGCAGCGTGATCTACGGCACGGCGAAGGGCGACCTGCTCGATCTGCGCTTCGTGCCGATCAGCGCCGATCTGCAAGTGGGCGACGAACTCGTGACGAGCGGCCTCGACGGCATCTATCCGCAAGGGCTGCCGGTCGCGAAGGTGTTGCGCGTGGACAAGCAGGCGGACACCGCGTTCGCGCGCGTGGTCTGCCTGCCGCTCGCCGCCGTGCGCGGGGCGCGCCAGGTGCTCGTGCTGCACTATGTGCCGCAGGTGCCGCCCAACCCGATCGCCGCCGAAGAGGCCGCAGCGGCCGCCGAGGCGAAGGACGCGAAGAAGAAGTCCGCCAAGGCCGCGGACAAGAAGGGCGACAAGAAAGCCGACGACGCGAAGGCGAAACCCGCCGCCGCTGCATCGGGCGCGGCCCCGGCCCCGGCGCAGCAGGCGAAGCCCGCAGCGAATGCAGCCGCAGCAGACACGAAGCCGGCGGAGAAAAAGCGGCCCAGGGAGAGCCTGCGCGAAGAGGCAGCGAAGGCCGTCGAGAAAGGGGGCCATTGATGCCGCGTCCGCAATACATTCTGCAGCCGGTCAATCCGTACTTCATCGTTTTCAGCCTCGCGGCGGCGTTCCTGCTGAACCTGCTGCCCTGGGGCAAGCTGCCCGGCGTGCCCGACTTCGTCGCGCTCGTGCTGCTGTTCTGGAACATTCACCAGCCGCGCAAGGTCGGCATGGGCGTCGCGTTCTTCCTCGGGCTCCTCATGGACGTCCACAACGCGAATCTGCTCGGCGAGCACGCGCTCGCCTACACGCTGCTTTCCTATGGCGCGATCACCATTCACCGCCGCGTGCTGTGGATGTCGATCGGCCTGCAGATGTTCGCAGTCACGCCCATGCTGGTCGGCGCGCAGGTCGTGCCGTTCGTGATCCGCCTGCTGATGGGCGCGTCGTTTCCTGGCTGGGGATACCTCATCAGCGGCTTCGTCGAGGCGATCCTCTGGCCGATCGCGAGCGTGCTGCTGCTGTTGCCGCAGCGCCGCCCCGTCGATCCCGACGACACCCGGCCCATTTGAGCGGCGCGCCGCCCGCCGCTGGAAGACTCGCTTGACTACCTCTTACGCACCCCGGCCCGCCGTTCCTCGCGATTGGAACCGTGGGGCCTGGGTCTGACAGCATGACCGAATTCAAGGACACCCAGCAGCAGCTCACGAAGTTCCGCCTGCGCGTCGCGGCGGCGGGGCTGTTCGTGTTCGTCTGCTTCGGGCTGATCGCGTTCCGCTTCCTCTATCTGCAGGTCTGGAACCACAGCAAGTACTCGCTGCAGGCGGACGAAAACCGCATTTCCGTCGCACCGATCGTGCCGAACCGCGGCATCATCACCGACCGCAACGGCGTCGTGCTCGCGAAGAACTACTCGGCGTACACGCTCGAAATCACGCCCTCGAAGCTCACCGACACGCTCGACAACACGATCGACGAGCTCTCGACCGTGATCCCGATCGATGCGCGCGACCGCCGCCGCTTCAAGAAGCTGCTCGAAGACTCGAAGAACTTCGAGAGCCTGCCGATCCGCACGCGCCTGACCGACGACGAAGTCGCGCGCTTCACGGCCCAGCGCTTCCGCTTCCCCGGCGTGGAAGTGCGCGCGCGCCTGTTCCGCCAGTATCCGCTTGGGCCCACGGCCGCGCACGTGATCGGCTATATCGGCCGGATTTCGCAGCGCGACCAGGAGCGCATCGACGACCTCTCCGACAAGAACGACAGCGATCCCGAGCACTACGATCCGCGTCTGGACGCGAACAACTACAACGGCACCGACTACATCGGCAAGATCGGCGTCGAGCAGAGCTACGAAACCGAGCTGCACGGCCTGACCGGCTTCGAGGAAGTGGAAGTGACGGCGGGCGGCCGCCCCGTGCGTACGCTCTCGCGCACCCAGGCGACGCCGGGCAACAACCTCGTGCTGTCGATCGACATCGGTCTGCAGCAGATCGCCGAGCAGGCCTTCGCGGGCAAGCGCGGCGCGCTCGTGGCGATCGAGCCGTCCACGGGCGACATTCTCGCGTTCGTCTCGGCGCCGAGCTTCGACCCGAACTCGTTCGTGGACGGCATCGACCAGCAGACCTGGGACGAGCTCAACAACTCGCCCGATCACCCGCTCCTGAACCGTCCGCTGCACGGCACCTACCCGCCGGGCTCGACCTACAAGCCGTTCATGGCGCTCGCCGCGCTCACGCTGCACAAGCGCACGCCGCAGTGGGGCTTCTCCGACCCCGGCTTCTACATGTTCGGCGGCCACCGCTTCAACAACGACGTGCGCTCGGGCCAGGGCTGGGTCGACATGAACCGCGCGATCATGGTGTCGAACGACACCTACTTCTTCATGCTCGCGCACGACCTGGGCGTGGACAACATCGCCAACTTCATGAAGCCGCTCGGCTTCGGCCAGCTCACCGGCATCGACATCGCGGGCGAGGCGCGCGGCATCCTGCCCTCCACCGAATGGAAGCGCAAGGCGTACCGCAAGCCCGAGCAGCAGCGCTGGTACGAGGGCGAGACGATCAGCCTCGGGATTGGCCAGGGCTACAACTCGTTCACGATCCTGCAGCTCGCGCACGCCACGGCCACGCTCGCCGACAACGGCGTGCTCATGAAGCCGCACCTCGTGAAGGAAATCGAAAATCCGATCACGAAGCAGGAACGCCTCACTGTGCCGAGCCAAAGCGGTCGCCTGAACGTGAGCCAGGCCGACATCGACGTGGTGAAGCGCGGCATGGAAAACGTGACGATGAATCAGTCGGGCACGGCGTATCAGGTGTTCCGCAACGCGCCGTACACGTCGGCGGGCAAGACCGGCACGGCGCAGGTGTTCTCGCTGCAGGGCGGCAAGTATAAGGCGCATGCGCTCGCCGAAAATCTGCGCGACCACGCGCTCTTCATCGCGTTCGCGCCGGCCGAGAAGCCGCAGATCGCGCTCGCGCTGATCGTCGAAAACGGCGGCTGGGGCGCGCAGGCCGCAGGCCCGATCGCGCGCCGCGTGCTGGATTACTACCTCGTCGATCGCCTGAAGCCGGGCGTCGAGCAGGCGGCCGTGAGCGCGGCGGCGTCGGCCACGGAAGACGCCTCCGCGCCCGTGATCGGCGCGCCGCCCGAGGCGGCGTCGGCTTCGGCGGCGTCGGCGGCTTCGGGCCCGGCCCCGGCCACGCCCGCCGTGCAGCCAGTGCGGGTCGCCGCCGGCTTCACGCCGCTGCCGATTCCCGGCGCGGCATCGGCGGCCGCGGCGGCTTCCGCTGCGGCGGCGGCTGCACAAGCTTCAGGCGCGGCCGCCGCTGCGCCTGCCTCCGCTGCCGGTCCGGCTGCGGCCTCCGGCGCGGCGGCGCGGCCCACGCCCGCCAGCAGCGCCGCCGGCAAGACTCGCAAGCCCCGTCAGAACGTGAGCCCCGATGCGCCCGCAGCAACCGACGCCGTGAATGGCGGCACCGCCGGCACGCCCGACACGGGCGCCGCGCGCCCCGCGCCCGCCTCCGAGCCCCGCCACTTCGGCCCTGGCCCCCATCGGCCGCGCCGCCCCGCCAGCGCGAGCGACGCGGCCACGCTCGCACCGCCGCCCAAGCCCGCAACGGGCGGCATCGACGAGTAAGGAATCACCATGCCTTTCCTCCAGTTCGACAAGATCGACAAGCGCGCGGTGCTCGACACGCTGCGCAAGATGTTCCTCGGCTTCGATCGCCCGCTCGCGCTCACCGTGTTCCTGCTGCTGTGCGTGGGCATCGTCACGCTGTACAGCGCGAGCCTCGACGTGCCGGGCCGCGTGGAAGACCAGCTGCGCAACATCATGCTCACCTTCGTGCTGATGTGGGCGCTCGCCAATGTGCCGCCCAACACGCTCATGCGCTTCGCGGTGCCGATCTATACGTTCGGCATCGCGCTGCTCGTTGCGGTGGCGCTATTCGGCCTCACGCGCAAGGGCGCCAAGCGCTGGATCAACGTGGGCGTCGTGATCCAGCCCTCGGAAATCCTCAAGATCGCCACGCCGCTCATGCTCGCCTGGTACTACCAGCGCCGCGAAGGCGTGATGCGCTGGTACGACTTCGTCGTCGGCTTCGTGATCCTGCTCGTGCCGGTGGGGCTCATCGCCAAGCAGCCGGACCTCGGCACCGCCGTGCTCGTGTTCGCCTCAGGCCTCTTCGTCATCTATTTCGCGGGACTCTCGTTCAAGCTGATCGTGCCGGTGCTGATCGCGGGCGTGATCGCGGTGGCCTCGATCGCGGCGTTCCAGGACAAGATCTGCCAGCCGCAGGTGAACTGGCCGCTCATGCACGACTACCAGAAGCACCGCATCTGCACGCTGCTCGACCCGACCTCCGATCCGCTCGGCAAGGGCTTCCACACCATCCAGGCCGTGATCGCGATCGGCTCGGGCGGCCCGCTCGGCAAGGGCTGGCTGAAGGGCACGCAGTCGCACCTCGAGTTCATCCCCGAAAAGCACACCGACTTCATCTTCGCGGTGTTCTCCGAGGAGTTCGGCCTCGCGGGAGGCCTCGTGCTGCTCACGCTCTACATGTGTCTGATCGCGCGCGGGCTCTATATCGCCGCGAACGGCGCGACGCTGTTCGGGCGATTACTGGCCGGTTCGCTCACGATGGCGTTCTTTACCTACGCGTTCGTCAACATCGGCATGGTGAGCGGCATCCTGCCCGTGGTCGGCGTGCCGCTGCCGTTCATGAGTTATGGCGGCACGGCGCTCACCACGCTCGGCGTGGCGATCGGGCTGATCATGAGCGTGGGACGCCAGAAGCGCTTGATGCAGAGTTGAGGGCGCGGCGGGCGGCCATGGCCGCCCGATCGCGGAGATCGAAGCCCCCAAAAAAAACGCGCCGGCATAGTCCGGCGCGTTTTCGTTTCGGTGATCGCTCGCTGGCGCTTACTGGGTGGGCGCCGACTTCATCAGCTGTGCACTCAACTGCTGGTACTTCAGGCGCGCCACGGGATCGCCCTGGGCCGCCGCCGCCGCGTAGTACGCGCGCGCGACGTTGAGGTTCTTCGGCACGCCGTCGCCGCCGCGCTCGTAGAACGAGCCGGTCACGTATTGCGCCGTCATGTCGCCGCCCTCGGCGGCCTTTTTGTACCAGTAGAACGCCTGCTTGTTGTCGCGCGTGGTGCCGCGCCCGTCCAGGTACTGGTTCGCGAGCGCCAGCTCCGCCTGCACGTGGCCCTGCTTCGCTGCCTTGAGGAACCACTGGTGCGCCTGCACGGGATCGCGCTCGACGAAGTCGCCGTCGTCGTACATCTTGCCGTACACATACTGCGCGTGCGACATGTTGGCGTCCGCGGCCTTGCGCAGCCACTTGCGCCCCTCGCCCACATCGGCGGCGCCGCCTTCGCCGTTCACGAGCATCATCGCGTAGTTGAACTCCGCCAGCCGGTTGCCGCGCTCCGCGGCCGCCTGGAACTCGGCGCGCGCCGCGCTGAGGTTGCCCGCGTTGTAGTCGGCAACGGCGTTGGCCGTTTGCGGATCGGATTCCGCGCCCGCGGCGCTTGCGGCGTCGGCGCCTGCCGCGATTGCGCTCACGTTGAGCGCCGCGCCCGCCAGACAGCCGATGGCGAGAGCGCGCGCGATCCGCGCCAAATGCCGCCCCAAAAGCGCTTTCGGACGCTTCATGATCTCGCCTCCTGGAGCGCCTGGCGTGTCGCGCGCACGAGCCACATCACGTCGGCGGCCAGGGCAATGAAGCTGAAGCCCATCTCGCGATACTGCCTCGCGGCAGCCGCATCCATCGCGAAGATGCCCGCGGCCACGCCCGCCTCGCGCGCGGCCGCGACGATGCGCTGCACGGCGGCGACCACGTCCGGATGCTTCGAGTCGCCGAGATGGCCGAGGCTCGCCGCCAGATCGGCGGGACCCACGAACAGGCAGTCGACGCCCGGCACCTGCGCGATCTTCTCGACTTCGGCCAGCGCCGCCGCCGACTCGATCTGCACGATCGTCGCGATCTGCGCGTTCGCGCCCTGCAGGTAATCGCGCCGCATGCCGTAGGCCGCCGCGCGCACCGCGCCCGCCACGCCGCGCTGGCCGCCGGGCGTGCTCGCGTCGGGGTACTGCGTGAGGCTCACGGCGCGCGCCGCTTCTTCAGCCGATGCCACATTGGGGAACATCACCGTGCGCGCGCCCGCGTCGAGCACGTGCTTGACGAGCCACGGCTCGCTGTCGGGCAGACGCACCACGGGCTCGGTGGGCAGATGCGCGGCCGCGATGGCGCGCAGTTGCGCGATGGTGTCGGCGCTGTCGTTGGGGGTGTGCTCCATGTCGATCAGCAGCCAGTCGAAGCCGGCGTGCGCGAGCGCCTCGGCGGCAGTCTCGCTGCCCATCGACAGCCATAGGCCGAATAGCGGGTCCGCCTCCTTGAGGCGTTCCTTGAGGGGATTGGTGAAGGTGCTCATCGCCGTGCTCCCGGCGAGGCTGCGGGGCGCACGCGCCAGGCGCGGGCGGTGTCGCCCGGCAGCGCGGCAGCCGGCAGGTCTCGCTCCGTTATGTGTTTGTCGGGCCGCGCGCGGGGATGCGCAGGCCTTGCGGCAATGATCATACCGCGACAAAAACTTGCGGGACGGCACGGAAAACCCGCCTTGCGCGGGTCGCCGGAGCGAGGGTGAGTGAGGCGGGTAAAGGGGCCTTGCGCGCGTCAGTCGCGCGTGACTTCGGCCCAGCAGTTCGGCGTCTCGTACAGGCGCAGCTTGTGCAGGCGCAGATTCACGCCGTAGTGCGCGTCGTACACGTTCGCGAGAATGTCGAACGCGATGGCCGCGAGGTTTTCCACCGTCGGAATGCGGTCGATCACGACCGTCTTGTGGCCCGGCAGCGTTTCGAGGAAGCCGCGCACCTGCGTATCGCCCGCGAAGACGAGGAACGCGTGATCCCACAGGTCGACGAGATGCTGGTTCGCGAGCGACTTCACGTCGGCGAAGTCCATCACCATGCCGCGGTCGGGCGCGCCCTCGGTTTCGACGAGGTCGCCTTCCAGCGTGATTTCGAGCACGTAGCGATGGCCGTGCAGATTACGGCACTGGCTGCGGTGGTCGGGGATGCGGTGGCCCGCGTCGAATTCGAGTTTTCGGGTGATCGTCAGCACGGCGCTTCTTCAGGTAAATTCGCGTGAATCAGGGAATGTTCAGGTATTTGTGGGTCTGCATCGACAGGCGCCACTGCGGATGGCGCTTGCACCAGTCGATGGCGAGCTTCGTGTTCAGGTCGCGCGACGGGCCGTCCATGGGCTGCACGAGAAAATACTCGAAATCGAGCTTCGCGTAGTCGGCGAGGCGCTGGTTTTCCTGCGGCACGACAACCTTCAACTCGTTGCCCTTCGTGACGACGAGCGGCGCATCGGCCTTCGGGCTCACGCAGATCCAGTCGATCGTTTCCAGCACCGGCAGCGAGCCGTTGGTTTCGATCGCGATCTCGAAACCGGCGGCGTGCAGCGCGTCGACGAACGGCTGGTCGATCTGCAGCATCGGCTCACCGCCCGTGCAGACCACGAAGCGGTTGCCCTCGCCCTCGGGCCACAGCGAGGCGATCTTCGCAACGAGCTCTTCCGGCGTGCGGAATTTGCCGCCGTTCTCGCCATCGGTGCCGACGAAGTCGGTGTCGCAGAAGCGGCAAACGGCCTCTTCGCGATCTTCCTCGCGGCCCGACCAGAGATTGCAGCCGGCGAACCGGCAGAACACGGCCGGACGCCCGGCGTTCGCGCCTTCGCCCTGCAACGTGTAGAAAATTTCCTTTACCGCGTAAGTCATCGTGCAGCCTGGTTCTGGCTCATGCGCGCAGCGCGTGCAAAGCCGGTTAGTCTCGGGCGCGAATTCATCGTGTCGGCGGGGCGCGCCGCCCGTGCGCGGCCCTGGCCGTATTCATCCACCGCGAAAGTCACATGTGCGGCCCGAGGCTAATACTCAGACCGGGGCTTCCGTCACGTTCTCGCCGGCGAGATACGCTTCATACCCGCGCTTGCGCAACTTGCACGCCGGGCACTCGCCGCAGCCGAAGCCCCACGCGTGAAGCTCGGCGCGCTCGCCCAGGTAGCAGGTGTGCGTTTCCACGCGGACCATGTCCACCAGCGCTTCGCCGCCCAGCTGTTCGGCGAGCCGCCATGTGTCGGCCTTGTCGAGCCACATGAGCGGCGTTTCCAGCACGAAGCGCGTGTCCATGCCGAGATTGAGCACCACCTGCAGCGCCTTCATCGTGTCGTCGCGGCAGTCGGGATAGCCCGAGAAGTCCGTTTCGCACATCCCGCCCACGAGCACCTTGAGCCCGCGACGATAAGCGATCGCCGCGGCGATCTGCATGAACATCAGGTTGCGGCCCGGCACGAAGGTGTTCGGCAAGCCGCTCGCGGCGGTTTCGATCTCGATCTCGCGCGTCATGGCCGTGTCGCTGATCGAGCCGAGCACCGAGAGATCGATCATGTGATCGTCGCCGAGACGCTCGCCCCACTCGGGGAACGTGCCGGCAATCGCCGCGCGAAAGCCCTCGCGGCATTCCAGTTCGACGCGATGACGCTGACCGTAGTCGAAGCCGAGCGTTTCGACGCTCTCGTAGCGGTCGAGCGCCCATGCGAGGCACGTGGCCGAATCCTGGCCGCCGGAAAACAGGACGAGCGCCCCTTTGGCGTCTGTTCGAGTCACCGTGAAACTCCGTGTATGAGGTTTCCGCGCGAATGCCTTCGTTGCGTGCCTGGGTTGCTCGCTTTTGTCGCCTGGCGCCCGGCGGACCGGCAGGGACAACCCCCGCGCCGGCTCATGCAGTATAGGCCGGGGCCCCTGCCCGGGCATCGGCGACCCCTTATACCCCGGATACCGTCGATGTCTGGAGTTCGGGCCGCAGGACAACGCGCACAACGAAAAAGCCCCAGGAATCGAACGATCTCCTGGGGCTGCATTCTGGTGGCCTGGGACGGAATCGAACCATCGACACGCGGATTTTCAATCCGCTGCTCTACCAACTGAGCTACCGGGCCAACGAAGAAAGAAGAGTATAGCGGTGAATTCTGCGTTTGCCAAGAGGCTTACGCAAAATCGATGCGTCTGGCCGCGCCGCTCACCTGCCCACGTTCATTCGCCCTTGCTCTTGCCGAGGTCGACGCCGAGCTGCTTGAGCTTGCGATACAGGTGCGTGCGCTCAAGCCCCGTTTTTTCGGCCACACGCGTCATGCTGCCGTTCTCGCGCGCGAGGTGGTACTCGAAGTAGGCGCGCTCGAATGCGTCGCGTGCATCGCGCAGCGGGATGTCGAACGAGATCGATGCCGTTTGTGTGGCCGAGCCCGCCTGCATGCCATGCACGCCGTCGGCGCCCAGCACCGGCAGCGCCGCCGCCGATGCCACGACCGCGGGTCCGCCCGCCGCCGTCTTCCCCGCCGCCGCCGAGGTGGCCGGCGTGACCGGCGCGGCCGTGCCGCGCGCGAGCCCCTGCTCGACCGCCTTCAAGAGCTTTTGCAGCGCGATCGGTTTTTCGAGGAAGTTGAGCGCGCCGATCTTCGTCGCCTCGACGGCGGTGTCGATGGTCGCGTGCCCCGACATCATGATGACCGGCATCGTGAGATGACCCTGCGCGGCCCATTCCTTGAGCAGCGTCACGCCATCGGTGTCCGGCATCCAGATATCGAGCAGCACGAGGTCCGGCACGTGGCGCTGCCGGAAGTCGCGCGCCTGCTGCGCATCTTCCGCGAGCTCCACGACGTGTCCTTCGTCGCTGAGGATCTCCGAGAGCAATTCCCGGATGCCCATTTCATCATCTACCACCAGGATGGTTGCCATTTACGCTGCCCTTGTCTGCACTGTTGCTTTTGATCCCTGCTCCGCTTCGGCACGCGCCTGCCCCTCCCCGGATCGGCCGGGTCCGGGCGTGACTGCATCGTCTGCCAACTGGAGAAAGAGAATCGAGATCTGCGCGCCTTCGATCACATCGCCCGCTCTCATTCGATTGCGGATGTCGATGCGCGCGCCGTGCTCGTCGACGATCTTCTTGACCATCGCAAGCCCGAGTCCTGTTCCTTTGGCCTTGGTCGTCACATAGGGTTCGAACGCACGCGTGAGGATGCGCGCCGGGAAACCCGGGCCGTTGTCCGATACCGTGAGACGCACCGCCACGCGCGTGCGGCCTTGCGCGTCGGGGTCTCCGTATTCTACGGCGCGGGTCTCGAGCGTCACGCGAGGATTCTGCGTATCGGCCACCGCGTCCTGCGCGTTTTGCAGCAGGTTGTGGATCACCTGACGCAATTGCGTCGCGTCGCCGCGTATCACCGGCAAGTCGGAGAGCTCGACCTTGATTGCGCTCTTGCCTTCTTCCGCGCCGTAGAGCGTGAGCACTTCGCTCACGAGTTCGTTGAGCTGCAGGTTCGCGAGCACCGCCGGCGGCGTGCGCGCGTAATCGCGGAAGTCGTCGACCATCTGCTTCATCGCCGCGACCTGATTGACGATGGTGGTCGCGCCGCGCCTGAGCACTTCGGCATCGGTGGGCGCGAGCTTGTCGGTGAGCTTCATCTGCAGGCGTTCGGCCGAGAGCTGGATCGGCGTGAGCGGATTCTTGATCTCGTGCGCAAGACGGCGCGCGACTTCGCCCCACGCGACCGAGCGCTGCGCCGAGATCACGTCGGAGATGTCGTCGAACACCACGACGTAGCCCGAGGTCTGCATGTCGCCCGCGTCGCGGCCCGTGTCGGATACGAGGCGCGCGCCGCGCACGAGCAGCGTGAGCGGATCGGTCTCGCCCGGAATCGGCACGGAGAACTGCTGCTGCCAGTGGCCGCGTTCGAGATCGCCATCGCCGCGCGACGCTTCCTGGTCGGCGAAGGCCTTGCGCACCATCGCGCCGAACTCCGTGAGCGCGCCGATGTGATCGAGCGCGACGCCGAGCTGCGTCTGGAACGGCTGACGGAAGATACGCTCCGCACCGGGGTTGGCCGTCGTGAGGCGGAACTGCCGGTCGAACACGAACACGCCCGCCGTGAGGTTCGCGAGAATGCTCTCGAGGTACGCCTTCGAATGCTCGAGCGCGACGCGGTTCTTCTCCACGGCCTGGCGCGCTTCGGAAAGCTGGCGCGTCATCGCGTTGAACGACTGCGTAAGGAAGCCCAGCTCGTCGCGCGACTTGATTTCGCGCTTGGGCGTGTAGTCGCCCTCGGTCACTTCCTTCGTGCCCTGCGCGAGCAGGAAGAGCGGCCTCGCCAGCTGGTTGCCGAGCGCGAGCGCAAGCATCATCGCGACGAAGGTGGCGAGAAAGAGCGCGAGCGTGAGCGTGCCGATATACATCTTGCGCAGGCCCGTGCGGCCGAGCGCCTTTTCCTGGTACTCGCGATACGCGCGCTGCACGGCGTCGGCGTTGCGCGCGAGCGCGGCCGGCACCGGCTGCTCGAGCTGCAGGAAACGCTCGACCGGCTGCAGATCCGTTGTGTTCGCATCGGGAATGCGCGTGACCACGCGCAATCGCAGCGCGCCCTTCGAGCCAAGCTGATGCGGGTCGCCGTCCACTTCGCCTTCGATCGCCGCATAGCCGCGCCCGCGTGCCTGATCGATCATGAGCGCCGTGGGCATGTCGGCGGGCATGAGCGACGAGAAGTTGCTCGATGCCTGCGCCACCACGTGCATGTCCGGCGCCGCGCCCGACATGCTGCGCACCGGCTCGACGATCATCGCGTCCTGCACCCCGAACTGGTCGCGCGCACGCAGCAGCGTGAGCGTCGTGCCCGCGGAATCGCCGTTCGCGATCTGCTCGGCCATCAGACGGCCCTTGGTTTGCAGGTCGGAGAGCGACGCGTCGAGCATGCCGCGGCCGAGATTCAGGCCGGCGGTGAGCGCGGTTTCGACGTTCACGTCGAACCACGACTCGATCGAGCGCGAGACGAACTGGTACGAAACGATATAGATGATGCCGCCCGGCACCACGCCCACGAGCGCGAAGAAGAACGCGAGCTTGGCGAGCAGCCGCGTGCCGAACTTGCCGCGCCTCAAGCGCACGACGATCACGATCATGAGCGCCGTGACCACCGACAGGAAGATCAGCGCGACGACGATGTTGGCCGCGTAGAGCCAGCCGTAGTAGCGGTCGAAGAACTCGGTGTTCGCGCTCGCCGCGGCGAGCAGGACGAGCAGCAGCGTCGCGGTGAACGCGACGGTGGAGACGAGCAGCTTGACGACGACGCTGCTGAAGCTGGTGGCGCGGCGCACTTTATTTAGCACGTTCGGTCACCGTGAAGTTGAAGCGCTTCCAGTCGGAAGCGAGGTTCCAGTCGCGGTTGTTCACGGCGTCGATCTGGAACGGCTTGGGCATCAGCGCGACGTCGAGCTGCATGCGCACCGAGGCCGTGTACGTTTCGCCGGCATGCACGTCGTTGCGGTCGATCACGTGCCACGAGGTGACGTGCTTGATGACCGCGAGCGCGTCCGCAAGCGTCGAGAAGCCGAGCTGCAGGCCGCCGCTCGACACGCGGTACTCGCGCGTGAGCGGCTGGAACGACAGGCGAATGCTTTGCGACACGTTCACCGGCTGCTCGTCGAACCAGTACCAGCGCGCGCGCGTGAGCTCGAAGTCGGTGGTGAAGTAGAGCGGAATGCCCTTGTTGACCGCGTCTTCCAGGCTGCTGTTGAGGTCGAAGTCGAAACGGGCGTCGAGGCTCCAGCCGTTGCTGTCGGCCTGGAGCGACGCGCGCTGCACCGAGATCGAGTCGGCGCGAGCCGGCGCGGCGGCCACCAGGCCGACGACGGCAAGCACCAGCCAGATCAGGGCCGCGAACCGCAGCGGGAAGAAGCGTTTGATGGTCACCGTTTCTGAAAGCGCGCGTAGAAGAATCCGTCGTGATCTGCGGTGCGATCGGGAACGGGAAAGCCAGTTGTCGTCACTTCGGCCTTTGCAGCAGCATCGTGCCGCGCTTCGCCGGCTGCGCCGTCTTCTGGCCCCCGGGCCGGCGCGCCGAACGCCTCGGGCAGCAACTGCCCCGGGGCGTCCAATCGTACCGCATCCGCATGGGTGCTTTCAAACCAGCGCGCCTGCGCCTCGCCTTCCTCGGGGAAGATCGAACAGGTCACGTAGAGCAGCTCGCCGCCCGGCTTCACGAGCGGCCACAGCGCATCGACGATGCGGCGCTGCTCGGCGGCAAGCGCCGCGATGTCGCTCTCGCGGCGCAGCCAGCGGATGTCCGGATGACGGCGCACGATCCCCGAGGCCGAGCACGGCACGTCGGCGAGGATGCGATCGAAGCCTTCGCCGTCGTGCCACGCGGCCGGATTGCCCGCGTCGCCGACCACGATCGTTGCGCGCCGCATCGGATGCGCGGGATCGTCCTGCGTAAAACCGAGGCGCGCGAAGTTTTCGCCGATGCGCGCGGCGCGCGCGGCGTCGCTTTCGAGCGCAACCAGCTCGATGTCGGCAAGCTCGAGCAGATGGCCGCTCTTGCCGCCGGGCGCCGCGCACGCGTCGAGCACGCGCATGCCGTCACGCACGCCGAGGATTTGTGCGGCCACTTGCGCGCCGGCGTCCTGCACGGACACGTCGCCCGCGAGGAATCCGGGGATGCGATCCACCGGCAACGCGGCGGCAAGACGTACGGCGTGTGCGCCGATCTGCGTGGCAGCGATGTTTTCGGCGGCGAGCCGCTGGACGTAGTCGGCGGCGCTCGTGCGGCGCGCATTCACGCGCAGCGTGAGCGGGCCCTGCGTGTTGCCCGCGGTGAGAATCGCTTGCCACTGCGTGGGCCACGCGGCGCGCACCGCGTCGATCCACCAGCGCGGATAGTTCCAGTGGGCGGTTTCATCGGCCTGGGCGGCGGCAAGCGCGGTCTCGCGCTCGCGCAGAAAACCGCGCAGCACCGCGTTGACGAGCCCCTTCGCGAAGGCGATCTCGCGGCGCGCGCCCACGGCGCGCACGGCCTGATCGACGACCGTAAACGGCGTGTAGGCCGCGCTCGCCTCGTCTTCGGCGAGCAACGCCAGCGCGCAGGCCAGCAGGTTCGCGACGAGCGGCGGCGGCGCCTTGCTCACGCGCTGCCGGATCAGGCAGTCGACCGTGCCGAGCCGCCGCATCGTGCGGTACGCGATGTCCTGCACGGCGCCGCGAGCCTGCGGCGCGAAGTCGGCGGGCAACGCGGCGAAGGCGCTCGCGAGCGCGGCAGGCAGCGCCGCACCGGCGCGCACGGCGCCGACCGCATGAGCAGCCTGGTCGAGCGCAAAGCCCAGCGAATCGGGGGCCAGGTGCACGGCGTGGCTGTGCGCCGACGCCGCGCCCCGCTGGCGCGCGGGCGATGCGGAACTCTTTTTGCCGTGAGACGGCTTGCTGGGTCGCCGGGATGGGCTCGATGTCATGAAAAAACCGGATGCGGGCCGCGGTGCAGCGCGGCGTCGATGATGCACAAGCGAGCCATTGTAGCGTGGCGAGCGCGCAACACTGCCAGGCGGCGCGATTCCCGTTGACGGCACCGCGCCCGCAGGCGGACAGCGACGAAAGCGCCGGGATACATATTGGCGGATACCGACTAACGGCTCGCCGCATGATGGCGGCAGAAAACGCCCCTCCTCCCTGCGACGTAGCGGCCATCATGAAACTACTCGGGAAGAAACAAGACTTCGCGTTCCTCGCCTTCGTTGCGCTCTTTTCCGTGTACCAGCAGGGACGGGGAAAGCTGTTCTCGCCTTTCTGGGACTACAAGGTGTACGCGTATGCGCTGGATCAGTTCAAGCGCGGCGCGAATCCGTATATCCCGCACGGATTCCCCTTCGTCTATCCGCCCATCTTCCTGAATCTCTTTTCGCGCGTGCCGTTTCACTGGCTCTATCTGGCATTCGCTATCGCGTCGCTGATCTATCTCGCCTACAGCATCGGGCGTGCGGATTTCGTCGTCGCGGGAGCGTTGGGGTTTCTGACCGGTGGCGCGGGCGTGGGCGGCATCCTCACCGGGAATTTCGCGATCTTCGGCCACCTGCTGATCATTGCGCTTTTTTATGCGGCTTCACGGGGCAGCCGTGGCGCGACCGCAAAGTATTGCGCGCTGGCTTTTTTCATCGCCCTGTTTGCCTCCATCAAGATCTATTTCCTGACCTACGCCGTCGTGTTCTTTTTCATCCCCAAAGGCATGCGCTACTTCTTCGCCGTGCCCTTGTGCGTTGCGCTGGCAACCATCGCGCAGCTCGCGCTGGAACCGCGCCTATGGACCGACTTCGAAACCCTGCTGCGCTGGCAGATGCTCGCCCAGAACGACTCCGGGCTCGTGCTGTTCGGGATACTCGAACAGCACGTGCGCGCGCTGTCGACGCTGGAAGACGTGCTGCTCTACGAACTGGTGGTCGTGGCGCTGTTCGTGTATGCGGTCAATCCATTGCGCGGGCGGCGGCTCATGATTGCCGAAAACGCAAGCCTGCCCGGCAGGCTTTTCTATGTGCTCGCGTTCTGTCTCGCGCTGAATCCGAGAATGAAGGAATACGACATCGCGCCGTTCTTTGCGTGCTGCTACGTTTCGCTGTTCCAGAGCAGCAAAGAAGAAAACCGGATGGATCGCGTGTTTTTCTACGCCGTACCGTTGGCGTTCATCGCCGCGTGGATCGTCGTCAAGTTCGGGCACGCGTACTACGCGCTCGACGTGTCCTGGTTCATCGGCGTCTATTTCGTGTTCTTCGTGGTTTCGCTGCGTCAACGGGCGTTGCGGGTTTCGGCGCGAGCGGGCGCCCGACACATGGACGGCGACGCCGCGGCGACGGGCTGAATAAAAAACGCCTCGAAGAGGCGTTTTTTTTCGTTACCCGTTACCGGTCGACGCTTTAGCGTCGGCCACCCGCAGCCATCTCCATCAAGCGGCGGATGCGCTCTTCCGTGGACGGGTGCGTGCTGAAGAGGTTCTGCAAGCCGCCGCCCGACAGCGGATTCATGATCATCATCTGCGCCGTGGCCGGGTGCTGTTCGGCCGCCGGGAACGGTATGCCCTGCGCGTAGCGGTGGATCTTGTCGAGCGCCGAGGCGAGCGCCTGCGGATCGCCGGAAATCTCGGCGCCGCCGCGGTCCGCCTCGAACTCGCGCGCACGCGAAATCGCCATCTGGATCAGCGCGCCCGCGATCGGCGCGAGCAGCGCCACGGCAATGCTCGCGATGGGGTTCGCCGGGCGGCCGTTTTCATCGCGGCCGCCGAAGATCATCGCGAAGTTGGCGAGCGCCGAGATCGCGCCGGCCATGGTGGCCGAGATCGTCGAGATGAGAATGTCGCGGTGCTTCACGTGCGCCAGCTCGTGCGCCATGACGCCGCGCATTTCGCGCTCGGACAGCACGCGCAGGATGCCCGTGGTCGCCGCGACCGCGGCGTGCTCGGGGTTGCGGCCCGTGGCGAAGGCGTTGGGCGCGTCCTCGTTGATGAGGTAGACGCGCGGCATCGGCAAGCCCGCCCGCGTGGCCAGATCGCGGACCATGCGATAGAACTGCGGGGCCGTGGTCTCGTCGACTTCCTGCGCGTTGTACATGCGCAGGACCATCTTGTCCGAATACCAGTACGAGAAGAAGTTCATGGCGAGCGCGAAGAACAGCGCCAGCACCATCCCGCGATGCCCGCCGATCAGCCCGCCAATCACGATGAAAAGGGCCGTAATCGCGGCCATCAACATCGCGGTTTTGACCCAGTTGAACATGTGCTGTGCTCCTTCACCCACCAGGGGATCAAATCGATCGTTGAACGCCCGCCGCCAGCCGGTCAGCCGCGCTCGGGCGAGCGCATTGTAAGCGATTTGTTAGATATGGGCAGATCCGAAAAATTCAATCTCAGCGCGTGGCGGTCGCGAGCTTCAGGCCCAGCCCGACGAACGCCGAGCCGACCGTGCGGTCGAGCCACTTCTTCACGCCCGGCTTGCCCGAGAAGCGCTGCGTGACGCTGCCCGCCACCCACGCGACGAAGCTGTTCCACACCGTGCTCATCAGCAGGAAGACGGCGCCGAGCGTGAGGAAAGCGAGGGCCTTGTGCTCCGTCCCCGTGGACACGAACTGCGGGAAGAACGAGACGAAGAACAGCACCACCTTCGGATTGAGCACGTTGGTGCAGAAACCCGACACGAACAGCTGGCGCAGCGGGCGCGGCGCGGCGGCGGAAGGCGTGGCTGGCGCGCCGCCTGCGGCAGGCCTGGACTCGTGCTTCGTGAGCATGAGGCGCACGCCGAGATACACGAGATAGACCGCGCCGACGATCTTGATGACCGTGAACGCCGTGGCCGACGCCGCGAGCAGCGCGGTCAAGCCGAACGCGCAGGCGAGCGTGTGCACACAGCAGCCCGCCGAGATACCCAGTGCGGAAACGAGGCCCGCGCCGCGGCCCTGCGCGACGCTGCGGCCGACGATATAGGCCGTGTCGGGCCCCGGCGTCACGTTCAGGAGAAATACGGCGACGACAAAGAAACCGAAATGGGTAATGCCGAGCATGACAACCTCAAAATCGAAAAACGCGCTTCAAACGCCATTGATTCTAGCGCGCCGGGAACCGCGCGGCACTTGGCTTCGCGGCCGTTGTCAGGCGCTGGCGTTCAGGCAATGGCGCGAGCCCGCGTTCAGGCCGCAGGGGTCTCGGGCAACTGGAACCGCTGCCCCGCCGCCAGCGGCATGCCGGCCACGAATTCGCGCGCGGGCAGGCGCTTGCCGCCCGGCTTTTGCAGCTGCGTGAGGCGCAGCGCGCCCTCGCCGCAGGCCACCACCACGCCCGCCGCGCTCACTTCGAGAATCTCACCCGGCTCGGCGGCGGCGGTCGACGTACGCTCGACCGGCTCGGCGGCCCACAGCTTGAGCTGCGCGCCGTCCAGCGTGGCCGCGCCGCCCGGGAACGGGTCGAACGCGCGAATCTGCCGCGCGAGCGCCAGCGCGGGCCGGCGCCAGTCCAGCGCGGCTTCCTGCTTGCCGATTTTTTCGGCGTAAGTCGCGCCTTCTGCCGGTTGCGGCGTGGCGGGCAGCGCGCCGTCGCGCTCGAGCGCGACGAGCCCATCCACGATCAGCTGCGCACCGAGTTGCGCCAGGCGGTCGTGCAGCGTCGCCGTGGTGTCGCCGGGCGCGATCGGCGTGCGCACCTCGGAGATCATCGGGCCGGTGTCGAGCCCCGCGTCCATCTGCATGAGCGTGATGCCGGTCTCGGTGTCGCCGGCTTCGATCGCGCGATGAATCGGCGCCGCGCCGCGCCAGCGCGGCAGGATGGACCCGTGAATGTTGATGCAGCCGCGCGGCGGGATGTCCAGCACTTCCTGCGGCAGCAACAGCCCGTAGGCTGCCACCACCATCACGTCGTGCGGTGTGGCGCGCAGCAGGTCCAGCGCCGCGGCGGCCTCCTGCGGATACTTGCCCGCACGGCGCAGCGACGGCGGCTGGGCGACGGCCATGCCATGCTCCTGCGCATAGCGCTTGACCGGGCTTGCCTGGAGCTTCATGCCGCGGCCCGCCGGGCGGTCCGGCTGGGTCAGGACGAGCGGCACGGCAAAGCCCGCTTCGTGAATCGCCGCGAGCGCCGCGGCGGCGAATTCCGGCGTGCCGGCGAAGATGACGCGAAGAGTGTGGCTCATGGGCGCTCGGTGCGTGGCGGGTTGATGAAGAAAGAGACCGTCGGATCGCGCTTACATCGCGCGTTCGAGCTTCTTCATCTTGCTGCGGATGCGCGTCTGCTTGAGCGACGACAGGTATTCGACGAACACCTTGCCCATCAGGTGATCCATTTCGTGCTGGATGCACACGGCGAGCAGCCCTTCGCAGTCCACCTCGTAGGTCTCGCCCTTTTCGTTCAGCGCGCGCACGCGCACCTTTTCCGCGCGCTCGACTTCATCGTAGATGCCCGGCACGGAAAGACAGCCTTCCTCGTGCACTTCGCGCTCGTCGCTCGACCAGATGATTTCCGGGTTGATGAACACGCGCAGCTCGTCGTGCGCGTCGGACACGTCGATCACCACGACGCGCTCATGCACGTCGACCTGGGTGGCCGCGAGACCAACGCCCGGCGCGGCGTACATGGTTTCGGCCATGTCGGCGACCAGCTTGCGGATGCGGTCGTTGACCGCCTCGACCGGCTTCGCGACCTTGTGCAGACGCTTGTCCGGGTAATGAAGAATGTTCAGTAGAGCCATGATTTGACGGGTTTCTCGTTGGGCGCCTGAAAGAGCCGGGCACAGGGAACGATGCACGGCCTGGCCATTCGGCCAGCTTGCGGGTCCCAGGCCGGATACGGAGGATATCTCCTCATATTCGGACGAAAGGGCCGCAATTCAACGTTGAACGCGCGTATCGCCCGTGCGGGCGCAGTGCGCCCGAAGGCGTGTGCGCAGTGCCACGGGTCAGGACGCCACGGTGTATTTCGGATGGTGAAAATTTTATCACGAGGTGCGGCAAGCCGTCCGCGCCCGGGGAACGCGATGCCGACGACCTTGCCGCTGTCAGAAGAGGAACTGGCCGCCTGGCTGAGCCTCGCCCTCGCGCGCGGCCTGAGGCCCGCTGCGCTGCGCGCGCTGCTCGGCGCGTTCGGACTGCCTCAAAACGTGCTGGCCCAGCCGTTCGCCGCGCTCGCCGCGGTGGCGGGTGCGCAAGCCGCCCACGCTGCCCTGGCCGAGTCCCGGCCGGACTTCGCGGCGCAACTCGATGCCCTGCAGGCGTGGCGCGCGGCGCCCGGCAATGCGCTAATCACGCTTGCCGATCCGGCCTATCCGGCCCGCCTGCTCGACATGCCCGATCCACCGCCGTTGCTCTACGCAATGGGCCGGCTCGAGCTGCTCCACGCGCGCGCGGTAGCCGTCGTGGGCAGCCGCAACGCCACGCCGCAGGCCGTCGAGGACGCCATGCGCTTCGCGCGCACACTCGCCGCGTCGGGTCTCACGGTCGTCTCGGGGCTCGCGCTCGGCGTGGACGGCGCCGCGCATCGCGGTGCACTCCACGAGCGGGGCGGCACCGTCGCCGTGATCGGCACCGGCGCGGATCTCGTCTATCCCCCGGCCCATCGTCCGCTCGCGATCGAGATCGCCGCACACGGCGCCCTCGTCTCCGAATGGCCGCTCGGCACCCCGGCGCGCTCCGCGAACTTTCCGCAGCGCAACCGCGTGATTGCCGCGCTCGTCGAAGGCGTGGTGGTGGTCGAGGCCGCGCAACGTTCCGGCTCGCTCATCACGGCAAGGCTCGCCAACGAAATGGGACGCGACGTGTTCGCGCTGCCCGGCTCGATTCACGCGCCGCTCACGCGCGGCTGCCACGGGCTCATCAAGCAGGGCGCGCAGCTGGTCGAAACGCCCGAAGAGGTGCTCGATGCACTCAATGTCGGGCCACCCCCGGGTGCCGGGCGCGCGCTCGCGTCGCCGCGGGAACCACGCCGCCAGAAGGTCTCGGTTCCCTTCGATTGCATCCAGCGCGACGACACAAGCGAAACGCCGCAGCTGGCGCTCGCACTCCCTCACCCCGAGCCGCCGCCTGTGCCTCGCACTGAAGCAGCGCGAAAACCGCCCGCCAGCCTTGGCGCCGAAGCCCGGCGCCTGCTCGACGCGCTCGGTCACGCGCCGGCCACGGTTGAAATCCTCGCGCAGCGCACCGACATGGCCGAAGCGGTGCTGCAAGGCACGCTGCTGCAACTCGAACTCGCGGGACACCTCGACGCCCTGCCCGGCGGCTGGTTCGTGCGGGCTTCGCGCGGCTGATGCCGCACATTGGGGGAGCATCACCGCCTGCGCGCCGCCGTGATACATTCGCGCCAAATACCCCGCTCTATATATAAGAGAACGCAAGGAACGACCATGCCCGCGCTAGACCTCGACACCGACGCCGACCAGATCGCCGAGCGCGTCAGCAATCAGGACACGCTGTTCGTCGCGTGCCTGTGCGCGCAGTGGTGCGGGACGTGCCGCGACTACCGTGCCACGTTCGACCGCATCGCCGAGGCGCATCCCGATGTCTGCTTCGCATACATCGACATCGAAACCCATGCCGACCGCTTCGACGATCTCGATGTCGAGAACTTCCCGACCATCCTGATCGAGGACGGTCACGCCACGCGCTTTTTCGGCACGGTCCTGCCGCACGCCGCCGTGGTCGAACGCATGCTCTCGGACCTCACGGCGCTGCCGGGTGTGTCCGATGCGCCCAAGCTGCGCCCCGCCCTGAGCGCGGTTTGAGCGCCCCCAGCATCTGACCCCGATCAGGCACACCGCTTGCCGCGCGGCCTGGCGCGCCCTTATGATTGGGCGCCCTGGCGGGTGCGCGGGTGTCGTCATGAGATGACGCAAAAATCGACGCCGACGCGCCATGTGCTATAAAGCGGTCGAGAACGGCCCCCCGAGCGGGGCAGCAACGCCGGGCATCGAGCCCAAGCGCCCATTCAGGCGGCATCGGCCCCGGGGGCGCCAACCGGAACACCCACAAGTAACCAGTCATGTCCAAAGCTCTGATCATCGCCGAGAAGCCGTCCGTCGCGAACGACATCGCGCGCGCGCTGGGCGGTTTTACCAAGCATGACGAGTACTACGAGAGCGACGACTACGTGCTCTCGTCGGCAGTCGGCCATCTGCTGGAAATCGCAGCGCCGGAAGAATACGAGGTCAAGCGCGGCAAGTGGAGCTTCGCTCACCTGCCCGTGATCCCGCCGCACTTCGACCTGAACCCGATCGCCAAGAGCGAATCGCGGCTCAAGGTGCTCAACAAGCTGATGAAGCGCAAGGACGTCACGCAGCTCATCAACGCCTGCGACGCGGGGCGCGAGGGCGAACTGATCTTCCGCCTCATCGCGCAGCACGCGAAGGCGAAGCAGCCGGTCCAGCGCCTGTGGCTCCAGTCGATGACGCCGCAGGCGATCCGCGACGGCTTCGCGAACCTGCGCAGCGACCACGACATGCAGCCGCTCGCCGACGCCGCCCGCTGCCGCTCGGAAGCCGACTGGCTCGTCGGCATCAACGGCACGCGCGCGATGACCGCCTTCAACAGCAAGGGCGGCGGCTTCTTCCTCACGACGGTGGGCCGCGTTCAGACGCCAACCTTGTCGATCGTCGTCGAACGCGAAGAGAAGATCCGCCGTTTCATCCCGCGCGATTATTGGGAAGTGCGTGCGGAGTTCGTCTGCGCGGGCGGCTTCTACGAAGGCCGCTGGTACGACCCGAAATTCAAGAAGGACGAGTTCGATCCGGAAAAGCGCGATTCGCGCCTCTGGAGCCTGCCGGCCGCCGAAACCATCGTGGCGGCCTGCCATGGCCGCGAAGGCACGGTCAGCGAGGAATCGAAACCGTCCACCCAGCTCTCGCCCGCGCTTTTCGATCTGACGAGCCTGCAGCGCGAAGCCAACGGCCGCTTCGGCTTTTCGGCCAAGAACACGCTCGGCCTTGCCCAGGCGCTGTACGAAAAGCACAAGGTGCTCACCTACCCGCGTACCGATTCGCGCGCGCTGCCCGAGGATTACATGGGCACGGTGAAAGAGACGCTCGAGATGCTCAAGGAGAGCAACAACTACCTGCCGCACGCCAAGCAGGTGCTCGACAAGGGCTGGGTGAAGCCGAACAAGCGCATTTTCGACAACTCGAAGATCAGCGACCACTTCGCCATCATCCCCACGCTGCAGGCGCCGAAGTCGCTCTCGGAGCCCGAGCAGAAGCTGTACGACCTCGTCGTGAAGCGCTTCCTCGCCGTGTTCTTCCCGGCGGCGGAATATCGCGTCACCACGCGTATCACCGAAGTCGCCGGACATCACTTCAAGACCGAAGGCAAAGTGCTGGTCGAGCCGGGCTGGCTGCAGGTCTATGGCCGCGACGCGGGCGGCGACGACGCCAACCTCGTGCCGGTGAAGAAGGACGAGAAGGTCAAGACCGACAAGATCGCGGCGCACCAGCTCGTGACCAAGCCGCCTGCGCGCTACAACGAAGCGACGCTGCTCTCGGCCATGGAAGGCGCGGGCAAGCTCGTGGACGACGAAGAGCTGCGCGAGGCCATGGCCGCCAAGGGCCTGGGCACGCCGGCCACGCGCGCGGCGATCATCGAAGGTCTGCTCGGCGAAAAGTATCTCGTGCGCGAAGGCCGCGAACTGATCCCCACGGCCAAGGCATTCCAGCTCATGACGCTGCTGCGGGGTCTCGACGTGAAAGAACTCACCGCTCCGGAACTCACCGGCGAGTGGGAGTACAAGCTTTCGCAGATGGAGCGCGGCAAGCTCCCGCGCGACGCGTTCATGCAGGAAATCGCCCGCATGACGCAGACCATCGTGAAGCGCGCGAAGGAATACGACTCGGACACGATTCCCGGCGACTACGCGACGCTGCAAACGCCATGTCCGAATTGCGGCGGCCAGGTGAAGGAAAACTACCGCCGCTTCGCCTGCACGAAGTGCGAGTTCTCGATCTCGAAGATTCCGGGCGGCCGTCAGTTCGAAATCCCCGAAGTGGAAGAGCTGCTGCAGAACAAGACGATCGGCCCGCTCTCGGGCTTCCGCAGCAAGATGGGCCGCCCGTTCTCGGCGATCCTCAAGCTCTCGTTCGACGACGAAATCAAGAACTACAAGCTCGAGTTCGATTTCGGCCAGGACTCCGGCGCGGAAGACGGCGAAGCGCCCGACTTCTCGCAGCAGGAGCCGGTGGGCGCGTGCCCGAAGTGCAAGGGACGCGTGTACGAGCACGGCATGAGCTACGTGTGCGAGCACTCGGTCGCGAATCCGAAGACCTGCGATTTCCGTTCGGGCAAGGTGATCCTGCAGCAGGAGATCGCGCGCGACCAGATGGCCAGGCTGCTGGCCGAAGGCCGCACCGACTTGCTGACCAACTTCAAGTCGTCGCGTACGGGCCGCAACTTCAAGGCCTTCCTCGTCAAGCAGCCGGACGGCAAGATCGGCTTCGAGTTCGAAAAGAAGGAGCCGAGCGCGAAGACAGCGGCCAAGACGGCCGCGAAGAAGTCGGCTGCTGCGACGGACGATGCCGCGAACGACGCGGCGGAGTCGGCCGAAGAAGGCAAGGCGAAGCCCGCGCGCAAGACGGCGGCCGCCAAGGCCGCACCGGCGCGCAAGACCGCCGCCCGCAAGACGCCGGCGCGCAAGACAGGGTCGTAAAGCCCATCCTCACCAGGGCCGTCGCCGGCCCCGGTGCAGCAAGGCAAAAAGGCGCAGCTTCTCACGAAGCTGCGCCTTTTTTATCGCCGGATGAACGGCGATATCGGGCTTATAGCGGCGAGATCGCCGAAGTCCGGGTGCGCGCCGCCGAAGCGCGCGCGGCCTTCGGTGCACGCTCGCCGTCCATGCCGTTGTGCTCGCCGTCGTGCAGGCTACCGCCCGGCGCGGGCTGCACGCCATCGTAGTCGTCGCCCGCAACACCGTTGCGAGCCGCCGCTGCCGGACGTGCAAGACCATCCTTGACCCACTGCTCGCCAAGCTGGCTGTTCGGCGTCTGGCTGAAGTGCTCGACGAGATGGTCGATGAACGTACGCACCTTGGCCGGCAGGTGACGGCGGCTCGGATACGCGACGTTGATCTCCACCTGCGGCAGACGATAGTCGCCAAGCAGCCGCACGAGGCGCCCGCGCGTCATGTCGCGGCCGATCAGGTAGCTCGGCAGGATCGCGATGCCCATGCCGAGCAGCGCGAACTGACGCAGCATCTCGGTGTTGTTCGCCACGATCACGTTGGTCGGGCGCACGCGGATTTCGCCGTCCGGCCCCGTGAACACGCGCTCGTCACCCCAGTACTCGGAGGGCAGCGAGAGGCTCGGGTGCTCCATGAGGTGCTCGGGGCGCGTGGGCGTGCCGTGCTTTTCGAGGTACGCGGGCGTGGCGCACACCGTCATGCAACCCGTCGTGAGGCGGCGCGTGACGATGCTGGCGCTGCGCATCTGGCGCGCAGTCACGACGCCCAGATCGAAGCCCTCTTCGACGAGATCGACCTGACGGTCCACCAGCGTGACGTCAGGAATGACCTGCGGATAGCGCTGCGTGTACGTCTGCAGCACCGGCGCGAGATTATGGAGCCCGAACACGACCGGCGCGACGATGCGCAGCGTGCCGACGGGCTCGTGATTGCGCGCGACGACCATCTGTTCGACATCCTCGAGTTCATCGAGGATCTGGCGGGCGCGCTCGAGATAGACCTGACCCGATTCGGTCAGGGAGAGACTGCGGGTCGTGCGGTTGAGCAAACGCGTGCCGAGTCGACCTTCGAGGTCGGCAACATGCCGCGTCGCAACCGCGTTGGAGATATCCATCGCGGAAGCGGCCCGGGCGAAACTGCCGAGGTCGGCCACTTTGACGAATACTCGCATCGACTGCAAATGATCCATGAGACAACTCCTGCCTGTTACTACCCCGCTGTTAATCAGCGGAGGAAACCGCGAATTCTCCTACGACAGCAGAAATCCTGCAGAAGTTGCCTCCGAAGCCCTTATTTTCTTTACGAATTCTTCAACTGCACCCCAAAATGCATTAACCGAGGTCCGATTGTTACCTCGAACGAAACAATTTTGCGCATTGCAGCGAAATAGCCGCTCAAACGGCGAACAGACGGGCCAGTGCACCGCACCAATGCATTCGACCCCGAAAATAAAAAAGGCCGCCCGAAGGCGGCCATTCAGTTAGCGAGCGCCCACATCACATACTTACAGGCGCGTTTCCAGCGTCTTGCGAGCGTCCTTCAGCACTTCCGGCAGGCCATGAGCGAGCTTGTCGAACAGCTCGGCGTGCAGCGCGAGTTCGGCGCGCCAGGCGTCGGCATCCACCGAAATCACCTGCTCGAACTGCTCCTGCGTAAAGTTCAGGCCGCTCCAGTCGAGATCGCTGTAGCGCGGCGACACGCCGAATGCGTGCTCGTCGCCCGTGGCCTTGCCCTCGATACGGCGCACCATCCACTCGAGCACGCGCATGTTCTCGCCGAAGCCCGGCCACACGAACTTGCCATCCGGCCCCTTGCGGAACCAGTTCACGCAGAAGATACGCGGCACCGTCGCGCCGGCCCTGGCGAGGCGTGCGCCCACGTCGAGCCAGTGGCCGAAGTAGTTGGCCATGTTGTAGCCGCAGAACGGCAGCATCGCGAACGGATCGCGGCGCACCACACCCTGCTGCCCCGCGGCCGCGGCCGTGGTCTCCGAGCCCATGGTCGCGGCCATGTAGACGCCCTCGGTCCAGTCGCGCGCCTCGGTCACGAGCGGCACCGTGGTCGAACGGCGGCCGCCGAAGATGAACGCATCGATGGCCACGCCCTTGGGGTTCTCCCACTCGGGATCGATCGAAGGGCACTGCGACGCCGGCGCCGTGAAGCGCGCGTTCGGATGCGCGGCCTTGCGGCCGGTTTCCTTGCCGATGGCGGGCGTCCAGTCGTTGCCGAGCCAGTCGATCGCGTGCGCCGGCGGCTCGTCGGTCATGCCCTCCCACCAGACATCGCCGTCGTCGGTGAGCGCGACGTTCGTGAAGATCACGTTCTCCTTGAGCGTCGCCATGGCGTTGAAATTGGTCTTCTCACCGGTGCCCGGCGCCACGCCGAAATAGCCGGCCTCCGGGTTGATCGCGTAGAGACGGCCATCGGCGCCGGGCTTGATCCACGCAATATCGTCGCCGATCGTGGTGATTTCCCAGCCGTCCATGGCCGGCGGCGGAATCAGCATGGCGAAGTTGGTCTTGCCGCACGCCGACGGGAACGCCGCCGCGACGTGGTACTTGCGGCCTTCCGGCGAACGCACGCCGAGAATCAGCATGTGCTCGGCGAGCCAGCCTTCGTCGCGGCCCATGGTCGAAGCGATGCGCAGCGCGAAGCACTTCTTGCCGAGCAGCGCATTGCCGCCGTAACCCGAGCCATAGCTCCAGATCTCGCGCGTTTCCGGGAAGTGGACGATGTACTTCGTCTTGTTGCACGGCCACGGCACGTCCTGCTCGCCCGCCGCGAGCGGCGCGCCCACGCTGTGCACGCACGGCACGAACGCGCCGTCTTCGCCGAGCACGTCGTACACGGCGCGGCCCATGCGCGTCATGATGCGCATGTTCACGGCCACGTAGGGGCTATCGGAAAGCTCTACCCCGATATGCGCGATCGGCGAGCCGAGCGGGCCCATCGAGAACGGCACGACATACATCGTGCGGCCGCGCATCGAGCCTGCGAACAGGCCGTCGAGAGTCGCGCGCATTTCGGCGGGCGCGACCCAGTTGTTGGTGGGGCCGACATCTTCCTTGGTGGGCGAGCAGATGAAGGTGCGGTCTTCGACGCGCGCGACGTCCGAGGGGTCGGAGCACGCGAGATACGAATTCGGCCGCTTCTGCGGATTGAGACGGCGCATCGTGCCGGCCTCGACCATCTGCGCACACAGGCGGTCGTATTCTTCCTGGGAGCCGTCGCACCAGACGATGCGATCCGGCTGCGTATGCGCTGCGATTTTCTGCACCCAGTCGATCAGTTTCCGGTGCCGGACCCAGGCGGGCACCTGCGCGGCGGCCTGGGCTTGGTAATCGGGATGGTTCATCGAGCTGTCTCCATTTTTAGGGCTGTAAAAAGGGAATCGGCCCTTTTCAACGCTGCACGCGAGAGGCGCAACTCATGCGAACCGGATGTCGATGGCAGATCAACATGCGAATCGATTCGCGCAGTTGGGCAGGTCGTCAAGGTCCTTCAGCCTGGGGTTCGAAACCGTCTGTAAAGCGGCTTGCATCGGAGCCCGACAAGCTGTTAAAAGTTGCAAATTCGCGGCTGATTACCGCGTCAAAAACCTGCGTGCGTAGCCTCGGGCTTGCGCAATTGCAATGCCTGCTGCGCACGCGGCGAGCGACGTGAAGGCTCCCTATATTCATACCAGCCTTCCCGGCGCTGCATAGTGGGATAACCACCAGATGAACACCGAAGTCGCGCTACGAAAGGCGCGATGCAAAACACGCAAAACAACCCGCTGCCATGAAAATTGCCATCCTTGACGACTACCAGGACGCCGTCCGCAAGCTCGACTGCTTTCAACTGCTCGCCGACCACGAGGTCAAGGTTTTCAACAACACGGTGCGCGGCCTCGGCCAGCTCGCCAGCCGCCTCGCCGAAGTCGACGCGCTCGTCCTGATTCGCGAACGCACCCGCATCACCTCGCAACTGCTCGACAAGCTCCCGCATCTGCGCATGATCAGCCAGACGGGCAAGGCCGGTCCGCACATCGACATCGAGGCCTGCACCGAGCGCGGCATCGCCGTGCTCGAAGGCACCGGTTCGCCCGTCGCGCCCGCCGAACTCACGTGGGCGCTCATCATGGCCGCGCAGCGCCGCATTCCGCAGTACGTCGCCAACCTCAAGCAGGGCGCGTGGCAGCAGTCGGGCCTCAAGACCTCGGCGATGCCGCCCAACTTTGGCCTCGGCCAGGTGATGCGCGGGCAGACGCTCGGCATCTGGGGCTACGGCAAGATCGGCCGGCTCGTGGCCGGCTACGGCAAGGCCTTCGGCATGCGCGTGCTGGTGTGGGGCCGCGAGCATTCGCTCGAAGCGGCGCGCGCCGACGGCTACGAAGCCGCCGCAAGCCGCGAGGCGCTGTTCGAGGAGAGCGACGTGCTCTCGCTACATCTACGCCTGCACGATGACACTCGCGGGATCGTCAAGCAGGAAGATCTGCTGCGCATGAAGCCCACGTCGCTGCTCGTCAACACGAGCCGCGCAGAGCTGATGGAAGAAAACGCGCTGCTCGGCGCGCTTGCGCACAACCGGCCGGGCATGGTCGCGATCGACGTGTACGAGAGCGAGCCGATCCTGCAGGGCTACAGCCTGCTGCGCATGGAAAACGTGATCTGCACGCCGCACATCGGCTACGTGGAGCGCGAGAGCTACGAGCTGTACTTCGGCGGGGCGTTCCGCAACATCCTCGCGTTCGACGCGGGCGATCACGCGAGCGTCGCGAACCCCGAAGCGCTGCAGGGCGGCCGCCGCAAGTAAGCGCGGCGGCACGGGGGGCGCGCGCCGCCCTTCGTGCGACTTTGCGTCTGATTTTCGATGCGGCCGCGTGCGCTCAAGCGTTCGCGGCCGCTTCCATGACCTCGGGCAAACGCGCGAGGAAGCGCTCGCCGTCCACGCGGCCGAGGTTGTAGGCGTGCTGCATCTGCTGCGGGCTCGTGTAGTCCCAGCTCGAGATCGGCACCCTGGCCGACGGCTGCACGTAAAGGCGCTGCTGCACGCCCTGCGTTGCCTGATGCCGCACCACGAACATCTGCGGACGCGGATAGAGCCGCGTCACCATCACCAGCACACGGCCGGGCGTGTCGTCGAGCGCGCCGACCGGCACGTTGTCGACCATGCCGCCATCGAGCACCGGGCGGCCGTCGCGCCGCAGCACCGGCGTGAACGGCGGCGTGCATGACGACTGCAGGATGAGATCGGCCAGATCCTCCACGCTCGCGCATTCCTGCGCCGTCACGAACTCCGGATGAAACCCGAGCCTGCGCCCGAGCGTGGGGTGCAGCGTCTTGCGGATGTGTTTTTCGATGTTGTACGCGATGAGACCGGCCGCCACGGCGCTGCGCGCGCCGAGCCAACGCGGCACATGCGACACGCCGATGCGGATCTCAGGCGCGTCCTGAAGCTGCGTGAACGGCTCGCCGTAGATGTCGAGCAGCGCCTGGCGATAGATGCGGTAGTGCGGAAACACCGACTCGCCGCGCAGCAGATTGCCCCAGTAGGCGTTGCGCTTGTTGTGGCGCAGCGCTTCCTCGTAATAGCGCATGACCCAGTCGGCGTCGCGCGTGTAGAGCATGCACGCGGTGGCCGCGCCTGCCGAAATGCCCGTAATGACGCGCGGGCGAATGCGCAGCTCGGGCTGGACGATGTCCCAGAACCCCGCCTGCCACCAGCAGCGATTGCCGCCGCCAGCGAAAACCACCTGATCGAACATGCCTTCTGCGTCCTTCGAAGCGACCGAAACCGATCGGAAGCGCCAAGCTTAATCGAGCAGCGCGTAGGTCGAGGTCGCGTGAACGGCCATCCGGCCGTCTTCGTCGTAGAGTTCTATTTCACCGAACACCAGATTGCGGCCCATGCGCAGCACGCGCGCCGTCACGAGCACGTCGCCCTTGCGCACCGCGCGCATGAAGTTCGTGTTCAGCGCGACGGTCGTCATGGGCTTGAAGCCGCCGAGCGCGGCCGTGATCGCGACGATCATGGCCGTATCCGCCGCCGCCATGAACACCTGGCCGCAGATCACGCCGCCCGAATGGCGCAGCTCGCCGGAAAACGGCAGGCGCAAGGTGGCGCTGTCTTCCGAGACCTCGACGGGCTTCATCCCGAGCGCGCGCACCCACGGGGCCAGCACGCGCTCCAGCAGCGCGTCGATTGCGTTGTCGTCCATCGTTTGCCTTTGTGGATTGCCGTGCGACGATTCCAGCCGATTGCCACCGACCTCGGCCAGCTTTGGCTTCGGCAAACGGGCGGTGCACAGCGGCTGGCTTGAAACCTGGCTTGATGCCAGGAGTGGCGACATCATACCGGGACAGCAAGGCCCCCGTGGTAAAGGGGCAAACGCGTTCGCAGACGGAGCCTGCACCGCATCGACAAACTATTTCCAGATAATTTGCAGAAGGGGCTTGCCAAGCCCAAAAAAGTCCTGCATAATCTTTCTTCTGTTGGGGGCGTTAGCTCAGTTGGTAGAGCAGCGGACTCTTAATCCGTAGGTCGAGTGTTCGAGTCACTCACGCCCCACCAGCGAATTCAGCCAAAAAGCCCGATCCTTGCGATCGGGCTTTTTGCATTTCTCCGCCGCCACAGGCCTGAGTTACTTCACGCGCCTCACGTGACGCGAGGCCTGCTTCGGGCGCGGCAGCCAGCGGCCGAGCGCCTCGAAGCCGTCGAGCTGGCGCAGCAGCGTGTCGACGGTCGAGAGTTGAACGTGGGTCAAATGATTTTGCTTCAGAAGCGCGTGCAGGCGCTTGCGCCAGTACGCGACACCCATCACCGGCATTTCGAAATCGCCAGCCAGCGACGGCGGCATCACGCGCGCGATGTGCGCGATTTCCTGTTCGACGAATGTCATGGCTATCCCCGTTGGTCCTGCCGTGGTTTCTTATCGTATGAAGTACTGTAGGACGCTCCGGGGCGCTCGCCAGCCTACCCGTATGGATAGGTAACAAATAGTCCGACTAAATTGGGGATGGACGCCGCTGAAAGCGGCGCCTCGTTGCCCGACTCTCGTGCCTCACCGGTAGTCGGCAAGCCGGTCATGCACTTGCCACGCTTGCCAGGTCCGTAACGGTATGGACGGCAAAAAGCTTCGGAATCCAGACGATCCAACGCCGATCCGCTCGCCTCGCTTTTCGGCCTCTTCTTCGGCGTCATGCTCGCGGCCCAGAACCTCTAGCCGCCAGCGCTCAGAGGAACGGCTTGCCGTCCACCTGTTCGTAGACAACGTTGCCATCGTCGTCTTCGAACTGCTCCAGGTAGTTGCGGGCGCCGCACAGCGGACACCGGAACAAGGGCCCCTGCCCTTCGTTCTTGATCACCACCTCGTTCTGTTCCCACGGGGTGCCGCACGACTGGTTGCGGCAAACAAATGTACTCGACATGCAGACTCTCCTGACTGTTACGGGTGCAAAGCCTACCGCAAGTACGGCCCGCGCGCCGCAAATCTCCGACTCCCGCCGCTATTGCGCTCCCAGGCTGTTCACTTCTTGAGCAGTTGGCCGCGCTCCTGTTCCGGCCTGACGCAATCCTTTCGCGGCCCTGAAGGATCGCGCGCCGCGCATTCGAGCGGCATGCACGCGCCAGGCCGCGACTGCCCGGCGGCGCGCCGCGCTGGCATGGTTCTCGCGTTAGCGTGCCGCGGTAGCGCGGCCTCGCCGCGTCCATCCATATCGAGATCGAGAACACAGAGGAGCACGCAGATGAATCACGCGGACATGCAATTCCTGACCACCGAATTCCCGTACAAGAAGCAGTATGGCAACTTCATCGGCGGCGAGTGGGTCGCGCCGCTCGGCGGCGAGTATTTCGACGATGTCTCGCCCATCACCGGCCACGCGTTCACGTCCATCCCGCGCTCGCGTGAAGCCGACATCGAACTCGCGCTCGACGCCGCACACAAGGCCAAGGCCGCATGGGGCAGGACCTCGCCCACCGAGCGCGCCAACATTCTCAACCGCATTGCCGATCGCATCGAGCAGAACCTCCACAAGCTCGCCGTGGCCGAGACCATCGACAACGGCAAGCCGCTGCGCGAAACGCTCGCCGCCGACATCCCGCTCGCCGCCGACCACTTCCGCTATTTCGCGGGCTGCGTGCGCGCGCAGGAAGGCGGCATCTCCGAGATCGATCACGATACGGTCGCGTATCACTTCCATGAGCCGCTGGGCGTGGTCGGCCAGATCATCCCGTGGAACTTCCCGATTCTCATGGCCGCGTGGAAGCTCGCGCCGGCGCTCGCGGCCGGCAACTGCGTGGTGCTCAAGCCCGCCGAGCAGACGCCCGCGTCGTTCCTCGTGCTCACCGAACTGATCCAGGACCTGCTGCCGGCCGGCGTGCTCAACGTGGTGAACGGCTTCGGCCTCGAAGCCGGCAAGCCGCTCGCCTCGAACAAGCGCATCGCCAAGATCGCCTTCACGGGTGAGACCACGACGGGCCGCCTCATCATGCAGTACGCGAGCCAGAACATCATTCCCGTGACGCTGGAGCTGGGCGGCAAGAGCCCGAACATCTTCTTCGCCGACGTACTCGACCACGACGACAGCTATTTCGACAAGGCGCTCGAAGGGTTCGCGATGTTCGCGCTCAACCAGGGCGAGGTGTGCACGTGCCCGTCGCGTGTGCTCATCGACGAGAAGATCTATGACCGCTTCATGGAGCGTGCGCTCAAGCGCGTAGCGGCGATCCAGCAGGGCCATCCGCTCGACACGAAGACGATGATCGGCGCGCAAGCCTCGCAGGAGCAGCTCGAGAAGATCCTCTCGTATATCGACCTCGGCAAGCAGGAAGGCGCGCAATGCCTGATCGGCGGCGAGCGCAACAGCCTCGCCGGCGAACTCGGCGAGGGCTATTACGTGAAGCCCACCGTCTTCCGCGGCCACAACAAGATGCGCATCTTCCAGGAAGAAATTTTCGGACCCGTGGTGTCCGTCACGACCTTCAAGACCGAAGAGGAAGCCCTGGAAATCGCCAACGACACGCTCTACGGCCTCGGCGCAGGCGTGTGGACGCGCGACGGCACGCGAGCCTATCGCTTCGGCCGCGCGATCCAGGCGGGACGCGTGTGGACCAACTGCTACCACGCTTACCCGGCGCACGCGGCGTTCGGCGGCTACAAGCAGTCGGGCATCGGGCGCGAGAACCACAAGATGATGCTCGACCACTACCAGCAGACGAAGAACCTGCTCGTGAGCTATAGCGAGCAGCCGCTCGGGTTCTTCTGATCGCACGGTGTGCCCTGTGCGTCGCGCGCGGCGTTTTGCGGTCGAGCAGCCGCAGCCGCGCGCGACGCCTCCATCATTGCACCTTGAGAGGAGCATCACGACATGGTCGAACGCGTTATCGCCACGCCGGCCGCGCTCGCGCTGATCGAGCAGTTGGCGCGCGAGCACGGGTCCCTGCTCTTTCACCAGTCGGGCGGCTGCTGCGACGGCAGCGCGCCCATGTGCTTTCCCGTCGGCGAGTTCATGGTCGGCAATGCCGACGTGCAGTTGGGAGAAATCGGCGGGATGCCGTTCTATATGACCCAGGCGCAGTTTGAATACTGGCAGCACACCCAGCTCGTCATCGACGCCGTGCCAGGCAACGGCGGCATGTTTTCGCTCGAACGCCCCACGGGCCTGCGCTTTCTCACGCGCTCGCGGCTCTACGACGACGAAGAGAACGCGTGGCTCGAGGCGCATCCGGTGACGCGCGTGAGCTTGTGAGGTTCGAGCGCCCGGCACGTCAGGGACGTCGCACGGAGCGTGGTGCTATCTTGGTCCGCAGGCGCTGCGCATTCGCGCGGCCATCGCACCAGGAGACGCCATCATGCAAAACCACGACGTGAAACTCCTCACCCTCGAGCCGATGGACCTGCTCGCCGTCAGCCACGTGGGTCCGTACATGAAGATCGGCGACGCGTTCTACACGCTCGCGCAATGGCTCGGCGAGCGCAACGTGCGCACGTCGGGCTCGAAGATGGTCGGCATCTATTACGACGATCCCAATACGGTCGACGAGTCGAAGCTGCGCTCAAAGGCGGCGCTGCATCTGGGGCACGAAACCGATGTGGAGGTCGTGGCGCCGGTCGAGAAGTTCCAGCTGCGCGGCGGCGAGCACGCGATGGTGCTGTACAAGGGGCCGTATCAAGGGCTGGGCCAGGTGTGGATGTGGTTTTACAACGAAGGATTGCAGAAGCTCGGACGCACGCCGGACTTTTCGGCGCCATCGTTCGAGGTTTATCTGAATACGCCCGATGAGGCGGCGCCGGATGACCTGAGGACCGAGCTTTATATTCCGCTCGCATGAGCTATGCGATTCGCACGGTTTGAACGATGCCGCCGGGACGTTTACGGCGGCATCTTCGTTTCCGATGCGAGGGTTCTAAGGTTTTAATAACGTATGTATACGTAAACGTAGTAATAGTTAACAAGCCCCTGGGTAATCTGTGGATAACCCCGGAAAACCATTGAGTAAACAAGGCTGTGGAAAAACCATAACCTTGCGGGCGTTAACGGGACAACGCCAGATTGCTGCTGGCAACTTTTCCACAGTTTGCGTGCAGACGAAGTTATCCCCGATTCATGCACAGTGATTTCCTGGGGTTTTCCGAGAGTTATCCGCTGGGGGCTGTGGATAGTGCAGGACGCGAATTTCCGCTGTCTTCCAGACGAAAAAATGGCGCCTTCAAGGGCGCTTTTTCGCTGGTGAAAATCGCGACGTTGAATCGGACCTCGCAATCTCGAATTTACGGTCTATAACTTCTGCGAGTGGGCCAGTGGTGACTGTTGATCAAATTGCGCCATGGCCCGAGTGTCGCTCGAAAAGGTGAAATAGTAAGAATCGAAGGCCATTGAGGCCTGCTCCGTCACTCATGGAGGCGCCGGATGAAACGCCGTGAACTGCTGGCCGCGCTAGCTGCGGGCGCAATGACCCAGGTTTCCACCGGCCAGGCACAGGCGAGCCCGGCGAAGTACACCGACGAGATCGAACTGCCCAAGCCCAAAGTCTCCGGCACGGTCTCTCTCGAGGATGCCATCCAGCGGCGCAGGTCCGTGCGCAGGTTCCGGTCCGACGCGCTGCCTGTCGAGACCATCGGCCAGCTGCTGTGGGCCGGCCAGGGCGTGACGAGCCCGGACGGCAAGCGCGCGGCGCCTTCGGCCGGCGCCTTGTATGCGCTTGAACTCTACATGGTGACCGCCGCGGAGGTGATGCACTACGTGCCTCAAGGCCACCGCGCGCAGACGCGAGCAACGCCCGATATGCGCCCCAAGCTGCAAGCGCTTGCACTCAACCAGGCGTCTGTCGGGGCGGCGCCAGCCTTGATCGTGGTGGCTGCCGATCCCGGCCGGCTCAAGCAGCGGTATGGGGGAAGAGCCGGTGTGTATAGCGACCTGGAGGCCGGGCACGCCGCCCAGAACATGCTGCTGCAGGCCGTTGCGCTGGGGCTCGTCGCCGTGCCCGTGGGCGCGGTCGACGGGCCGCAGGCAGCCCAGGCGCTCGGTTTGCCTGCCGGGCAGAGCGTCGTCTATGTCATCCCGGTGGGATTTGCGGCTTGAGTTGCGGCGTGCGACCGTACAAAAAACAAACGCCCGGGAAACCGGGCGTTTGTTGTTCAATGACAGCAACAGACGATCAAACGTCGATATTCCCCGCCCGCAGCGCATTGCTTTCGATAAACGCGCGACGCGGTTCGACATCGTCACCCATGAGCGTTGTGAAGATGCCATCGGCGGCGATCGCGTCCTCGATCTGCACGCGCAGCAGACGGCGCACCGTCGGGTCCATCGTCGTTTCCCACAGCTGCCCGGGGTTCATCTCGCCAAGCCCCTTATAGCGCTGCTTCGACACGTTGCGCTCGGCATCCGCGATCAGCCACTTCATCGCGCTCTTGAAGTCGTTCACGGCCATGCTGCGCTCGCCGCGCTTGATCACGGCGTTCTTGCCGATCAAGCCCTTGAAGGTATTGGCCGTGTTCACGAGCTGCTGATAGTCGGCGGTGAGCTGGAACTCCTCGTCGATCACCGAGACCTTCACGTTGCCGTGATGGCGGCGCTCCACGCGCAGCGAACGTTGCTCGCGCACCTGATCGTACATCGGCACCACGCTCACTTCAGGCTTGAGCGGATCGTCGCGCAGCTGCGCTTCGAGTGCACGCGCCGAAGCTTCGGTCGAGGCTTCGCTCGACAGGTCGATCGCCACGCCGTCCATGATCGCTTCGAGCGCGCGCTCGTCGTACAGACGCGAGAGACGATCCACCACGCCGCGCGCAAGCTGGTACGAGCGCGCGAGTTCGCCGAGCGCGTCGCCGGAGATCGGCGTGGCGCCTTCGTTCGGCACCAGCTCCGAGCCTTGCAGGGCGAGACGCAGCATATGCGCGTTGAGCTCCGAATCGTCTTTCAGATAACGCTCGTCTTTCCCCGCCTTGAGCTTGTACAGCGGCGGCTGCGCGATATACACGTAGCCGCGCTCGATCATCTCCGGCATCTGGCGATAGAAGAACGTGAGCAGCAGCGTGCGGATGTGCGCACCGTCCACGTCCGCGTCGGTCATGATGATGATGCGGTGATAGCGCAGCTTGTCGAGGTTGTAGTCGTCCTTGCCAATGCCGCAGCCGAGCGCGGTGATCAGCGTGACGATCTGCTCGGAAGACAGCAGCTTGTCGTAGCGCGCCTTTTCGACGTTCAGCACCTTGCCGCGCAGCGGCAGGATTGCCTGGAACTTGCGATCGCGGCCTTGCTTGGCCGAGCCGCCTGCCGAATCGCCCTCGACGATATAGACCTCCGACTTCGCCGGATCCTTTTCCTGGCAGTCCGCGAGCTTGCCCGGCAGCCCCACGCCGTCGAGCACGCCCTTGCGGCGCGTCATTTCGCGCGCCTTGCGCGCCGCGTCACGCGCCCGCGCGGCGTCGACGATCTTGCCGCAAATGGTCTTCGCGTCGTTCGGCGTTTCGAGCAGGAACTCTTCGAGCGCCTTCGCCACGACGTCTTCCACCGGCGCGCGCACTTCCGAGGAAACCAGCTTGTCCTTCGTCTGCGAGCTGAACTTCGGCTCCGGCACCTTCACCGAAAGCACGCACGACAAACCTTCGCGCATGTCGTCGCCCGAGGTTTCCACCTTGGCCTTCTTGGCGATTTCGTTGTCGGCGATGTACTTGTTGATCACGCGCGTCATCGCCGCGCGCAGGCCGGTCAAGTGCGTGCCGCCGTCGCGCTGCGGGATGTTGTTCGTGAAGCACAGCACGCTTTCGTTGTAGCTGTCGTTCCACTGCATCGCCACTTCCACGCCCACGCCGTCCTTCTCGCTCGAGACGTAGAAGATGTTCGGGTGCAGGACCTGCTTGGCCTTGTTGATGTACTCGACAAAGCCCTTCACGCCGCCCGCGAAGGCGAAGTCGTCTTCCTTGCCGGTGCGCTGATCGGTCAGGCGGATGCGCACGCCGTTGTTCAGGAACGAGAGCTCGCGAATGCGCTTGGCGAGAATGTCGTAGTGGTACTCCACGCTGCCGAAGATGGTTTCGTCGGCCATGAAGTGCACTTCGGTGCCGCGATTTTCCGTGTCGCCGAGCACTTGCATCGGCGAGATCGCGTGGCCGTCGCGCTCTTCGAGAATGCGGTTCTGCGGCACGCCACGGTGGAATTCCATGAAGTGCTTCTTGCCGTTGCGGCGCACGGTGAGGCGCAGGAAGCTCGAAAGCGCGTTCACGCACGACACGCCCACGCCGTGCAGGCCGCCCGAGACCTTGTAGCTGTTCTGGTCGAACTTGCCGCCCGCGTGCAGTTCCGTCATCACGATTTCGGCGGCGCTGCGCTTCGGATCGTGCTTGTCGTCCATCTTCACGTCCGTGGGAATGCCGCGGCCGTTGTCGGTGATCGAGATGGAGTTGTCCGCGTGGATCACCACGTGGATGTCGTTACAGTAGCCGGCGAGGGCTTCGTCGATCGAGTTGTCCAGCACTTCGAAGACGAGGTGGTGCAGACCGGTGCCGTCCGACGTGTCGCCGATGTACATCCCGGGGCGCTTGCGCACTGCCTCCAGACCTTCGAGGATCTGGATCGACGAGGCGCCGTAGCTGCTGTTGTCGGGTTGCGAGTTGTTCGTATCAGTCATGGAATTTTCCGGTTCTGCGTACTGCCTGTGTTACTGCTCGAGACTTTTTCAAAAAGCCATAAAAACGCCAAAGGGGCGCAGCGCCCCCTGGTGTTCTTCTTCTGTCGCGCTTTTTAGATGCGCATCGGCATCACCACGTACTTGAATTCCTCGTTCTCGGGAATCGTGATGAGCGCGCTGGAGCTGGCGTCGCCGAGGCTCACTTCCAGCGTGTCGACCTTCAGGTTCGCGAGTACGTCGAGCAGATACGTGACGTTGAACCCGATGTCGATGGTGTCGCCCTGGTAGGCGATTTCCAGCTCTTCCTGCGCCTCTTCCTGGTCGGCGTTGGTCGACATGATCTTGAGCTGGCCCGGCTCGATGATGCAGCGCACGCCCTTGAACTTGTCGGACGTGAGAATCGCCGCGCGTTGCAGCGAGCGTTGCAGTTCTTCGCGGCCGATCTGGAAGGTGTTCTTGTGCGCCTTCGGGATCACGCGCTGGAAGTCGGGGAACTTGCCTTCCACGAGCTTCGAGACGAGCTCGACCTGGCCGAACGTGAACTTCACCTGGGTCGAACCGATGTCGATCTTCAGCACGTCGTCGATGTCTTCGAGCAGGCGCTGGAGTTCGAGAATGGTCTTGCGCGGGATGATGACTTCCTGGCGCGCGAACGAGCCTTCGATCTTCATCGACGAGAACGCGAGGCGGTGGCCGTCGGTGGCGACTGCCATGAGCTGGTCGCCGTCCACGACGAGCAGCATGCCGTTCAGGTAGTAACGGATGTCCTGCTGCGCCATGGCGAAATACACCATGCCGAGCAACTGGCGGAACGTCTTCTGCGGCACCGCGAGGTTCGCGCCGAAGTCCTTCGCCTGCGCCACCGTGGGGAACTCGTCCGCGGCGAGCGTTTGCAGGGCGAAGCGGCTCTTGCCCGACTGCACCGTGAGGCGCTTGTCCGCGAGCGTGAGCGTGACCTGGCCGTCGGGCATCGCGCGCAGGATGTCGAGCAGCTTGCGTGCGGCGACGGTCGTGGCCACCTGGTCGTTGCCGACGCCGAAGTCGGCGGTCGTGGTGATCTGCAACTCGAGGTCGGTCGACAGGAACGAGACGTCGGAACCGGTTTTGGTGATCAGCAGATTGGCGAGGATCGGCAACGTATGGCGGCGTTCGACAATGCCGCTCACCGTTTGCAGCGGCCTCAGCAGGTTATCGCGTTCGGTCTTGACCAGTTGCATAGAGTTCCTTCGTTGATGTGACGGACTGCGCGCCCGCCTGGCGCCGGTTTTGCCGACGTGACCCCACGAAAGTCACGCGGCTTTGGCGCCGCTCAGGCGGTTAATGCGGCACAGGCCGCGGCGGTGGTTCCCGCCCCTGACCGCCGGGCGGTTAAACCCATATTGTGCCTGAAAACGGACCACTTCCCTAAATTGGGGGCGATCCGCGAAATAAACAAGGCAAACCTTTCGGGATGCGACGTCCGCCCCGCCATTCCGTTGCCGCCTGATGCGTATTACCCCTTCAGCGTCTGCTCGAGCACGTGCAGCTCATGATTGAGCTGGGCGTCCTTGGTGCGTTCGTCGGCGATCTTGCGCACGGCGTGCAGCACCGTGGTGTGGTCGCGGCCGCCGAACAGCTCGCCGATTTCCGGCAGGCTCTTCTGCGTGAGCTCCTTGGCCAGATACATGGCGATCTGGCGCGGGCGCGCGATGTTCGCCGGGCGCTTCTTCGAATACATGTCGGCGACCTTGATGCTGTAGAAGTCCGCCACCGTCTTCTGGATGTTCTCGACCGAAATCTGGCGGTTCTGCACCGTCAGCAGGTCCTTGAGCGCTTCCTTGGTCAGCTCGATCGAGATCTCGCGGCCGTGGAACTTCGAATACGCGAGGATCTTGCGCAGCGCGCCTTCGAGTTCGCGCACGTTCGAGCGCAGGTGCTTGGCGACGAAGAACGCCACGTCCTCGTTCAGGCTCACGCCTTCCGACTGCGCCTTGCGCATCAGGATGGCCACGCGCATTTCGAGCTCCGGCGGCTCGATCGCTACGGTCAGGCCCGAGTCGAAGCGCGAGATCAGACGGTCGTCGATACCCGAGATTTCCTTCGGATAGGTATCGCTCGTGATGATCACCTGCGCCTTGTTGGCGACGAGCGCCTCGAACGCGTAGAAGAACTCTTCCTGGGTGCGCGACTTGCCCGAGAAGAACTGAATATCGTCGATCAGCAGCAGGTCGAGCGAGTGGTAGTAGCGCTTGAAGTCGTCGAACGCCTTGCGCTGGTAGGCCTTCACCACGTCGGACACATACTGTTCGGCGTGGATGTAGCGGATGCGCGCGCCCGGCTTGTCGAGCAGCAGCTGGTTGCCGATCGCGTGGATCAGGTGGGTCTTGCCGAGGCCCACGCCGCCGTAGAGGAACAGCGGGTTGTACGAAATGCCGGGGTTGTCGGCGACCTGGATGGCGGCCGCGCGCGCGAGCTGGTTCGCCTTACCCGTCACGAAGTTGTCGAACGTGAGCACCGGGTTGAGCTTCGAGCGCTCGTAGGTCGGGTCGGGCTCGCCGCTCGAAGCGGCCGCAGCCGCACCCTGGCCCGGACGCCATGTGCGGCGGCCGGCGGCGGCTTCGTTGGCGTCGAGGCTCGGCAGGTCGAGGTCGGCGGCGTCTTCGGCGGTGGCCTGCGCGGCGGCGGCCGACGCGGCTTGCACCATGCCCGCGAGTCCCGTACCGCCCGTCACGGCGGCCGGGTGCGGCGCGGCGGCGGCGCTCATGACCGATGCGGACGCCGGCGCGGCAGCCAGCGGGCTGCGCGATGCCGCGGCGGGTGCCGGTGCGACATGAGGCGCGCGCATGCCCGCCTTCGGGTCGAGGACGAACTGCACGTCGACGGGCGTTTGCCAGAAGTCGCGCGCGAGATCGGTGATCCGGCCCGAGAACTGACTCTTGACCCAGTCGAGCTTGAAACGGTTGGGAGCGGCTATCTGCAGCGTGTTCGCCGCAGCATCGAAGGCAACCGGGGCCAACGGTTTAATCCACGTCACGTACTGCTGGGGCGTTAGCTCACGCTCCAGTAGTGCGGAACAGTGTTGCCAGAATTCGTTCATCGAGTTGCTGTGGTCGTTTTGTTTGCATGCGTTGCGGTCGCTTCGCTCTTGTCGCACAGATGCGACGAGGCCCTGACGAGGCGACGGCAATGGCTCCGGAAGCCCGCGCGGCAAAGGTCTTGCGGCAAGCAGGCGGGCCGGAGCGGCATGCAGGATTCTTGGGATAGGCGAGATTCTAACGCCGAAATCCCCTCACCAGGAAGTTATCCACAGGGACGGATCAACGCACGCTCGTTCGTGCCCTCGCCGCGGCCGATGCAGGCGCTGCGCGCCCGTCCCGGAAGGTTCGATCGCCTAACCTATTGACGGCCAACGAAAAACCGGCTTAAATAGCGGGTTCCTCGAAAACCAATCCCTAGTACCACCGGCCATTGCCTTTTTCCGCGATGCTCGCCGCGGTCAAAACTCAACAGTGAGAGCAACATGAAACGTACTTTCCAACCTTCCGTTACCCGTCGCAAGCGTACCCACGGTTTCCGCGTGCGCATGAAGACCGCCGGTGGCCGCAAAGTGATCAACGCACGCCGTGCGAAGGGTCGCAAGCGCCTCGCCGTCTAAGTCGGGCAGCATCGCTATCAGCGAAATCACGGGTAGCGGCCCGCTCGCGAGCACGGCGAACAGGACGAACCTGGTAACTGATCGGGGCGTCATGCCGTCGCGAACGCAAGCCGCTTTTCCGAAAGCCGCAAGGCTACTGAAAACGGATGAGTTCTCATCCGTTTTTCGTTTGCGCCCCTGGCGCCGCACCGAGCACTTCGTCGTGTACGGCCGGCCCACCGGCAACGAGGCGCGGCTCGGACTCGTGATCGGCAAGAAGTACGCACCGCGCGCGGTCACGCGCAACCTGGTGCGCCGGATTGCCCGCGAAGCGTTTCGTGTGCGTCGTGTGCAGTTCGAAGGTTTCGACCTGCTGCTGCGCCTGCATACGAAGTTCGACCGCAAGGCGCTGCCGGGCGCGTCTTCGCCGGGGCTCAAAGCTTTGTGCCGCGGCGAGATCGAGACGCTGCTCGAAAAGGCCGCGCGCGAAGTCACGCGGCGTGGCGGCGCCGTGCCTGCGACATCTGCGCGCACCCCTTGCGCAACGCAGGCTGCGGCACCAACTGGGCAGGCAGCCGGGAAACCGGCGCAGGCCCAGGCCAGTAAAGATTTGCCGCCGGACGAGAGCAAGACCCGCGCATCATGAGCGGGGCGCGCGAGTCCGGCATATCCGACGTCGCCGCCGCGCAAGCGGCACGTGGTTCGTCATCGAACGCGGCGCAGCCAGGCCGCAACGCCATGCAAACGGTATTGATCGCACTGCTGCGTTTCTACAAGCTTGCCGTGAGTCCCCTCCTCGGCAGCCGGTGCCGTTTTTATCCTTCCTGTTCGGATTACGCACGCGAGGCAATCCAGTATCATGGCGCCGCGCGTGGGACTTACCTCGCCGCGCGGCGGCTGTGCCGCTGCCATCCGTTTTCGGCGGGCGGCGTCGATCTCGTCCCGCCTGCATCTCCGAAAAAGCGCTGACGCGCCATTCCATCGACACTGAGACAACGCATGGATATCAAACGCACCGTCCTATGGGTCATCTTCTTCATGTCAGCTGTCATGCTGTACGACAACTGGCAGCGCGACCATGGACGCCAGTCGATGTTCTTCCCGAACGCGACGCAAACGCAGACGCAAACCGCCGCGAGCGGCCCTGCGCCGGCTAGCGCCGCCAACGGCGCGTCCGACCTGCCGACGGCCGCCGCCGCGGGCCAGGCGCCGACGAACACCGCCCAGCCGGCTGCAGCCGCAGCACAGCTCGTTCACTTTCGCACCGACGTCTACGACGGCGTGATCGACACGCGCGGCGGCACGCTCGTGAAGCTTTCGCTTGTCAAGGAAAGCGCCGACGGCAAGGGTCCCGACCAGTACATCACGCTGTTCGACCACACCAACGACCACACGTACCTCGCGCGCACCGGCCTGCTCGGCGGCGACTTCCCGAACCACAACGACGTGTTCACGGCAGTCGAAGGCCCGCGCGAGCTGACCGGCGACGCCAACTCTTTCCAGATCGCGCTGCAGTCGCCCGAGAAAGGCGGCGTGAAGGTCACCAAGACCTACACGTTCACGCGCGGCAGCTACGTGATCGGCGTGGACTGGAAGGTGCAGAACGTCAGCGGAGCGCCGGTTTCGCCCACGCTCTACATGGAAATCGTGCGTGACAGCCAGCCGGTCGAAACGCCGCGCTTCTCGCACACCTTCATCGGCCCGGCGGTGTACTCGAACGAGCATCACTTCCAGAAGATCACGTTCGGCGACATCGACAAGAACAAGGCCGACTTCGTGACCCAGGCCGATAACGGCTGGATCGCGATGGTGCAGCACTACTTCGCGACCGCGTGGATTCCGCAGCAAGGCGTCAAGCGCAGCATCTACGTCGAGAAGTTCGACAACTCGCTCTATCGCGTGGGCATGAAGCAGCCGCTCGGCACGATCGCACCGGGTGCGACGGACACCGTGCAGGCGCGCCTCTTCGCGGGTCCGCAGGAAGAGCGCATGCTCGAAGGCATCGCGCCGGGCCTGGAACTCGTGAAGGACTACGGCTGGGTGACGATCATCGCCAAGCCGCTCTTCTGGCTGCTCGAGAAGATCCACGGCTACGTGGGCAACTGGGGCTGGTCGATCGTGCTGCTCACGCTGCTCATCAAGGCCGTGTTCTTCCCGCTCTCCGCCGCCAGCTACAAGTCGATGGCGCGCATGAAGGAAATCACGCCGCGCATGCAGGCGCTGCGCGAGCGCTTCAAGAGCGACCCGCAGAAGATGAACGCGGCGCTCATGGAGCTCTACAAGACCGAGAAGGTGAACCCGTTCGGCGGCTGTCTGCCGGTGGTGATCCAGATCCCGGTGTTCATCTCGCTGTACTGGGTGCTGCTCTCGTCGGTGGAAATGCGCGGCGCGCCGTGGATTCTCTGGATTCACGACCTCTCGCAGCAGGACCCGTTCTTCATCCTGCCGGTGCTGATGGCCGTCTCGATGTTCGTGCAGACCAAGCTGAACCCGACGCCGCCGGACCCCGTCCAGGCGAAGATGATGATGTTCATGCCGATCGCGTTCTCGGTCATGTTCTTCTTCTTCCCGGCCGGCCTCGTGCTGTACTACGTCGTGAACAACGTGCTGTCGATCGCGCAGCAGTACTACATCACGCGCATGATGGGCAAAGGCAAGAAGAAGCTCGCCTGAGCGCCGGGGCGGCAGTGATGCCGCCACCTGAATCAAGGCTCGAAAAAAAGCCGTCCGGTGCGAACCGGACGGCTTTTTGCATGATCGGAGCGCCATTTCCTTGACGACGCAGAGCGCAGCGTTCGGGTGCGCGCGTTAGCTCTTGTCCGCGTCGCCGTAGAATTGGGCGACCAGTTCCTGCACGAGATAGCGGTGATGGGCGCTGAGCGACTCGATCTTCGAGGCCAGTTCGAGCGTTTCCTCGGAAACCGGATATTTGCCGTCAGGCTTGCGCGGCCGCGGCACGCCGGCGCCTGCGTTACCCGGAGGACCGTAGTGCAGCCAGTGGATGTCCACGTCGAACCATTTCGCCAGCGTCTCCAGCTTGTCCTGGGTGGGAATGGTGCGGCCGCTCAGCCACTTGTGAGCGGTTTGCGGCGAAACCGGATGCTCGCCGTGATGGCGCAGATTGAACCGGTTCGCCAGGTCGGTGCTGCCGCGTAGTTTTTCGGGCGCGCGCTTCATGGCGAACCTGAGACGTTCGGCAAAAGCGGCTTTTTCGTTGGAGGTCGGCATGGGCCAGATTGTGCAACCCGAAATCGCCGAAGATGACAACCAGTTAGGCTACATTTAACGTGTAAAAGTGAAAATTCACCTGCTTATGGTTGGCGTATGACTTTGGTCGAGATCTCCGCGAGTTCGCTTGTGGCAAGACGTCGGTGGGGTCCAGCGCCCGAATTCTGTGAAATCTGACAGAATTCTCTAAGACTAATCTTAGCTAAATTAAGATAAAGCGAGACGATTCTTAGCCGAGCTTCCAGCCGGAAAACGCTCTGTCCGGCGCGTTACAATGCCTCGCGTTTTGCGAGTGCTCGCAAGACCGCAGCGAGTCCCCGCACTCCATCCCGATTCCAGCCCTGCTCTACGGTCCGCCCATCATGCTCGCCACCGATTCCGATCCCATCGTCGCCATTGCTACTGCGCCCGGACGCGGCGGGATTGGTGTCGTGCGCGTGTCGGCCGGCCGCGCCGGCGCGGCGGCGACCGCTGCGTTGATGCAGGCCCTCACGGGCCAGGAGCTGGTTGCGCGCCACGCGAGCTACGTGCCGTTCCTCGACGGCGCCGGCACGGTGCTCGACCGGGGTATCGCGCTGTCGTTCCCCGCGCCGCATTCGTACACCGGCGAGCACGTACTCGAACTGCAGGGCCACGGCGGCCCGATCGTGCTGCAACTCGTTTTGCAACGCTGCATCGAGGCCGGCCGCGAATTCGGGCTGCGCCTCGCGGAACCCGGCGAATTTACGCGGCGCGCGTTCCTCAACGACAAACTCGATCTGGCCCAGGCGGAAGCCGTGGCCGACCTGATCGAGGCGAGCACCGAAGCGGCGGCGCGCTCGGCGGGCCGCTCGCTCGACGGCGCGTTCTCGCGCGACATTCATGCGCTCGTGGACGACGTCGTGACGCTGCGCATGCTGGTGGAGGCGACGCTCGATTTTCCCGAGGAAGAGATCGACTTCCTCGAGGCCGCGGATGCCCGCGGCAAGCTCGCACGCATTCGCGAGCAGCTCGACCACGTGCTCTCCGAAGCGCGCCAGGGCGCGCTGCTACGCGAGGGTCTTTCGGTCGTGCTCGCGGGGCAGCCCAACGTGGGCAAGTCGTCGCTGTTGAACGCGCTGGCAGGTGCGGAGCTCGCGATCGTGACGCCCGTGGCCGGCACGACGCGCGACAAGATTTCCCAAACCATCCAGGTCGAAGGCATTCCGCTGCATGTCATCGACACGGCAGGTTTGCGCGACACCGAGGACGAGGTCGAGAAGATCGGCATCGAGCGCACGTGGAGCGAGATCGGCCGCGCAGACGTAGTGCTGCATCTGCTCGATGCGCGCACGGGTATGAACGCCGAAGACGAGGTGATCGCCGCGCGCTTTCCCGCCGGTGTGCCGGTCGTACGCGTGCTCAACAAGACCGACCTGACCGGTGTGCCGCCCGAAGTGGCGAAGCGTCGTGCCGAGAACGGCAGCGATGTTTGCGAGTTGCGCCTTTCGGCGAAACAGGGCGACGGTGTCGGCCTGCTGCGCGCCGAGCTGCTGCGCATTGCGGGTTGGCAGGCGGACGCGCAGAGTGTCTATCTCGCGCGCGAGCGCCATCTCATCGCGCTGCGTGCGGCGCGCGAGCATCTCGCACAGGCGGCGGCGCATGCCGACCAGAATTCTCAATTGCTCGACCTGTTCGCCGAAGAGCTGCGGCTCGCGCAGGAGTCGCTGAATTCGATTACCGGCGAATTCACGTCCGATGACCTGCTGGGGGTGATTTTCAGCCGCTTTTGTATCGGGAAGTAACCCGCAAGCGCGCTTCGCCCCGCCCCATTCTTCTCCAGCCTGGAACAATCCCTTCGAAGGCTGAGGGTTAACCCTCGGCGGCAATCCGCCTAGACTTTCGCTCATCGGATGCAGACACGTTGTCGCACCGAATCAAAAGCCAAAGGAGGTAGTTAGCATGAAGTCCCTGATCCAGACCGTAGCCGTTGCCGTTGCACTCGTGGTGCCGATGGCATCGTTCGCGCAATCGAATGCGCCCGTGACCCGCGCCCAGGTGCGCGCCGAGCTCGAGCAGCTCGCGAAGGCGGGCTGGCATCCGGGCGCAGGGGCGGACCCGCACTACCCCGACGATCTTCTCGCAGCCGAAGCCAAGGTAGCCGCCGCGAACGGCGCAACGAGCGGCTATGGCGGCGTGGCAGCCGGCAACTCGGATGCAGGCCGCCCGGCGGTGTCCAAGGCCGACTGGAACGCGATGTATAACCATCCGTAACACGGCAATACTGCTGAAACGCTTGCGAAGATCCCGCGCAGGCGTTTCGCATACCTGAACGAATACCTCCGCCGTCGTTGACGCGACGGCTTCGCTCGGGCCTTCGGGCCTGGGCGCTTTTTCCAGCGACCGTCGAGCAAACTGGCGAGGCTGCTCAAAAGCAAAGCTTGTTCAGCCTCATCTCTGCGCACTACGAGCTAACTGCCAGGTCATTTAGTTCGTAGTGCGATCTATCAAGCAGCCCCCAAGCAGTCAATCGCTTTGCACAGGCCTCAACGCTTTCGCTCGCTAACACGCCCCTGTCTCACTCCACAAGCGCGCAGCGGCCGCTGTGTGCGGTTGTAATTTGTGGACACACATCGTTGCTTTTCCAAACCCTTGCCGCGGCGTGGCTCGTCGACAATCAGTGGCATAGGAGAACGACGATGAAAACACTCTTCTGCGTTATTGCTCTGGTTGGCTTGTCGGCTGGCCTCACCGGTTGTGTGGTGGCGCCGCCGTATGCGTACGCGCCTGCGCCGGCCTACGGCTATGGCTATGCGCCGGGCTACTATGCGGCGCCGTCGGTGGATATCGGGGTTGGCGTGGGCGGCTATTACGGCCACGGCTGGCGACGTTAAGGGGACCGTAACAAGCCGTCTGAAAGGTTGAGGTCTGACCTTTGAACCTGACCTATCCGATGTGATAGCTGGACACGCGCCGCCGCCGAACTAAAGTGGCGAGACACGTTTTCATAAGACGTTGGACCAGTGCACGGGGGCAACCATGAGATTCATCGACGACGAAATCGCGCATATCACGCGCGCGATGGCACCCTCGTTATCCGCTGGCACGACGCCGGCAGTCTTTTCATTCGATTACTGGTACACGCGCCTCTGCGCGTTGCTCGACCTCGTCCAGATTACGCCGTCGCAGTTCCGCACCGTCGACGCGCTCATGGTCGAGCTCGAATCGCGTCGGGCTGCGAGCGGCGCAACGGTGCGCGAGGCGCTGGCCGCCTGACTCACCGGTTCACACGTTTGCTTTGCGCGCGCCCCGCGCCGCGAATTCCCGCTTAACCTCGCCATGTCACCCGAGCATGGATTAGCCCGCGCGAGCGGGCTTTTTTCTTTTGCAGGGCGCTCGCCAGCGGACTGGCAGACTCGATCAGAAGCTTGACGTTCCGGCCGACCCGGCGCGCGCTCTTGAAAACGTCGCGCGCCCCCTGCATGTACAGCCCACTTTTTTCGGAGATTCAGATCGTGGGCAGACGACCTTCCTTCATTGACGATCTGGCTCGCGGCGTCCCTCCCGACGGCGCGGGCCAGCGCCCGGGCTTCGACGACGACGCACTCCTCGACGCCTATTCGCGAACCGTGATCGGCGCGCTGGAGCGCGTGCAGCCCGCCGTCGCGCATATTGCCGTCGAGCGCCGCGCATCGGGCCAGGCGCCCGCGCGCGGCGGCAGCGGCTCGGGCTTCCTGTTCACGCCCGACGGCTACTTGCTGACGAACAGCCACGTCGTGCATGGCGCCAGCAAGCTGAGCGTGACGCTCGCGGACGGCACGACGCAGGGTGCCGACCTCGTCGGCGACGACCCGAGCACGGATCTCGCCGTGCTGCGTATCGGCGCGGCAGAGGCGCTGCCGCACGCGCAGCTCGGCGATTCGGCGGGCCTGCGTGTCGGGCAGATCGCGATCGCCGTGGGCAGCCCGCTCGGCCTCGCGCAAACGGTGACGACGGGCGTGGTGTCGGCGCTCGGCCGCTCGCTGCGCTCGGAGTCCGGCCGCATGATCTACGACGTGATCCAGACCGACGCCGCGCTCAATCCGGGCAACTCGGGCGGGCCGCTCATCAATTCGGCCGGTCAGGTGATCGGCGTGAATACGGCGATCATTCCGGGTGCGCAGGCCATCTGCTTCGCCACGGCCATCGACACGGCAAAGTGGGTCATCACGCAGCTCTTCGCGCACGGCCGGGTGCGGCGTGCCTATATCGGCATTGCCGGCACCACGGTGCCGATCGCGCGCAAGGTGCAGCGTTACTTCGACTTGAGCGCGACCACGGGCGTGCGGGTGATGGAGATCGTCAAGGGCAGTCCCGCTGCGCTGGGCGGCCTGCGCACGGACGACACGATCGTGACGATCGATGGCGTGCCCGTCGACGGCATCGATACGCTGCAGCGTCTCTTCGACGTTTCGCGCATTGATCGCGCGGTGGAAGTCGGCGTGATCCGCTTGACGCAGCGACTCAACCTGAGGGTGACGCCCGTCGAGCAGACGGGCTAGGCGCGCGGAGCAACCGGTGATGGGCGGCGCACCGTCGCGTGCGCCGCTTCAGGCATTACCAGCCGCCGCCGGGCTGGGCATAACCCGGCTGTTGTCCGTAGCCGGGCTGCGCGTAGCCGTCGTCATATTGCGGCGGCGGTGCAGGCTGGGCCGGTGCGCAGGGCACGTAGCGGCCCGAATACTGGTCGTAACACGCCGCGCCGGCCGGGGCGGCGACATAAACCGGCGCCGGCTCGGCATACACGGGCGCGGGCTGCACATAGGCCGGCTGAGCCGGGTAGGCCACCGCCGGGCCGCTGTTGAGCACGGCGCCCACCGCGGCGCCAATCAACGCGCCGCCAACCAGCGCACCCACCACGTCACCGCCGTGATCGTGCGCGCTCGCGGGGCCAGCTGCCACCGCACACCCCGCCAGCACCAAAACGGCTGCCATCTTTCGCATGTCGTTCTCCCTGAGAACCTTTGAAAACATGCGAGCGATTGTCAGCCCGATTGCTGGATACAGGTGCTGCAAGTGGTAACGCGGAATTACGGGGGTGTGGCTTGCCAGCGCGCGCTGGCCGGGAGCGAGTCCCGTCAGCGTGCGTGCTCGCCGTCGTGCGCGTCTGCCACGTGTGTGCGCGGCGTGCTACCGCGCTGCCCGGCAGACGGACAGAGAAGGGTGAGCGCGATGGATAGCACCATCAGCACGAACAAGGCGACGAAGTACGCCATCCAGGAGAACTCGAAATCCAGGAGTGCCACCCATGTGCTTCGGCGCATTCATCCGCGCGATGCGTGCTCCCGCTCAGTGATGCAGGAAGCTGCGTAGCGGATGACGCCAGTCCATATGATGTCCGTCTCCCGCTTCTACGCGCTGTCGATGCTCCTCGAGGATTTCGTCGGAAAACAGGAAGACGACAATGACAAGGGGAATCACCAGAAACGCGCCCAGTATTACGTGCTCGATCACGATTACCTCCTGGTTGTCAAGCGGTTTGCAATTGCATTGTAGCCAAGACGCGACAGTTTGCACATTGGGCGCGCACTGAAGCTTGAAAACAATGTTCGCCAACCATCACAACCCGCGCTGAGCAGCCTGCGTGCCCGGTTTGCAGCCCGGTTCGCAGGGCTCGGGACGTGCCCCGCATCAAGGTCGCCGTCGATCCGGTTGCGCCGCTTACGCCGCCGACTTTCTCCACGCGGCGGCAAAGAGCCCGGCGCCGATGAGCAGCGTGCCGCCCGTACGATTGACCGCGCGCTGTACGCGCGTGCTGCGCACGACCTTGCGCGCGGCCGCCGCGAGCAGCGCGTAGGCGAACGCGTTGAGCGTCGCCAGTGCGATGAAGGTGGCTTCGAACACGACGATCTGCGGCGTCATGGCCAGATGCGGATCGATGAACTGCGGCACGAACGCGACGAAAAAAATGATGCTCTTCGGGTTGAGCGCGGTGACGGCGTATGCATGCGCGAAGATGCGGCCGGTGCGGGTCTCGGAGGTGTCCGGCGCGTCGCCAACGCCAACGGGCGCGCGCCAGAGCTTCACGCCCAGATAGATCAGATAGGCGGCGCCGATCCATTTGAGCACCGAGAACAGCGTGGCGGAAGCCGCGAGGATCACGCCGAGTCCGAGCATGGAAGCAGTCATCGCCGTGAAGTCGCCGAGCGCGACGCCGGCCGTGGTGGCGAGCGCGTAGCGGCGGCCGTGGCCAAGCGCGTACGAAACGACGAGCAGTACGGTCGGGCCGGGAATGGCCACGAGAATGGCCGACGCGATCGCGAACGGCAGCCAGTGAGCGAAAGTCATGGGGTTCCTCCATTGGGAAGCCCGATTTATCCACGAACTTTTGCCGTATGCAAGCGCGGGCACGGGTTCGTTTCGAGAGGCTCATGGAGCATCTGGCATCGATTTTATTCTGTCGCCAATCCATTAATGCGCGCGTTCCAGTTGGCGCTTACGGGACTTTAGGTGCGCCGCGTCATAGGCTGCCTGGCGAGCTATTAAACCGTTTAAATCAAAGCGGGCTTGATTTCCCTATCCTGGCTATAACCGGCTGCGCCTTGTCGGATAAGGCGCGGGACGATGTAATCGATGCTTCGGAGTGCTGCTGGACGCCCTTTAGCGCCAGGCTGAAAGATATAACGGCACTCGACACCATGCTGCAAGCCTCCATGACTGTTGCAAACGCACACAAGTCGGGCTTGCAGTCTTTCGGCAGTTTTCTATGTTTAAAGACGCGGGTGAGGCATGAGAGTTAAATACATAGCTAACCTGAGTAAAAGCCCGCAGGAGGCAATCATGAAAACGCTAACCGGTGTGGTCGTCGCGGCGGCCAGCCTCGCTTGCGTCGTTGCGGTTCAGGCTCAGGATGTGAGTGTCAAGCCGCAGCAAACGGTGCAGCTCAAGCCGGGCTCCTATGGCTGCCTCACGAAAGACAAGCTCGACGCCGTCGCGCTTCACGAGCAGGCCGGCGAGCATCAGCAGATGCAGGAATACTTCACGGGATTCCAGTGTCTGTCCACACCCGAGAACCAGTCGTTCCGCGTCGTACAGGTGGTGGGCCACGACGTCGAATTCGTCAACGCCGCGAACGGCGACGAGCAAGGTCTCTGGACCACGGACCGCTTCATCAAGCAGTAAGCTCCAACGCGCCTCTCGACATGGCCCGACGCACGTGCGCCGGGCCATCGTGCTTGCCGGGCGCGCGGCCGTGACGCGATGCAACGCGCCGCGCGCCGCTGTCAAACCCGCGTCATTTTCCCGTCAGACCATCCGCATTGCATCGCGCACCGCAGCGACGCGCGCTGCGCGTCCATTCGACCGGCACGTGGCTTGCTAGAAACTTCGCTATCATGTGCGGCTTTCGCAAGACCGGAATTCGGTATGGCACTCAAATCGACCATCTACAAGGCAGAACTGCAGATCGCGGACATGGACCGGCATTACTACGCCGACCATGCGCTCACGATCGCGCGCCATCCGTCCGAAACCGACGACCGCATGATGGTCCGCATCGCGGCCTTCGCGCTGTTTGCAGGCGAGCGGCTCGAATTCTGCAAGGGCCTGTCCGATACGGACGAGCCCGACCTCTGGTGCAAGGACTACACCGGCGCGATCGAAACGTGGATCGAGGTTGGCCAGCCCGACGAGCGCCGCATCGCCAAGGCAAGCGGGCGCGCGGGCGAGGTCATCGTGATCGCCTACGGCGGACGCACCTCCGACATCTGGTGGCAAGGCGTGCGCAACAAGGTCGAGCGCCTGCGCAACGTGACGGTCTGGTCGCTGGGCGAGGGCGTTGCCGCGTCGCTCGGCGCGCTGGCCGAGCGCACCATGCGCCTGCAATGCACGGTGCAGGACGGCGCGGCGTGGATCGGCAATACGAGCGCCGAGCCAGTGGCAGTCGAATGGAGCGTGTTCAAGGCGCCCGAGAACGTCTGAAAGCCGGCTGTGCGCCCTCAAGCGTGCGGCGGCCCCTTGAGTTCCACCATGTTGCCCTCCGGGTCGAACAGATACAGCGACGGCCCCAAACCCTCCGCCCCATAGCGCTCGACCGCATTGCCGGGACGCGCGCCATGCTGCGTCAGATGTGACGTCAGCGCCTCGGCGTCGAACGGCTCCACGCGCAGACAAAGATGATCCATGTTGCCGCTCGCGCCAGCCGGCGCTGCGCCGGAACCCCGGTCGAGCGGGCCGCCGATCGTCACGAGATCGATCAGCGAGCGTCCCGCGCGCAACTGCATCAGGCCGAGATCTCGCTGTTCACGCTCCGGCTGGCAACCGAGTACTTCGCAATAGAAACGCGTCATGGCGGCCACATCGGCCGCCCGGATAACGACGTGATCGATCTCGCGAATCTGGATCCGCATGGCGTCCTCGAGGTCGTGTTGAGAATCTCATGATGAACCTGTGCAAGCCGGGCTGCGCAGAAGGCGCGCATCTCAGCGAGCCTTGCGAACCGGAATCGCGGGCAGCAGAACCGTGGGAGCCGGCGGAAAATAGCTTCGGGCTCTCAGGCGAGGGAAGCGCCGCGAGTGGCGGCGAGTTGACGTACGGAAACGCTGGACGAAAAAAAGCCCGCTGCATTGAGCGGGCTTAATCCATATCAGGAGGAGACATGGAGGAGACAGGAACCACTATACCGAGTCGGCTGTCGCGACGCAACAACTTTTTAAGGGAAAACCCGCAAAGTTGCCATTTTGTCGCACGGGAATCGGCAAGACGCCACCAGGGATTCACCGAAGACCATAAAAGTACCGGATCATGGCGCATTCACGGCCCATGTCGACCGCAATGACAGCGCAAGATCCGGCGCGCCGTCGTCCGTACGCGAAGCTAGAGTAAGGGCATACAGACAGGCACTTCGAGGAGCCTCAAATGTGCGCCGTCCCTGCAATGAAACCAGCGATGAAACCCGCCAAACCCAGCCAGACGCCAGACAGCGAGTGGACGAACGACGCCGACCGCTGGCAAGCCGTCACGTCGCGCGACGCCCGCGCCGACGGCGCGTTCTTCTACGCCGTGCGCACCACCGGCGTGTTCTGCCGCCCCTCGTGCGCGTCGCGGCTGCCGCGCCGCGAGAACATCGAATTCTTCGCCGAGGCCGACGACGCGCGCGCCGCCGGCTATCGCGAATGCAAGCGCTGCCGCCCGGGCGGCCTGCCGCGCGAGCTGGAAATCGTGCGGCGCGCGTGTGCGGCGCTCGACGCCGACCCGCAGGAGCGTCTCACGCTCGCGCAACTGGGCGAAGCCGTGCACCTGAGCCCGTTTCACCTGCAGCGCCTTTTCAAGCGCGTGCTGGGCGTCTCGCCGCGCCAATACCAGGCGGCGCGCCGCGGGGCCGTGCTGCGCGACGCGCTCGGCGAGGGCGCCGACGTCACGCGTGCCAGCGCCGACGCGGGCTTCGGCTCGTCGTCGCGGCTCTATCACAGCGTGCCGGGCGAGCTCGGCATGGCGCCTTCCGCCTATCGCCGCAAGGGCGCGGGGCTGACGATCCACTACGCCGCCACGCCCACGCCGATCGGCTTCGTGCTCATCGCGGCAACGGAGAAGGGCATCTGCCGGATCGCGTTCGGCGACGATGCCGCGACGCTCACCGCCGCACTCACGGCCGATTTCGCGAACGCGCAGTGTATCGAGGACAAGGCCGCGATCGCGCCGTTCGCCGCGCAGATCGACGCCTATCTGCACGGCCGCCGCGAGCGTTTCGATCTGCCGCTCGACATTGCCGCGACGGCGTTCCAGCAGCGCGTCTGGGACGCGCTCCAGCACATTCCCTACGGCGAGACGCGCAGCTACTCGCAGATCGCCGAAACGCTCGGCGCACCGCGCGCGGTGCGGGCCGTGGCGAGTGCGTGCGCGTCGAATCCGGTGGCGCTGGCAATTCCGTGCCATCGCGTCGTGCAAAAGGGCGGCTCGCTCGCGGGCTATCGCTGGGGGCTCGAGCGCAAGGCGGCGCTGCTCGACGGCGAAGCACGCGCATCGCAAGGTGCGCAAAATGGCGCAAAAAACCTGAAAGGCACCCGTTCGACCTCGAACCGCGCCAACACGCCGGAGACCGCCACTTGAGCGCCATCCCCTCCCAATCCGCAGCACAAACCGAGGCGCCGACGCACAGCGCCACACTCGAACTGCCGTTTCGCGCGCCCTACGACTGGCCACGCGTGCTGCGCTTCTTCAGCGGCCGCGCAACGCCGGGCGTCGAGGCCGTGGAGGACGGCGCGTGGCTGCGCGCGATCGACTTCAACGGCGCGAGCGGCACGCTCGCCGTGTGCCGTCACGCGCGCAAGCATTGCCTCGTCGTGCAGATCGACGGACCCGTGAGCGCGCACGCGGCGGCACTCGCCGCGCCGCTCTCGCGCATGTTCGACCTGCATGCCGATCCCGCCGCCGTCGCCGCGCATCTGCGCAGCGACCCGTGGCTCGCGCCGCTCGTCGCTGCCGTGCCGGGGCTGCGCGTGCCCGGCGCCTGGTCGGGCTTCGAGCTCGTGGTGCGCGCGATCGTCGGCCAGCAGGTCAGCGTGAAAGCGGCGACGACGATCATCGGGCGCCTCGTCGAACGCGTGGGCAAGCGCATCGACGACCATGCGCACGCGCGCACCGCGTGGCGCTTTCCGACGCCCGCCGCGCTCGCCGCCGCCGATCTCGCGGGTATCGGCATGCCGGGCAAACGCGTCGCCGCGCTGCAGGGCTTCGCGCAGGCCGTGGCGAGCGGAGCGGTGATCATCGAACGCGACTACGAGCAGAACGATCCAGACAATTCGCGCCACAAGCGTCAAAGCAGACGAATCGACGCGATTGCAGCCGAGCCCGCCGACCTCGACGCCATGCGCGCCGCGCTGCTCGCGTTGCCCGGCATCGGCCCCTGGACCGTCGAATACGTCGCGATGCGCGCATGGCGCGACGCGAACGCCTGGCCCGCGACCGATCTCGTGCTCATGCAGGCCATCGCGGCGCGCGACCCGTCGCTCGTGCGCGCGACCCAACAGCGCACCCGCACGGATGCATGGAGCCCGTGGCGCGCGTACGCGGCCATGCATTTGTGGAACGAAATCGCCGATCGCGCGGGCGCGGCGCGCGGCGGCTAGCGCAACGGAAGGCAGCGCAGGAAAGGGGTGCCATCACCGCGAGAAGTGCGCGCCGACGGGCCAAAACCCCGCCCGAGGCAGGCCCAAGCAGGTCTTTCGGCGAGATGTTAAAGTGCCCGCTACCGAAAAGAATCCCGGCCGGCGAATGTCAGCAACACTGCGCGCAGCACTGCGCCGCCGGCCCGAGCCCGACTTGCCTCAATGTCAGACACGACCTCTACACGCACGAACGACGTTCTCGCACAGCGCCTTTCCGTGCTGGGCGACGGGCCACATCGCGGCGCGCTCACGCGCGGCCTGCGCGGCATCGAGAAGGAGAGCCTGCGCGTGACGCGCGACGGCCGTCTCGCCATGACGCCGCACGCGGCAGCGCTTGGTTCGGCGCTCACGCATCCGTCGCTGACCACCGACTATTCGGAAGCGCTGATCGAGATCATCACGCCCGCCGAACCCGATGCGTCGATCACGCTCGCGAAGCTCGACGAGCTGCACCGCTACGTCTATGCGGTACTCGCGCGTGACGGCGAGATGCTCTGGAACGAATCGATGCCGGGCCTGCTGCCCGACACCGACGACGGCATTCCCATCGCGCGCTATGGCAGCTCGAACATCGGCCGCCTCAAGTACGTGTACCGCATGGGCCTCGCGCTGCGCTACGGCCGCACGATGCAGTGCATTGCCGGCATCCACTACAACTATTCGCTGAGCGAGGACGTGTGGCGCGTGCTGCATGCGCATCAACAGTCCACGGCCTCGCTCACCGACTATCAGTCGGAGCGCTACCTCGCGCTGATCCGCAATTTCCGCCGCACGAACTGGCTGCTCATGTACCTGTTCGGCGCCTCGCCCGCGCTCGACGCGCGCTTCCTGCGCGGCCGCGCGCACAAGCTCGAAACCTTCGACGCCGACACGCTCTATCTGCCGTACGCGACGAGCCTGCGCATGAGCGATCTCGGCTACTCGAACACAACGGGCCAGTCCGCCTTGCGCGCCGACTACGACACGCTGGCAGGCTATCTCGACGCGCTCGCGCAGGCCGTGAGCCAGCCGTATCCGCCCTACGAGGCGATCGGCACGCATCGCGACGGCGAGTGGGTGCAGATCAACACGAACGTGCTGCAGATCGAGAACGAGTTCTACTCAACGATCCGCCCCAAGCGCGTCACGCATCCGGGCGAGCGGCCGCTGCATGCGCTCGCCGCGCGCGGCGTGCAGTACGTCGAGGTGCGCTGCATGGACATCGACCCGTTCGAGCCGACCGGCATCTCGCTCGAAACCGCACGGTTCCTCGACGCCTACCTGCTCGCCTGCGCGCTGGATGAAAGCCCGTTCCTGCCTGCCGACGCCTACGCCGAATCGAACGAAAACTTTGGCCTGGTGACGAAAGAAGGGCGCCGCCCGGGTCTCGCGCTCAAGCGCGACGGCAAGGACGTGCCGATGCACGAATGGGCCGAAGCGCTGTTCGAGAAGATCGGCCAGGCGGCCGCCGTACTCGACGCGGCGCATGGCAGCGACGAACACACACGTTCGCTCGCGACACAGCGCGCAAAGCTGGCCGACCCGTCGCTCACGCCATCGGCGCGCGTGCTGCAAACCATGCGCGATGGCAAGCAGTCCTTCCTGCAATTTGCCCGTGCACAGAGCGAGCACCACGCGGCGCAATTCCTCGCGCGTCCGCTCGACGCCGCGGCTACGGCCGAGTTCGAAACGCTCGCGCGCGAATCGCTCGCGGAGCAGGCGCAACTCGAGCGCGACGAAGTCGGCTCGTTCGACGCGTTCGTCGCCGCGTATCGCGCTTATACGCTCAATCGCTTCAGCGTCTGAGCCGCGCGCCGGTGCGCCGCTGCGGCGCGCTCCCATCCCTCGAGGTTTGTCCCAGGCACCGCATTTGCTCGCAACACCAGCGTGCAGATGCGGTCCAACCAGGGTAGGCGCCGCGTTTCCGAGCCGCGCGGACGACGCGCGCGCCGGACGAACGAAACTGAAAACACCAAAAATGCACGGGCCGCGCGCAATGCGGCTCACTCTGGGAGGAATCCACGCGATGAAACGAATGCTTGCGATCCTGCTGTGCGCGACGGCTGCGGCCTGCGCGTCGCGCGGGCAGGTCAATCCCGACGTCATGCAGATCGCGACCGCGCCGCTCACCTGTTCGAACAAGACGGAATGCGATCTCTGGTGGCAACGCGCCCAGGACTGGGTGCGCAGTCATTCGAAGTACGAAGTGCAGACCGTGACCGACACGCTGATCCAGACGTCGGGCCCGGGCGGCGGCCGGCGTCTGCTCGCCTATGAAATCACCAAGCAGGCCAACGCCGACGGCACGGCCACGATCGGCTTCGCCGCGCATTGCGACAGTTCGCTCGGCTGCAAGCCCAACCCGTGGTCGGCGGGCGCGGCGTTCAAGCAGTATGTGCGAACCGGCGTCGATGCGCCGATTCCCGGCGACACGACCACGGGCGCAGGCGGCGACACGGCCGGCGTCAGCGGCGCGGCCGTGGCGGAGCCGGCGTCGAGCGCGCATTGATCGGCACATGGCCGATTTTGGGCATTGTCTGATTGAGGTGGGGATTGAGGAGCCCGTATCTTGGGCTGGTTTCGGCCTGCGTGGTCTGGGCCGTTCATCCTCATCCACAACTCGAATCGACAATGAAACTGCGCCTCCTGTCTGCCAGTGCCGCGGCTGCCGTCATCGCCGCCGCCGCTGGCTGCACTACCGCCTCAGGCCCCACTCACAATCTCGACATCGTCACGCTCGCTAACGGCTCACAGGCGTATCGCGTGCAATGTTCCGGCCTGTTGGAAAGCTCCAGAACCTGTATGAAAAAGGTCAACGAGATCTGCGGCAGCAAGACGCCGCTGCGCGTCTCGTCGGTGGATCACGCCGTTGCCGGCTTCAAGCCGGAAGACGACCCGCGTGAAATCACGTTCATCTGCCAGCCGCCGCAGCAGCCGGTCCCGTCGCCAGCGCCGGCGCCGATCGGCGAGACGCCGGCCCCGGTTCAGCCGCGCACGATCACGCTGAACGCCGACGCCAACTTCGCGTTCGACAAGGCCGATCTGCTGCCCGACGGCAAGCGTACGCTCGACCAGTTCGTCAGGGAAAGCGACGGTGTGAACATCGGTACGGTCGTGATCGACGGTCACACCGACTCGGTCGGCTCGAAGGCGTATAACGATCGCCTCTCGCTGCGCCGCGCCGAGGCCGTTCGCAACTATCTCCAGTCGCGCGGCCTCCACGCCGGCCAGTACGAAGTGCACGGCTACGACTTCTCGCGGCCCATCGCGTCGAATGCCACGCCTGAAGGCCGCGCGCAGAACCGTCGCGTCGAGATCCAGACGAGCGGCATCACGCAGCGCTAGTCACGCCGCGCAACGCGCACCTGGTCGCCCGCGGCTCGCTCGGGCGTCCTTTCGCGGGACCGTCAATGACCCATTGCCGGTCCCGCGCCTTTTTTCGGCTTCGTCACCCACACCAGCAGGGCCAGCACGACAAACATCGCGCAGGAAATGCGGAAGAAGTCGTTGGTGGCCATCATGTAGCCTTGCGTCGTCACGACATCGTTGAGCTTGGCAGTCAGGCTTTGACCCGCGAAACCGAGGTTCGCGAGCGCGTCCTTGTACGCGACGGTGTTCGGCGAGGACTGGGTCACCGATTCCGACAGCACGGCGTGGTGATAGATCGCGGCGTCTTCCCAGAACGTCGTACTCGCCGCCGTGCCGATCGCGCCCGAGAGCGTACGCAGAAAGTTCGAGAGGCCCGCGGCGCTCGCGAGCCGCTCGTCGGGAATGCTCGAGAGCGTGATGGTCGTCATCGGCACGAAGAAGCAGGCCACGCCGATACCCTGTACGAGACGCGGCAGGATCACGTGGTCGAACGGCACGTCGAGTGTGAACGTCGAGTTCCAGAGCGACACGAGCGCGAACACGATAAAGGCGAAGCTCGCGACCATGCGCAGATCGAGCCGATGCATGTTGCGTCCGATGAGCGGCGAGAGCACGAGCGCGAGCAGGCCCACCGGCGCGGTGGCCAGGCCCGCGAGGCCCGCCGTGTAGCCCATGACGGTCTGCAGCCAGAGCGGGAAGATCACCACCGAACCGAAGAAGGCCATGAAGCCGAACGAGATGATCATCGCGCCGAGCGCGAAGTTGCGGTCGCGAAAGAGCGAGAGATCGACCACGGGGTCTTTTTCCGTGGCCTCCCACGCGAGCATGAACGCAAGCGCGACCACCGCGATGATGGCGAGCGTGACGATGAACGTCGAGTTGAACCAGTCACGATCCTTGCCGAGGTCGAGCATCATCTGCAGGCACGACACGCCGATCACGAGAAGCGCGAGGCCCACGGCGTCGATGCGCTGCTTCGTCGTTTTCGTCTCGCGGCCACGCAGCAGCAGGTACGCGCAGATGCCCGAGAAGATGCCGATCGGCACGTTGATATAGAAGATCCACGGCCACGTGTAGTTGTCGGTGATCCAGCCGCCCATCACCGGACCGAAGATGGGCGCAACGATCACGGTCATCGCCCAGAGGCCGAGCGCGAGGCCGCGTTTGGCGGGCGGGTAGGAGCGCATGAGGATGGTCTGCGAGAGCGGGACCATCGGGCCGGACACGAGCCCTTGCACGAGACGGAACGCAATCAGCGTCTCGAAGTTCGTGGCGAAGCCGCAAGCGGCCGAGGCCAGCGTGAACAGCAGCACGGAGAGCGTGAAGAGGCGCACTTCGCCCACGCGGCGCGCGAGCCAGCCGGTGAGCGGCACCGCAATCGCCGAGGCAACCGAATACGACGAGATGACCCACGTGCCTTCGCTGTTGGCGACGCCGAGGTTGCCCGAGATGGTCGGCACCGCCACGTTGGCGATCGAGGTGTCCAGCACCTCCATGAAGGTCCCGAGCGCGAGCCCGACTGTGAGGAGCGCGAGCGTGCCGCCGGAAAACGGTGCGGGTTCGGCCTGCGCGGGCACCGCGGGGGAAGCTGCCATGTTCCGTGTCCTTGTTGGGTCGGCCGTGGCTGCCGCCTCCAGGGGGCAGCGCACGGCAGCGTACTATTTCGTGTCTGTGCATATTCTGCCCAGACAGTGATTGGATCAAACTACGCCACGTGTTGCGCCGCGGCGCGTCGTGCCGCGTGGCTAGCCGCCGTCTTCCTGCGCCGGCGCTTCTGCGTCCTTGCCGGTGCCGATCATCGATCCGCACAGCGGCGTGGTCGAGCCGTCATTGGCGATGAAGCGCTGCAGCAAATGAACCAGCGTCGCGACTTCTTCGGGCGAGAAGCCGCGCAACTGCTCGGACATCTCCGCGGCGATCAGGTCGGGCAATTGCTGCGCCGCCGTGCGTCCCTGATCCGTCAGTGCGAGTTCCACGACCCGTCGGTCCGCCTGGCTGCGCTGCCGCTCGAGAAAGCCTTTTTTCTCCAGCCGGTCGAGCATGCGCGTCATAGAGCCGGTGTCGTACGAGAGCGCGCGCGACATCTCGTTCGGCGTGCTGGCGCGCTCGAACCACAATAAAAGGATCACACCAATTTGCGACGATGTGAGTCCAAGCGGCGCGACCGCACGGTCGATGCGCCCGGCCAGCACGTTGCGCGCCGTTGACAGGAAATAGCCGAGACTTGGCTCGACGCCCAGACCGGCCGGGACGAAAGGACCGTCGCTCATGGCAGTTCGCTTTGCAGCATCTCAAAAGACGGGCGGATTATAGCGGGTTATGTCGCTGCTCAGGCAGATAAATCAGGTAGCAGGTCGCGATCGCTTCTGTCGTCGCGATCGGCGCGTAAAAACAACAGTTGGTTTGATGCGCTGCAAAGTATGTTGTGATTTGATTGCATAGTCAATATTATGACAGGCAACCAGTTTCATTCTTCTACGCCCACCCGTTTCCGCATCATGCTTTTCCTGATCAACGCGCTTGGCGGCCTTGGCCGCTCCGTCACCGACACCGCCCGCCTCGCTTTCGCGAAGACCGGTGAGTCGTCGCGCTGGCGCAAGCTCGCGTTGTATGCAGCCATGTTCGCGCTGCCGGGCGGCTCGATTGCGGTGGTAGCCGTGGTGCTGGCGCAGCGTCGGCGCGCGCAGCCCGAAACCGCCGCGGCAAGCGCCGTCGTGCCGGCCACGCCCGCGGCCGCAACGGCAGTAACACCGGCAGCAGATGCGCTCGCGTGCGGTGGCGGCCAGCTCGCCTGCCGCGCGCCGAAGCGCCGCCGTAACGACGCGTAACCTGCGCGCCTCACGCCGTAACACCCGCCAACCCTTCCAACGCGTAAGCTTTCGGATTCCGTGCAGTGACTAGCGCGTGCGCTACCATTGCCGCAACGCGACAACCCCGTGCGCGGCCGGCCGCCCGAACGCGCGCCGGTTGCATCGACAGGAATCCTTGCATGCCTTGCCGTTTCGTCCGCTCCGGCGCGACCGCTCGACCCGCCGGGTCCGTGGCGCGCCGCGCGCCCAAGCCGCTCTCCATCCTGACGCTGTGCGCGGCCGCCGCGCTCACCTTCCAGTTGACCGGCTGCGCCGTCGGCCCCGACTATCACCGGCCCAGCGCCGCCGTGCCCGCTTCGTTCAAGGAAGCGCCCGAGGGCTGGAAGGTCGCGCAACCGGCCGATACCGCCGACCGCGGCGCCTGGTGGCTGATCTACGACGACGCGCCGCTCAATGCGCTGATGGATCAGCTCAATACCAGCAACCAGACGGTCGCGCAATCTGCCGCCGCCTACCGTCAGGCGCGCGCCCTCGTGGGCGAGGCGCGGGCGGCGTACTTCCCCGTGATCAGCGGCTCGTTCGCGGGCACGCGCTCGTACACGCCCACGCGCGTGGCCAACTCGAGCGGTGGATTGTCGAGCGGCAGCATCAACAACAACGTCAACCTGGGGCTCGACGCCACCTGGGAACCCGATCTCTGGGGCAAGGTGAGCCGCACGGTCAGCTCGCAGGAGGCGAGCCAGCAGGGCGCCGCCGCCGATCTCGCGAACGCGCGTCTGTCGGCCCAGGCCACGCTCGCGCAAACCTACTTCACGTTGCGCTCGCTCGACGCGCAGCAGAAGCTGCTCGACGATACGGTCGTCGCGTACCAGAAGTCGCTGCAGCTCACGCAGAATCAGTACGCCCAGGGCGTGGCGGGCCGCGCCGACGTGATCCAGGCGCAAACCCAGCTGCAATCGGCCCAGGCTTCCGCGATCGACAACGGTGTGGCGCGCGCCCAGGACGAGCATGCGATCGCCGTGCTGGTCGGCCAGCCCGCCTCCACGTTCTCGATCCCGCCGTCGCCGCTCGCCGCCACGCCCCCCACGCTGCCGCTCGCCATGCCTTCGGCGCTGCTCGAGCGCCGGCCCGACATTGCCTCGGCCGAGCGCAAGGCGGCGTCCGCCAACGAGCAGATCGGCGTCGCGATTGCGGCGTATTTCCCCACGCTCACGCTGTCCGCGAGCGGCGGTTTCGAAAGCTCGGTCATGTCGCAGCTGTTGCAGATGCCCTCGCGCTTCTGGACGCTCGGGCCCTCGCTTGCCGGCACGATCTTCGACGCCGGGCTGCGCAAGGCGCAGACCGAGGCCGCGCGCGCCGCCTACGACCAGCAGGTGGCCACCTACCGGCAAACGGTGCTGGCCGCGTTCCAGGACGTGGAGGACAACCTCGCTTCGCAGCGCATCCTCGGGCAAGAGGTCGTCGTGCAGCAGCAGGCGGTGGAGTCGGCGCAGCATGCGCTCGCGATCGTGACGAACGAGTACAAGGCGGGCACGACCGACTTCCAGAACGTGCTCTCCGCGCAGGCCACGGCCTTTACCGCGCAGCAGAAGCTCGTGAGCATCGGCGGGCAGCGCATGGTGTCGTCGGTGGGGCTCGTGAAGGCGCTGGGCGGCGGCTGGGATGCCTCGCAGATGGACCGCGAGACCGGCAGCGTCGCCGCGCCCGCGGTGGCTTCGGCAGCTTCGGGCCCAGCGGCGGCTCCGACGGCCGCCCAGCCGCAGTAACGCATACGCGCCCGCTCAGGCGGGCGCACGCTCAGCCCACGAACCTCAGCGCATGAACGTCAGCGCGACGGTTCCCGGCCCGACCGGCCGCCCCAGCAGATTCAGCAGGCCCGCGAGGTTGTCGCGCTGATCCGGCGCGGCGCTCGCGGTGCCCTGAAACGATGCCGACGCACGCGAGAACGAGCCGCGCCCCGCGAGCATCAGCGGTCCCTTTTGTGTCGACAGGTCGAGCGTCGAGGTCGCCCCTTGCGCCTGCAGCACCACCTGATACGTGCCGAGCGGCTTCACGAGCGAAACGCGCGAACTCATGTCGGCGAGCGAGACGGTCAGTCGTCCGAACGCATCCGTGCCGAACACGCGCCACGGGCTCCATGCGAGCCGCACCTTGCCGTCCAGATCGAGTGTGTTGAAAGGCGCGCCGAGACCCGCGAGCAGCGACGCCGGCACGGCGATCGTGCCCGCGCTCAGGTTCGCGCCGCGCAACGATGCATCCACCGTGACCGGGTCGGGCATCGCTTCGGTCTGCAGCATCTCCATGCGCACGCGCGCGACGAACAGCGGCCAGAACGCCGTACGCCAGACGATGCGCCCCGGTAGCAGCGTCGCGCCGCGTGCGTCCTGGCCCGCGGCGAGCATCAGCGTGGCGGAGCCGTGCCAGAGCGAGCCTTCCGGGTCGATCAGATTCACGTGGCCCTGGGTCGCGCGCGCGAACTGCGGCGCGATCCAGGCCGCGGGCAGGCGGGCGAGCAGCACGACGGCGCTCGACAGCACGCCCACGATCAGCCAGGGCAACGCGGCGCGCAGGCGCCGCATCCAGTAACTCATTGCGTATTTCTCCGGCGATTCTCATTGCGCGCTTTTCGATGCGCGCTTTTTCTTCTTAATGCGTATTCGCCGGTTGCAGCGAGGCCGTCAAATCGACCTGGCCATCGGCCTTCAGCGCGGTGATGTGCGCCTCGACCACCTGCACCTTGAACTGCTTGCGCACGTCGTCGAGCCACGCGGCCCACGCCGGAAACGACGCGTTCTTCATCTGCACCTGCACCGTCGTGCCGATCAGCTGAATCTGCGCGCCCGTGAGCGCGTGATCGGCGAGCGACGCGGTGAGCGCGTCCTTGAGCGCCTGGCCGCCGGGCGCCACGCTCGCCGCCGCGCCGGCCAGCGAACGCGCCTCGTCGGCCTCGGCCGTCATCTGCGCGAGTTCGCGCTGCATGCCGGGCAGGCTCTGACGCAGGCGCGCGCGGCCGTCGGCGGCGGGCTGCCACAGCACCGACCAGCCGATCGCCAGCGCAAGCACCGCGCCACCCCACGTGAGCAGCGTCTTTTCGCGCGTCGAGCGCGCCTCCCAGAAGTTCGTCCAGGCCTCGGCCCACGCGCCGCTTAAAGCCGTTGTCTTCACGATGCGCTCCTGATGGTCCATTTGCCCGTGCTGGCATCGACCGTGCCCGCAAGGCCGTTGCCCGCGAGGCGTTTCGCGAGATCGGCGTCGACGTTGACGCCTGGCTTGAAGGTCACGTCCAGACGCCGGTCGTGATAGTCGAGGGCCGCGATGCCGTTCGCGGGCACCGGACCGAGCGAGCGCGCGAAGCCGTCGGAGAGTGCGAGGAAGTCGTCGGGCGAAGGCTCGCCCGCGGCCAGCCGCAACTGCTGCAGCTGGCGCGCCATCTGGCCGGCGGGATCGAGCACCACGGTCGTCTTCGGGAACGCGTTGAGGAGCAGCTCGGTCATCTGTGCACTCATCGCATCGCGCTGGCGCGCCATCATGAGCCACTGGATATTCGCGCCGACGACTGCCACCACGAGCGAGGTCGCCACGAGCACGATCGGCACGCGCAGACGGCGCAGCGTCGCGCGGTCGAGCCGCCACGGCTGCGAGGCGAACTCGAACTGGCAGAGGTCGAAGCGGCAGGCGAGCGCGCGGCGCGCGAGCGCCTCGAACGTGAGCGTCTGCGCACCCGGCAACGCGGCGGCCAGCGACGCGCGCGCGGCGGCACTCACGGGCTCGCCCGGCAGATTGGTGAGCACGTAGCCCGAAACCGGCGCGCCGCCGGCGAGCGCCGTGACGGTGGCGGCGACGCTCGCGGCAGGCACCGCGAAGCCCTCGGCGAGGGCGCCGCGCACGATCGCGAGTTCGAGCGCCGCTTGCGCCGTGGCGGCCGCGGGCTCGAGCGCGACGCCGGGCAGCAGTGTGGGCGCGGTCGCGACGACATGGCCGAGCACGCACGCGGTCACGGGTTCGGGGGCGGGGGTGGCGGGAGCCGCGGCGTTGGGCGCTGCGCCCGGCTCTGCCGCCCCGGCAGGTTCCGTCACTGGAACCTCCTGAACGGCTTCCACCGCCTGCGCGGCCGGCAGGCAGCGCGCCACCGGCACGGCGCGCAGATTGCGGTGCCCCGCGGCGGTGAAGCCTTCCAGCAGAAAGCGGAACCAGCCGCGATCGATGGCCGCCACCACCTGGCGGCCGTCGGCCAGGCGCTTGGGATCGAGCGCCAGATGGCAGGTCTGCGCATCCTGGATCAGATGATCCTCGACTACGTTCGGCAGCGCCTGGCGCAGCCGCGGCCCCTTGAGCGGCGGCACGGTGGCGGCGAGCGTGAGCAGGTCGCGCGCGGCGATCATCAGGATGGTGGCCGAGGCCTTCGGCAGCAGCCCGAGCGCCGAGCGGCCCGCGCGCTGCGTGTTGCCCGTCTTGTCGAGCAGCACGAACGGCAGCTCCGGCAGCTGCCATTCCTGCGAGTGGACCGCCGGGTCGCGGGGCGGCATGAGAACGATCAGCGTGCTCAAACGCACCTCTTTTCGATGTTGGTCGGGGACGGATTCATGGTTCGTCGCTAACGCGCACGATGCGCGTCGTATGAGTGAGCGGGTCGCGCCAGACTAGCGTCGTGCGGTCCACTTCGGCGCGCTCGTGCTGCACGCGCCCATGGACGAGAAAATAACTCGTGTTGACGTCGATCTGCGTCGTATCGATCGAGGCCTGCTTCACGCCCACGCCTTCGAGCGCGAGCTGCACGTCGCTCACGTTGCGGAAAAACACGCTCTGGCGGCGCGCGACGAGGGCCTGTGCGTTCGACAGGCTCATGCCCGTCACGACGGAGGCGATCACCTCGGCGCTCGCCGTGTTCATGTTCACAGGCGTCACCGTGGGCAGGATCGTCACGAACGGGCGCAGCCGCGCGACGGTGTCTGGCGTGAAGCCGGGCACGTCGAGCAGCGAATCGACGCTCGTCATCAGGATCGGGGCGACGCCGCTGTTGCTGTCGGCGTCCGAGAGGCCCGGGTTGTCGGTGTAGTTGCCGCCACCCGTCGAACCGCCGCCTGCGAGCACCTCGGTTTGCGAGGTGCCGCTCGTCGTGGCGGTTTGCGTCTGGAAGCGCGTTGCGGAGTAGGCGAGGCCCGAGCGCAGATACACCGCGGTGTTCTTGGCGAGCTGCTGGTCGATGCCGAGAATCTGCAGCAGGCGCGCAAACGCTTCGATTTCGGTCAGGTTCAGCTGCAGCGAGCCCGGCGCGCTGGACGCCACCAGATCGCGCAGATTGAAGCGCGCCTGAGCGTCTTCGATCGAACCCGAGAGCCAGGTGTCCGCGCCCTGTTGCGCGTGCGCCTCACCGATCTGGCCGAGAAAGTCGGACAAGCGCGTTCTCGCGAGCGGCACGCCCCACGCGCCGCCGAGATACGTGATGCCCGCCGACGTATCCGCTTCGGAGCGCAACACGAGGCGCGTCCAGTCGAGCGAGGCGCGCGCGATCCATTGCGCCTGCGCGAGCAGCCGCTGATTCTCGATGCGGCGCAATTGCACCTGCTGGCGCCACAACATGCCCGAGACGAGGATAGCCGACAGCGCCACGACGAGCAACGCGCTGATGATGGCCGCGCCGCGCCGTGCGCGCGTCGCGCGGCTGAATCGTCGGCATCGTCGGGCGGAGGTTCGTTGTGTGCGCAACGTCATTCCCCCACCATGAATACGCGGGTCACCGGCCGCTCGAGCGAATGCGAACCCACGCTCACCTGTACGCCCGTCACCGCGCGCGGCAGCGGCGCGTTGCCGAGCTGCGGCACCTTGAGATCGTTGTTGTAGCCGCTCACCTGCGAGCGCACGTCCTGCATGTTCGCCGTCCAGCCTGTTTTCGGCACGTACAGGCGCGCGTTGATGACGTCCACGCCGCTCATCATCGGCAACGCGCCCCAGTTGTCGCCTTCGCCGCCGCGCAACGCGCGCCGCAGCTCGCCGAGATTGGCGAGCGGGGGCGACGCATAGCGCACCACCTGGCCGCCCGACACGCGGTAACGCACCACCTGCAGGCGCGGCGCCGCGCCCGGCGGCACCGCGAACGCGCGCACGATCTGCAGCGCGCCGCCGTCGAGCGAAATGGCGACGCCGCCCGCCTCGTCGTCGGAGGTCGCTTCGCGCAAGTCGATGCGCATCTGGTCGAACATCTGCGCGAACACGCGTTCCTCCGCCATCGAGCGCGTGATGGTTTCGCGCCCGCGCACGATCTCGTCGAGGCCGCGCCACGAGAGGATCGCCACCACGGCCATGATGGCGATCGCCACGAGCAGCTCGATCAGCGTGAAGCCGCGCGCTGACGAGGCGGCGCGCGCGCGGTCACAACGAGCGGTTCGTCTCATTGGCGAGCACCGTGACGAGTTGCGCGAGATTGCCGGAACGGCCGGGCGTCGCCACCGACACCTCCACGCGTCGGAAGACGGGGTTGGGCGTCGTCGCGACCTGCTGCGTGCAGGTCAGGCGCAGATTGCCCTGCGAGCAGTCGAAGCTGCTCTCGCCAAGGTCCGGCCATGCGTGCGCGAGACGCAGTTGCGCGAGCGTGTTGTCCGCACTCCAGCCCGCGAGCAGGCGGTCGTGCAGATCGGCTTCGCTTGCGGCGAGGCTGCCGACGGCGCGCAGCGAAGCAGCCAGCGCAATTGCGATGATTGCGAGCGCAACCAACACCTCGATCATCGTGAAGCCGCGCTCACGCACCGGACGAGCCGGACGAACCCCGCGAGCGCCGTAGCCGCGCCTTCTTCCACGCATCGAGAGCCGCATCTCAGCGCACCTCGAAGCGGCCGGTGCCGGTGCCGACGATCGTCGCGCGGCCGGCTGCCGAGAAAAGCGTGACCTGCACCGGCACGTCCACGGCTTCCGTGCCGAAAATGAGCCGGTTGGCCTGCGTGTCGTCGCTGCCGGGGTAGGTGATCGCCACGCCGGTCACGCCGCCTTCCCAGTGGCGCGGACCGAGCAGATCGTCGCGCAGCGGACGCCAGCCGTCTTCGGTATGGACGTCGAAGCGGAACCCGCCCGCGAGCGGCTGCCATGCGATGGGCCGGGCACGCACCTGCGCCTCGTCGCCTGCCGATTCGAACAGCAGCGCGAGGCGCTGCGCTTCTTCGTTCAGGTCGGTGCGCGGATTGCGCGTGAGCGTGAGCGAAGCGAGCGAGATGAGAATCCCCGCGATCAGCAGCACCACGAGCATTTCGAGCAGCGTGAAGCCCGCCGCGCGCGAACGCATGCCCGCGCGTGACGCGCGCGCGCTGCGTGGCGATCGGCGGTCCCGGCAAGGGACGAGGCGGCTCGGTTGCATGGCTGCGGCGTGGCGGACGACTTACTGCCAGGACCCGACGTCGGCGTCGTTGCCCTCGCCGCCGGGTTTGCCGTCGGCGCCGTAGCTGAACACGTCGATCTCGCCGTGCACGCCCGGATTCAGGTACTGGTACGCGTTACCCCAAGGGTCGTTGGGCAAACGCTCCAGATAGCCGCCGTCTTTCCAGTTGTTGGGCACGGGGTCGGTAGTCGGCTTTTGGACGAGCGCTTGCAGCCCCTGGTCCTGGGTCGGATAGCGGCCGTTGTCGAGGCGATAGAGCTTCATCGCCTGCATGATCGTGCCGATGTCCTGGCGCGCGGCGACGCGGCGCGCTTCATCGGGACGGCTCATGATCTTCGGCACGATCAACGCGGCCAGAATGCCGAGAATCGCGATCACGACCATGATTTCGATGAGCGTGAAGCCGCGTTGGCGGCGCGCGCGCGTGACTTCGATTTCGGCACGGCGTTTGGCCCACATGGACATGAGTTCTTTCCTCCCTCGCTAGATATGGTTGCGGTGCACGCCTGTGCGCCGCGCTTCGTCCCGCCTGCAATCGAACCCGCCGCTCGATTCGGCCGGGTCCTCGCACGCATGACGGGTCATTGTAATGTCACACGATGACGCCTTTCCGACGCCTTGCGGGCATGGCAAACGCGTACATCAAAATTTTCATAAACCTTCGTACAATGAGCGCATGAACCCACTGCAAATCCGCCTTCTTTCCCTCGCCGCGTTTGCGGTGTTCTGCGCCACGGCCACGTGGTGGGGAATCACCCTGGCCACGAACCACGCGGCGCCGGTGCAGGCCGCCGCCGCCCGGGCGCCGGTTTCGCTCGACCAGGCCGGCACGCTGTTCGGCGGCAGGCTCGAGCGCAATCCCGTGCAGGACATTCACCTGTTCGGCATCCTCTCGCTCGCGCAGGGCGCGGCGGCCATCGTCAGCGTGGGCGGTGAACCGCCGCGGGCCATTTCGCTCGGCGGCCCGATCGACCAGAACTCGAAACTCTTCGAAGTGCGCCCCCGCTCGATCGTCATCGACCGCCACGGCGTGCACTCCGAAATCTTCCTGCCGCCCAACGCAGCCGGTCCCACCATCTACGTGCGCTGAGTTCCGCGCGCCCGGCTTCCCGCGACTTCGTGCCGTTCGTAGGCCTTACTGCACGAGGTTGTTCAGCTCGATGATCGGCAGCATCACCGCGAGCACGATCACGAGCACCACGCCCCCCATCGCCAGGATCAGGAGCGGTTCGAGCAGGCTCGTGAGGAACATCGTGCGCCGCTCGAGTTCGCGCGCCTCGCCTTCGGCCGCGCGGTCGAGCATGGTCGTCACGTCGCCGGTCGCCTCGCCCGAGCGAATCAGGTGCACGAGCACGGGCGGAAATGTCTTCGTGTTGCCAAGCGCCCGAGACAGCGACGTGCCTTCGCGCACACGCACGATGGCTTCGTCGATGTTCGTGCGCATCGCCTTGTTCGAGAGCGTTTCGCCGGCCGCCTGCAGCGCGCGCAGGATCGGCACGCCCGCCGCGCTCAGAATGCCGAGCGTGCTCGCGAAGCGCACGGTGTTGTAGCCGCGCACGAGCTTGCCCGCGAGCGGCGCGGTCAGCATCCAGCGGTCGAACGCGAGACGCGGGCCGGGCCGGCGCAAGGTCGAGCGCACGATCCACGCCACCACGGCCACGGCGATCAGCACCGCCCACCACCATTGCCGCACGAAGCCCGAGAGCGCCATCATCACGATGGTGAGCAAGGGCAGTTGCTGCTTCGTGCTCGCGAACACGTTCACCACTTGCGGCACCACATAGCTGAGCAGGAACGTGACGATGCCGAACGCGATGATCGTGACGATCGTCGGGTAGGTGAAGGCGAGCACGATCTTCTGCTTGAGCGCGTTGCGCTGCTCGATGTAGTCGGCCAGACGTGACAGCACGATGCCGAGCTTGCCGGTGTGCTCGCCCGCGGCCACGAGCGCGCGGTAGATGTCCGGAAAGTCGCGCGGATGCTGCTCGAGCGCGCTCGCGAGCGAATGGCCGCCGAGCACCTCGGCGCGAATGGCCGCCATCAGCTCGCGGATGTAGTCGCGCTCGGACTGCTCGGTGAGCACCGCAAGCGCCTCGCCGAGCGGCAGGCCCGCCACCAGCAGGCTCGCGAGCTGGCGCGTGAGGATCGCCTGCTCGCGCTGCGAGAGCTTGCGCCCGAGCGCGAGCCGCTGCTGGCGCGCGCCGCGCGTGCGGCTCGCGGCGGGTTCGACCACGAGCGGCGTGAGGCCCTGGCCGCGCAGCAGCGCACGCGCGCCGCGTGCACTGTCCGCGTCGAGCACGCCTTTTTGCGCTTTGCCCGTGGCGTCGATGGCTTCGAAGCGAAATGCCGGCATGTTGCTGATCGCCCTCGCTTTTAATGAGCGTCCAACTGGGGGTTCATCGGGCGGCCCATCACGCGCCGCCCGTCACGCGCAGCACTTCCTCGAGCGAGGTCCTGCCCGCCTCGACCCAGCGCTCGCCGTCTTCGCGCAGCGTGCGCATGCCTTGTGCGCGGCCGGCCTCGAAGATCTCCGCATCGGCGGCGTTGCGGTGGATGAGCGCGCGGATCGGCTCGTCGATGAGCAGCAGTTCGTACACGCCGCGCCGACCCGCGTAGCCCGACTGGCCGCAGCGATCGCAACCCACCGGATGCCAGCGTTTTCTGCCGTCGTCTTCCTCGCGTTCTTCCTTGCACACGGGGCAGAGCTGGCGCACGAGGCGCTGCGCGAGCACGCCGAGCAAAGACGACGCGAGCAGATACGGCTCGACGCCCATGTCGGTCAGACGCGTGACGGCGGAGGCGGCGTCGTTGGTATGGAGCGTGGCGAGCACGAGGTGGCCCGTGAGCGACGCCTGCACGGCGATCTGCGCGGTTTCGAGGTCGCGGATTTCACCGATCATGATGATGTCCGGGTCCTGACGCAGGATCGAGCGCAATGCGCGCGCAAACGTCATGCCGATGCGCTCGTTCACCTGCGTTTGCCCGATGCCCGAGAGGTCGTACTCGATCGGGTCTTCCACGGTCATGATGTTGGTCGTGGCCGTTTCGAGCCGCGACATCGACGCGTACAGCGTGGTCGTCTTGCCCGAGCCCGTCGGGCCGGTGACGAGCACGATGCCGTGCGGCTTCGCGATCAGCTGGTCGAACTTGCCGAGCGTGTCGCCGGCCATGCCGAGCGCTTCGAGGTTCAGACGCTGCGCATCTTTTTCCAGCAGACGCAGCACCGCACGCTCGCCGTGGCCCGTGGGCAGCGTGGACACGCGCACGTCCACCGGACGCCCGCCCACGCGCAGCGTGATGCGGCCGTCCTGCGGCAGGCGTTTCTCGGCGATGTCGAGCTGCGCCATGATCTTGATACGCGAGATCAGCGCGCCGTGCAGCGCCTTCTTCGGGCGCACGACGTCGCGCAGCGTGCCGTCCACGCGAAAGCGCACGACCGAGGCATTCTCGAACGGCTCGATATGAATGTCCGATGCCTGCTCGCGCGCGGCCTGCGTGAGCAGCGCATTGATCATGCGGATGATCGGCGCGTCGTCTTCGGACTCCAGCAGGTCTTCCACTTCGGGAATGTCCTGCATGAGGCGCGAGAGATCGACTTCGCCTTCCACTTCGCCCACCACCTGCGCGGCGCTGCCGTCCTGGCGCGCGTACGCCTGGTTGATGGCCTGCGTGAGTTCGTCGGCCGGCACGCGCACGAGCGCGAACGCGCCGAAGTTGCGCGCGACCTCGGCGATGGCGGCCTGCGAGGTACGCTCGCTGATCCACACTTCGAGGCCTTCCGCGTGCTGCTGGGCGACGAGAATCTGGCCGCTGCGCGCAAAGCCGTACGGCACGAGGCGCGCGGCAAGCGGCGAGGGCGGCTCGCGGTCCGCACCGCCGTTGGCCGCAGGCGCGTGCGGCGTGCTCACGGCTGCACCCGCGTGGTGGCAGGCGCCGCCTGCTGCACCGGCGTGGTTTCGACCGGCGCCGTTTGCACCGGTGCGGCGGGCTGCATCTGCACGGCGCTTGCCGGGTTCGCGGGCGCCGCTGGCTGCACGCCCAGCGCCTGTTGACGCCGCATCTGGTCGAGATCGAACAGGTTCAGCACGGAGCCGCCCTGGCTCGGGCCGACCGGCATCGGCGGCACGACCGGGTCGTCGCGATCCTTGATCAGGTTGTTGTCGGACTTGTAGGCGCCCGTCACGCCCTGGATATAGTCGTAGCGATTCGACGTGACCGCCTGCGCCGTGTCGCGGTCGCTGATGATCACCGGCCGCAGGAACACCATCAGGTTGGTCTTCTCGCGCGTCTTGTTTTCCGAGCGGAACAGCTGGCCGATCCACGGAATGTCGCCAAGCAGCGGCACCTTGCTGTTGGCGACCTGGTAGTTGTCCTGCATCAGGCCGCCGAGCACGATGATCTCGCCGTTGTCGGCCAGCACGGTCGACTGGATCGAACGCTTGGTGAATTCGGGGCCGGCGGGATTGGTCGTCGCGTTGGTCGTGCCCGTCACGATCGCCGAGTCTTCCGTGTACAGCTGCAGCTTCAGGATGCCGCCGTCGGTGATCTGCGGCTTGATGTGCAGCGTCAGGCCCACGTCCACACGATCGTAGGTGTTGAACGCCGTGCTCGCCGTGCCGCTCGTGAGGTTCGAATACGAACCCGTCTGGATCGGCACGTTCGTACCGACGACGATCTTCGCTTCCTGGTTGTCGAGCGTAATGAGGTTAGGCGTGGACAGCACGTTGGCGTCGGCGGTTTGCGAGAGCGCCTGCAGCAAGGCGCCGAGACCCCGCACACCGAAGATGTTCTTGATCCAGCCTACATTCAGGCCCTGCTGGAGGCCGGAAGCCCCGAGCGCGCTCGCAAGGCCGCCGGTGCTGGCGTCGGCGGCCGCAGCGGCCGTCAGGTTGATGATGCTGTTGCCGCTGCCGGTGGAAAGATTGGTGCCGGCGTACAAATTGCCATTCGCGACCTGCCACTGAATGCCCAGGTTGGCGTTGGTGGTCGAGTTCAGTTCGACGATCAGCGCCTCGATATAGACCTGCGCGCGCCGCGCATCGAGCTGGTTGATCACGGCGCGCAGGTTGCGGTACACCGCGTCCGGGGCCGTGATGATCAGCGAGTTGGTCGCCGCGTCGGCCTGAATCATGCCGCCCGGCTGGTTCTCGTCGCCCTTGTCCTTGTCGCCGCCGAGGAACGGCGCTTCGTTGCTGCCGCCGCCACCGCTGCCGTACGAGCTGCCCCCGCCCAGCGAACTGCCCGACGACGTACCGCCGCTGAGCGAGCTCGACGGCAGCGGCGGCGTGCCGGAGGTGCCCGTCGACATGCTGCCGCCGCCGCCGCTGTTGCCGGCCTGGTTGAAGCCGTTCGCGTTGCCGGACGACGACGTATCGTTGCCGCCCTTGCCGAGCATGCCGCGCAGCGTCTTGGCGAGCTGCGTGGCGTCGGCGTTGCGCAGCGGCACGACGTGAATGTTGCCCGGCATGCTGGTGGGCGCGTCGAGCTGCTTCGAGAGCTGGACCGCGGAAGCGAGGCGTTGCGCGTTCGAGGCGCGCAGCATCAGCGAGTTGGTGCGCGGGTCGGCGATGACCGAGACCTTCAGCGACGGGTCCGAGGCGCCGATCGCGCCCGGGTCGAGCATCTTCGCGATTTGCGGCGCGATGTCGAGCGCATTGGCGTTGTGCAGCGGCACCACCTGGACCTGCTGGCCGGCGGCCGAGTCCACACCCGCGATGATCGAGGCGATGCGGCGCACGTTGTCCGCATAGTCGGTCACGATGAGCGTGTTGTTGGCCGGGTAGGCGGCAATCGTGTTGTTCGGCGAGATCAGCGGGCGCAGCACCGGCAGCAGGTTGTTCGCCGACTCGTGCCTGAGCGTGAACACCTGGGTCACCACCTGGTCGCCACGCGCGGTGGGCGCATTGCCCACATAGGTGGGCACGCCCTGCAGCTTGGCGTCGGCTTCCGGCACGACCTTCAGGACGCCGTGATCCTGCACGAGCGCGAAGCCTTGCATGCGCAGCGCCGACTGCAGGGTCTTGAGCGCCTGGTCTTCAGGCACGGGGTTCTCGGAGACGAGATTGAGCTGCCCCTTCACGCGGGGATCGACGATGATCGTTTTGCCGGTGGCGGCGCCAATTGCCTTCGCCACCTGGTCGATGTCGGCGTTGACGAAATTGAGCGTGACCTGCGCATAGGCAAGCTGTGCCGTAATCAGTCCGCTCACGAGCAGCGCCGTGGCGACGCGACGCAAAGCCATACGATTTCTTCTCATGGGTGTCTTATCGAAGCCAGCGGCAGACGCGCGCGGCTATTCGTCCTCGACGTACGGCTGTGGGGCCGACTCGCCTGTGCTTTCCTGACTAGTGCCGGCGCCGGCTCTCCTCAGCCCGGACGTCCGTTAGTCAACAAAAGATGGAACAGTAGCAGTTTTTCATGTCGAATTTGTCACAAAAAATGGGGCTCCGGGGAATTCTTCTAATCGCCGAGCCGCGCCAGCCGGTAATCCCAAGCTGTTTGTAAGCATGCGTGCCTCATGAGCTGGCGTGCGCGGACTTCGATTGGTTCGAAGCGCCGCGTCTTGTCTGAGCAGCCAGCTTGACGCGTCATCGGTGACCGGTATCATACGAGCGGCCCGAAGGATGGCCAACGCACGTTTCCCCCGTCTTTATGTGGGAATTCCCGCATTGCGCGCCAGAAATCAGGCCGGCCAGCGAGAGATTGCGTCATCCTGCAGGCTGCGTCGTTCGCCTCTTTGCTTGTCCTTTGCTTGCCCGTTGTTTGCCCTTCTGTCTGCTTTCGCGCGAGTCGCCATGCCAAACGTCTGGTCCGCTACGCTTGCCGCCGTCGTGGTGCTCGTCGCCGCGAGCGTCAGCACGCTCGCGCACGCGGACTGTTTCGACGAGGCCGCGCGCTATCAGAAGGTCAATCCGCTGATCCTGCGCGCCATTGCCTGGCAGGAGTCGCACAACCGGCCCGACGCGGTACACAGGAATGCGAACGGTTCGATCGACTACGGCGTCATGCAGATCAATTCCGTGCATCTGCCCGTGCTCTCGCAGTACGGCATTTCGCAAAGCACGCTCATGGAGCCGTGCAAGAACGTCTATATCGCCGCGTGGCACCTGCGCCAGAAGATGAACAAGTACGGCAACACGTGGGCTGCCGTCGGCGCTTACCATTCCGAAACGCCGACGCTGCGCGACCAGTACGCGCAGCAGATCGCCGACATTCTGCGCAAGTGGCATCTCATGCAGTAGCGCGCTTGAGCGCATGTTGAGCGCTCACCGCGTGCTCGCGCCCTGAATGCGGCGGCACGCGTGCCCTGCGCGGCGCGCGTGCATGGTGCAAAATGCTGGCTGGCGCCGCACCCTTACGAGGATTTCGATCCTTTCGCGCGGCGCGCCTCCCGACTCACTTTCTGCACCAAACTGCGATGAACCAGCCGCCACTGCCCGTCACCGTGCTCTCGGGTTTTCTGGGCGCGGGCAAGACCACGCTGCTCAACCATATCCTGTCGAACCGCGCGGGCCTGCGCGTGGCGGTGATCGTCAACGACCTCGCCTCGGTGAACATCGACGCCGCGCTCGTGCGCGACGCCTCGGCGCTCTCGCGCGTGGGAGAGCGCGTGGTCGAAATGTCGAACGGCTGCATCTGCTGCACGCTGCGCGACGACCTGCTCACCGGGATCCAGCGCCTCGCCGACCCGGCGCGCGCCGGCCAGCGCTTCGACGCCATCGTGATCGAATCGACCGGCGTGGCCGAGCCGATGCCGATCGCGGAAACCTTCACGTTCGCCGGCGACGACGGCGTCGCGCTCGACGAATTCGCGCGTCTCGACACAATGGTCACCGTCGTCGACGCATTCAACTTCCTGCGCGACTACGCGAGCCCCGACCAACTCGCGCAGCGCGGCGTGGCAGCGAGCGAGGAAGACGACCGCGCGATCGTGGAACTGCTCGTCGATCAGGTGGAGTTCTGCGACGTGCTCGTGCTCAACAAGGCCGACCTCGTAAGCGACGACGAACTCGCACGCCTGCAGCACATTCTCGCGCGCATCAATCCGCGCGCGGTGCAGGTGGTGAGCCGCTTCGGCAACGTGCCGCTCGAGGAGGTGATCAACACCGGCCGCTTCGATTTCGATGCGGCGTCGAGCGCGCCGGGCTGGCTCGCGTCGCTGCACGACCATGACCATTGCGATGACCCGGCGCATTGCCACGATCCGGCGCATACGCATGCGCCGCGCAACGAAGCCGACGAGTACGGCATCAGCAACTTCGTTTATCGTGCGCGCCGCCCGTTTCATCCCGAGCGCTTCTGGGCCCTGCTCAACCAGGAATGGAAGGGCGTGCTGCGCTCGAAGGGCTTCTTCTGGCTCGCCACGCGCAACGAGGTAACGGGCACGCTCTCGCAGGCGGGCGGCGTATGTCGTCACGGCCCCGCGGGCACGTGGTGGGCGGCACTGCCGCGCGAGGAATGGCCGCAGGACGCCGAACTCGAAAAGGAAATCGCCGCCGACTGGCAAGGCGATCTCGACGACCCCAGCGTCGGCGACCGCCGTCAGGAGCTGGTGATGATCGGCGTGGATCTCGACCGCGATGCATGGCGCGCGAAGCTCGATGCGTGCCTTCTCAACGATGCGGAATACGCGGCAGGTCCCGAAGCCTGGCTGGGCTACGCCGACCCGTTCCCGTCCTGGGAGCTCGACGACGACGATCACGATCATGATCACGGCGATCACGACGAAATCGTCCACCGTCCGAACTGAGCCAAACGACGCGCTCAACGAACAACGGCGCCGCAAAAATGCGGCGCCGTTTGCTTTTGCGCGCGCGATGCATGAGGCTCGCAGGCGAAAAAAAACCCGCCAGGGGCGGGTGTCAACTTAAAGCGGCAATGCCTTAGCGCTTGTTGACGGCGTCCTTGAACGCCTTGCCAGCCGTGAACTTGACGGTCTTGGCAGCGGGAATCTTGATGGTTTCGCCGGTCTTCGGGTTACGGCCCGTACGGGCTGCGCGCTTGCCCGAACCGAAGCTGCCGAAGCCGATCAGCTGAACCGCGTCACCCTTCGACACAGCCTTCTTGACCACTTCGAGGAGCGTGTCCAGCGTCTCGCCGGTTTGTGCCTTGCTAGCGCCCGTCTGTGCTGCGACGGCGTCGATCAGTTCCTGTTTATTCATTGAGAAGTTCCTTTCTGTGTTTAGGTTGACACGAACAGCGCGAACGCGCCGATTATACGGACGCGTGCCGCGCCGTCGAGCAGCGACGGACCCGGAGCACCCCGGCGTTTTCGCGTTGCGGCGACTAGCGTGTGTCTGCTGCCGCAACGTCCGTGCTGCCGCTTCCCTGGGCGGCGCTTGCTATGATAGCGCAGCGCAAACCCAATAACGACAAGGGTTTCGAAGATTTCGCGCGGGAAATGCGGGTTTTTTGGAGCTTGTAGACCTTTTTCGGGTGTCCACCCCCGCAAATCGCCACGTCTGCGACGTTTTTCCCGCCGCAGGCGTTGCGCCGCGCCAACGCAGCATGCGCGCAAACGCCGGCCCGGCAAGCGTTTGCGGCGACGCGATCCGCCTTTGCCACACGCTTTTTGCAGCCTCGCTGCTTGCCCGTTTTCTCCTCACCTCTGGCTTCGCGTTCCTCATGACCGCCACCCTGACACCCGCCACGCTCGCTTTCCGGGAAGACGGCACGCCGTTTTCGCCCATCTATGGCGACGTCTACCACAGCACTGCGGGCGCATTCGCACAGGCTCAAGCCGTCTTTCTGAACGGCAACGCGCTGCCGCAGCGCTGGCAAGACCGGCGCATCTTCACCGTGGTCGAAACCGGCTTCGGCATGGGCGTAAACTTTCTCGCCACGTGGTCGGCATGGCGCGACGACCCGGCGCGCTGCGAACGCCTGCATTTCGTTTCGGTGGAAAAACATCCGTTCGCGCGCAACGACCTGCGAAGCGCACTCGACGCAGTCGTTGCGCACGCACGCGAAGCGCCGCTCGCGCGCGAGCTCGTGAACGCCTGGCCGATGCTCGTGCCGGGCACGCACCGCCTGGAATTCGAGGGCGGGCGCGTCACGCTCACGCTCGTGTTCGGCGACGCGCTCGAGGTATTTCCCAAAATGTGGATGCGCGCCGATGCGATCTACCTCGACGGCTTCGCCCCGGCGAAGAATCCCGACCTCTGGTCGCCGGCCATTTTCAAGGCGCTCGCGCGCATCGCCGGCGAGGACGCCACCTTCGCGACCTGGAGCAGTTCGGGCGACGTCAAGCGCGCGCTGCAGCAAAGCGGCTTCGAATACCACAAGGTGGAAGGCTTCAACGGCAAGTGGGCGATGCTGGCCGGACGCTTCGCGCCGCGCTGGCGCGTGCGCCGCTACGAGCCGCCGCTGCCGCTTACGCTGCGCGAGCGGCACGCGGTCGTCGTCGGAGCGGGACTCGCCGGCTGCGCGCTCGTCGAGCGGCTGGCCGTGCGCGGCTGGCGCGTGACGCTCGTCGAACGCAACGCCGCGCCCGCGCTCGAGGCATCGGGCAATCCGGCCGGCGTATTTCATCCGCTGATTTCGCGCGACGACAGCAGCGCGTCGCGCATCACGCGGGCGGGTTTTCTCTATGCGCTGCAACGCTGGGCCGCGCTCGAAGCCGCCGGCCATGCGCCCCGGCGCTCGCACGCCGGCTTGCTCCATCTCGCCACCGACGACGAGTCGCGCGCCGTCGCCGCCGCGCTGGAATCGTTCGGCTATCCAGAAGAATTCGTGCGCGCCGTCACGCGCGAGCAAGCACAGACGCTGGCCGGCGTCGCGCTCAATCAGGGTGGCTGGTTCTATCCGCAGGGCGGCGCGATCGACCCGGCAACCCTCTGCCGCGCCCAGTGCGCCTTCGCCGCCGCGCTGCCCGGCGCGCAGGTCGAGACACGTTTCGGTGTGCGTATCGGTCACATTGCGCGCGCCGGCGAACAGGAAACCGACGAATGGCAGGTGTTCGACGACGCCGGTCGGCTCGTCGCCCAGGCAGCCGCGGTGATCTTCGCCAACGCCCAGGACGCGTCGCGCGCCGCCGCGCTCGCGCACGCGCCCACGCGCATCGTGCGCGGCCAGCTCACGCTCGTCGATCCCAGCCCGCTCGCGAACCTGCGCGTACCCGTGATCGGCGAGGGCTACGCGGTGCCGCTCGACGGCGGCGTCACGCTCGCGGGCGCCACCTACGAAGTCGACGACGCCGACCACGCGCTGCGCGCCGCGGGCCATGCCGAGAACATCGAACGCGTCGCGCAGATGCTCCCTGAGCTTGCCGCGGCCCAAAGCGCAGGCGAGCGCGATTTCGCGGGCCGCGTGGCGTTCCGCTGTGTCACCAGCGACCGCATGCCGATGCTCGGCCCGCTCGCCGACGAAGACGCCGCCCGCCGCGACGCGCAGCGTTTGGCCGGCGCGTGGCCGCTCGACCTGCCGCGCGCAAGCGGCCTCTACGGCGCGTATGCGTTTGGCTCGCGCGGGCTCGTCTGGGCGGGGCTGGGGGCGGAGCTGGTCGCATCGCAGCTGGAGGGCGAGCCGTGGCCTCTGGAGCGGGAACTCGCGGACCAGCTGGATCCGGCGCGCTTCCTGCAGCGCGCCTTGCGCCAGCGCAGTCTTTGAGGGCCCTACACGGAAAAAAGAGCCTCCAGGTTATCCACGCAAATCTGTGGATAACCGCGCGAATTGGCAGCGAATCGAGTGTGGAAGCGGTGTGGACGTAAACGGGGTAACTCGGCACGCCCCGCTCCAGGCCCAAAAGTTACTCTTCGAAGTGCGCATGGACCGCACATGCTTTGCGTGCGGTTGTACGAGCGGCAACTCGCGGATTCCTTTCGGTAAACCCCGGTTATCCACAGGAAATCCAGGCCCTTGTTAACTTCTACTACGTATACATACGGTAAACAGTAAACCCCAAGCTAGCGCCATCGCTGCCGACAAAGACGATCCAGCCGGAGCTTGAAAACCCAGACGAAAGCCGGCCGCCGATGCGGTCATTTTTTCCGCATACGTCGCCAAAAGCGCACAATACGGACGCTATTACCGTCTTTGTCGATGCTTTCGAAGAGGTGGGGACAATTGCAAAAAAGCTATGGCACAATCGCCGTTCTTTCCGCGTCAAATGCCGCATCAGACGGTCGACGCATCCAAGGAACGGTTGCCCCTCATCCTGAATCTGAGTGCTCAGGGTAGACGGCAGCGTTCTTCATCCAACGCGGGCGCAGCCACACCACACGCAACGCGCCCGTACCGGCTGTTCGCCGCACCGTCATGTGCCGGCTGCTTTGTCGCAGCGTTTTGCCGCACGGTTTGTCCGCACTCGCCGCAGGAAGCGCCTGGTCGCGCCGGCTCGCCCAATCGTCATATCGTCGGGCCAGCCGGCTGCATGGATTGGTGCGCCAGGCAGGCAGACAACGGACGGGGAGTAGAGGTGTCGTTCGCCTCGTGCGGCACGCGGCTTGCCTGTTAGCCAGTCGTATGTCGAACTAACGTCGGACAGCCGGATTCGATCCCACGCAAGAAGTCGTTGCCAAGGAGAAGCCACCACGATGAAGTCGGCGTTTTCGTTTTTTCCCGCCTGGCCGTTGCAGCTCGACGGAATTTTCTGGGCCGGGCTCGCGCTGCTCGCCGCCGGTTTGTGCGGCGAGCTTTGTTATCGGGCGTGGCGCTTGCCGCGGATCTCGGGCTATGGGGTGATCGGGCTCATTGCCGGATCGGCCGGGTTCGGCGTGATCGACGCCGATGTCGGCACGGCCGCGCGGCCGCTGCTCGATGTCGCGCTCGGCCTGCTGCTGTTCGAACTGGGCAGCCGTCTCGACCTGCGCTGGATCCGCCGCAATCCCTGGCTCATCCTGTCGAGCCTCGCCGAGTCCTCGCTCACCTTCGTGCTCGTGCTCGCGGTGCTGCTGTTCCTTTCCGTACCGACGATGATCGCGCTCGTCGTGTCGGCGATCGCCATGGCGACGTCGCCTGCCATGGTGATCCAGCTCAAGACGGAGCTGCGCGCAGAAGGCCAGGTCACGCAGCGCCTGCTCACGCTCACGGCGCTCAACAGCATGTATGCGGTGATCGTCGAAAAGCTCGCCTCGACCTGGCTGCATCAGGAGATGTACGGCAACGTGTTCGCGACGATCCTGCAGCCGCTTTATCTGCTGATCGGCTCGCTGATTCTCGCGTTCGTGCTCGCCCGCGCATGCACGCTGTTTTACCGCCGCCTGAGCCCGCAGGACGAGCACTCGTTCGTCGCACTCTTCGGCCTCGTGCTGCTCGCGATCGCCATCGCGCACCTGCTCAAGCTCTCGACGATCCTGAGCCTGCTCGCCGCCGGCATCATCGTGAAGAATCTGGAGCCGCGCCCGCAGCTGTGGCCGCAGCATTTCGGCACGGCCGGATGGCTGCTCACGGTGATTCTGTTCGTGCTCACGCTCACCACCTTCGAGTGGCACGACATTCTCGTGGGCGGCGTGGCGGCGGCGGGGCTGATCGTCGCGCGTCTCGCGGCCAAGCTCGTCGGCGTGCTGATGTTCGCCAAGCCGAGCGGGCTGCACTGGAAGCAGGGGGTGGCGCTCGGCCTCGCCTTGACGCCCATGTCGGCGCTCGCGCTGCTGCTCGTCGAGGACACCTACGAGCTTTATCCGACCTTCGATCCGCGCCTGCGCGCGATCATTCTGTGCTCGATCGTCGTGCTGCAGCTCTTCGGACCCTGGGTGGTCTACCGCGCGCTTGCGCTCGTCGGCGAACGCGGCGAAAAATGAATCTCGCGGCGCGCGCGGCCGGCGGCTTGCGCGCGACGCCCCGAAGGAAACGCCATGTCACTTGAAACGTTTGTCGATTCGAAGCCGTTCACGTTCGGCGTCGAACTCGAAATGCAGATCGTCAACACGCACGACTACGATCTGACCAAGGCGGGGAGCGACCTCATGCGCCTCGTCAAAGATCAGGAGATTCCGGGCAATATCACGCCCGAAATCACCGAAAGCATGATCGAACTCTCCACCGGCATCTGCACGAATCACGAGCAGGCCGTGGCCGATCTGCGCAGGATTCGCGACGTGCTCGTCAGCGCGGCCGATCGTCTCAACGTCGGTCTGTGCGGCGGCGGCACCCACGCGTTCCAGCAATGGAGCGACCGGCGCATCGTCGATACGCCGCGCTTTCAGTATCTGTCCGAGCTGTACGGCTACCTGGCGAAGCAGTTCACGGTGTTCGGCCAGCACGTGCATATCGGCTGCCCCGATGCGGACAGCGCGCTCTTTCTGCTGCACTCGCTTTCGCGCTTCATCCCGCATTTCATCGCGCTCTCGGCGTCGTCGCCCTATGTACAGGGCGTGGACACCGGATTTCATTCGGCACGACTGAATTCCGTGTTCGCGTTTCCGCTGTCGGGCCGCGCGCCGTTCGTGCTGAGCTGGGAGGAGTTCAAGGAGTACTTCTCGAAGATGGTGCACACGGGCGTTGTCAACAGCATGAAAGACTTCTACTGGGACATCCGCCCGAAACCGGGCTTCGGCACGATCGAGGTGCGCGTGATGGACACGCCGCTTTCGGTGGAGCGCGCCGCCGCGATCGCCTGCTACATCCAGACGCTCGCGCGCCATCTGCTCACCGATCGGCCGATCGCGCCGCTCGAGGACGACTACCTCGTCTACACGTTCAACCGCTTCCAGGCGTGCCGCTTCGGCTTGGCCGGCACCTGCGTGAATCCGCAAACGGGCGAGCGCCGCACGATTTCTGAAGACATACTCGAAACGCTGGACCGGATCGCGCCGCACGGCGAGGTGCTCGGCTCGACGCGCGCACTCACCGAAATCGGCACGATCGCCCGTGCGCAGAACAACGACGCCACGTGGCTGCGCAGCGTGGTGGCCGAGGAAAAATCGCTGCACGAAGCGGTGCGCCAGCAGTGCCTGCGCTGGCGCGCCTGACGGGAATCGTAAGAGGGAGCCGGCGGACACACAGGACCACTGACCGATTTTCGCGGGGTGCCGGATGCGCCCCGCGCCGGCAAAGCAGGATGCGAGGGCAGCTTTCGGGCTGCCCTTCGTGCTTTCAGGGACCGGAAAACGGGTAAGAGCTGTTAAAAGCGGGCCAAAAACGGGTCGCGTTGGTTCCGCACGCCACTTTTTTCGCGGTGGACGAAATTTTTTTTGCCGGCTTCGAGGTACCTGGGGGTTCTTATTTTTTTGACCTGGGTCCCGACATGGTCCATATTCAAGAACAAATGGCCCAGGCCGTTGTGGGTAACCTTCGTTTTCCCTGCAAACTCAATGGACTACGTAATGATTGGTTAGTCACAATCGGGCAGATTCCAGTTGCGTTCGGGACAGAAATCCGCGATAACCTGCATGGGTCACGGGGCGGTGGCGGCGAGCAGCGCGGAACCTGTACACAAGGCAATAGCCTGCTTATCAACGGGTTATCCACAATTCGCGCTGGATAAGTTAGCTGTGCGATTTGCCGCTCTCGCATAGAATGTCGGTTTGCTGCACTGGCGTCGGGACTTGAAGGATGTTTCCGGGGCCAGCGGCAAGAAACATGACAGTGCAACGCGTACGATGGCGTACGCGAAGCAGGAATTTTTTGAGATGGTGCGGCGCTCGGGGAACCGGGCGCCAGCGTTCCCACAGGCCGTCGGTCAAAGCGGCGGCTGACGATGCAGCGCAAGCTGCCAATAACCAGCGAAAGACTATGAGCGAAGGCGTATACGGAGAGCAGGCAGCCGGGCGGGTGACCCATAGCCTGCTGCGACTGAGCACGGCAATGCGGAGCCAGGCGTGGGACTGGGCCGAAGGGGCAGGACTCACGCCTACCCAGGGCGAAATTCTCGTGCTGCTGATGCAGCGAAAGGGGCCGATGCGCCTCGGCGAGATCGCGCGTGAAACGGCCCTCACGGCCGCGACCACCAGCGATGCGGTGAGCACGCTCGAAACCAAGGGGCTGGTCGAAAAGCGCCGTGCGCTCGACGACGGCCGCGCACTCGCGGTGCGTCTCACGTCGCGCGGCCGCACGGCGGCGAAAAAGGCCTCGCAGTGGCCCGACTTCCTGTCGAAGGCGGTCGGCACGCTGAAGGCGGACGAGCAGTCCACGCTTTATCGCACGCTGCTCAAGACGGTTTTTCTGCTCGAAGCGCAGGAAACCAGCCCGCAGCACCGCATGTGCCTGACCTGCTCGCATTTCGAGCCGAGCAAGAACCCGAAGAAGACGCCGCATCACTGCCAGCTGCTGAACATCGACATGGCTGACACGGATCTGCGTCTCGATTGCTCGGTCTACGAACAGGCCGACGTGACGACCCAGAAGAAAAACTGGAAGATCTTCGCGGTGTAAGGCCGAAGCTGCGCCGCCGCCCCCATGCGGGCGGCGCGCGTCATGCATGTAATGCACGGTAATGCAAAGCAGCGCGCGGTCGTTGGCGTGCCGACGTTGCGTGCTGACTTTGCGTGTATCAAACGCGTGCGTGGCAATTTGTGTAGTTCTCGCAAGTATTGGCCATACGTTTTTTGTCACGACCGCTGGCGCAAACGTTCGCACGCGCCGTGAAAGAGCGGTGACGTGCATGCCGTCCACAGCCGACCCGGGAATTTGCCGATGAATCGCGAAGTATTGGCTGTGCGCCATGTCTATTTCGAGGACCTCGGCAGCTTCGAGCGCGTGCTCGGCGACCGCGGCCGTCCCGTGCGCTACGTCGACGTCGGCTTCGCCCGTGTCGGCGCGCTCAATCCGCTGTCGGCGTCGCTCATGGTCGTGCTCGGCGGCCCGATCAACGCGTGCGACGATGCGCGCTATCCCACACTCGTTCCCCTTGCCGCGATGATCGAAAAGCGCATCGCGGCGGGTCTGCCTACGCTCGGCATCTGCCTCGGCGCGCAGCTCATTGCGCGCGTGCTCGGCGCTCGCGTGTATGCGGGGCCCCAGCCCGAGATCGGCTGGACGCCGCTCACGCTCACCGACGCCGGCCGCGCCTCGCCGCTGCAGCACCTCGACGGCGCGGCGACCTCCATGCTGCACTGGCATGGCGATACCTTCGATCTGCCGCAGGGCGCGACGCGCCTCGCTTCCACGCCGCTCTGCGAGAACCAGGCGTTTTCGTGGGGCGACAATGTGCTCGGCCTGCAGTGCCACCCGGAAGTGCGCGCCGACCGCTTCGAGCCCTGGCTGATCGGTCATGCCGCGGAAATCGCCGGCGCGGGCGTGGACGTGAACGCGCTGCGCGACGACACGGCGCGCCACGGGCCGCTCCTCGAAGCGCAGGCGAGCCGCATGTTCGGCGAATGGCTCGATGCCGTCGACGCACAGATGGCCGCGCGCCAACCCTGACCCGCGCCTGAACCCGGCTTGATCCACTTCGCGCCGGCGCACGCCGCGCAGGCGTCGTGTTCCCTGTCGAACGCGTGAAAAAAGCGCGTGCTATTCTCGGACGCTTCTGCCAACCGTCCGTGGACCTCCCATGAGCAAGCTCTTCACTCCGCTCGAACTGCGTGGCGTGACGCTCCCCAATCGCATCGTCGTTTCGCCGATGTGCCAGTACTCCGCCGAGCGCGGCGAAGCGAACGACTGGCACATGATCCATCTCGGCCACCTCGCGCTTTCGGGCGCGGCGATGCTCTGCATCGAAGCGACGGCGGTCGAGCCGGACGGCCGCATCACGCCGGGCTGTCTCGGCCTGTGGGACGACGTGACCGAAGCCGCGCTCGAGCCCGTGATCGCCGCGATCCGCCGCCATTCGCCTGTCCGCATCGCGATGCAGATCTCGCACGCGGGGCGCAAGGCGTCGAGTCATGTGCCCTGGGAGGGCGGCCAGCTGATTCCGGTCGCCGACGGCGGGTGGCTGCCGCATGCGCCTTCGGCGCTCGCGCACAAGGAAGGCGAGGCGCCGCCGCTGGCACTCGACGTCGCGGGTCTGAATCGCGTGCGCGATGCGTTCGTGGCCACGGCGCGCCGCGCGGCGCGTCTGGGCATCGACGCCCTCGAAATCCACGCGGCGCACGGCTATTTGCTGCACCAGTTTCTCTCGCCGATCGCGAACCAGCGCAGCGACGAGTACGGCGGCTCGCGCGAAAACCGCATGCGCTTTCCGCTCGAAGTGTTCGACGCCGTGCGCGCCGAATTTCCGGCCGATCGCCCGATTGGCGTGCGCGTTTCGGCAACGGATTGGGTCGATGGCGGCTGGACGCCGGAGGACACCGTCGTCTTCGCGCAGGCGCTCAAGGCGCGCGGCGCGGACTGGATCGACGTGTCGTCGGGGGGCGTGTCGCCGCTGCAGAAGATTCCGCTCGAACCCGGCTATCAAGTGCCGTTCGCACGCAAGGTGAAGGCCGAAACCGGCATGACGACGATTGCCGTGGGCCTCATCACCGACGCCTTGCAGGCCAACCAGATCATCGAAGACGGCGAAGCCGACATGATCGCGATGGCGCGCGCGATGCTCTACGATCCGCGCTGGCCGTGGCACGCCGCGGCGCAGCTCGGCGCGAGCGTGAGCGCGCCGCCGCAATACTGGCGCTCGCAACCGCGCGAGTTGAAGAAGCTGTTCGGCGAGACGACGCTCGGCCAGCGCTGAAACACATGGCGCGTGGCGGTTTCTCACGGCGCATATGGGTTGAACGAAAGAGGCGCGAGCGTGTACGATGCCGTCTGTGGCGCGCCGGGCGTCGCATGAGCGCGGCGCCCAATCGGCGCCGCGTTTGCGTACGGAGCGCGACGAGCCAGGGCGCGAGGTTTGATGCAAGGGCCGATGCAAGGCCAGGCAGACCGCCAGGCACGGCTTCATGAGAGAGCCGCAGGCGGCGCGCGGGAGGACATGTTCCGCGCCGCCTGTCATGACCGGGACAGTCTCCCCCAGTACTTCACAAGGATTCATTCAATGAGTGAACGCAGGATCGTCGTGCGCCAGTCGGGCGTGCACGGCAAGGGCGTGTTTGCGGCGGTCCCCATTGCGACCGGCGAACGACTGATCGAATACAAGGGCGAGCGCATCTCCTGGAAGGAAGCGTTGCGGCGTCATCCGCATAATCCTGCCGAACCGAATCACACGTTCTATTTCGCGCTCGACGACGGCGACGTGATCGACGGCAAGGTGAAGGGCAACAGCGCGCGCTGGATCAATCATTCGTGCGCGCCGAACTGCGAAGCCGAGGAAATCGACGGACACGTCTATATCCACGCGCTGCGCGATATCCCGGAGGGCGAGGAGCTTTTCTACGACTACGGCCTCGTGATCGACGCGAAGCAGACGAAGAAGCTCAAGCGCGAATACGAATGCCGTTGCGGCGCCCGCAAGTGCCGCGGCACGATGCTCGCGCCGCCCGACGACGACAAGTCTGCGAAGGGCGCGAAAGCGTCGAAAGGCAAGAGCAAAAAGAAGAAGTAAGCGGCGCGGCGCGCGTCGCACCGTATCAAGCACAAGGGCCGCATGAGCGGCCCTTGTCGTTTTCCCGGCACCTGCAGCGTCAGAGATCGACGCTCGCCTGGTGGCTCGGTTTGTTCTCGCGCGGCGGCTCGCCGGCCTCGTCCGTACGCAGATTTGCGGCCTCGAGCGCGGCGGCCTCCTTGCTGTCCTTGCGGTCTTTGGCGTCCTTGCCGCCAGGCGCGCCGCGATGCGCGAGCGGCACGCGCACGATGAAGCGCGCGCCGCCTTCCGGCGCGTCTTCGTAATGCACGCTGCCCCGATGCAGCGTCATGATGTCGTGGACGATCGCGAGGCCCAGGCCCGCGCCGCTATCGACACCGCTTTCGCTCTGGCCGTCGCCGCGGAAGAAGCGCTTGAAGAGATCCGCCTGCTGCGAAGCGGGCACGCCGCCGCCGTTGTCTTCCACGACGATCTCGGCCATCGGCATGCCTTCCGCGGAGGACTGCGAAACGGTGACGGTGATGCGCGCGCCTTCGAGACGCGCGGGCGGCAAATACTTGAGCGCGTTGTCGAGCAGATTCGCGATGACCTCATGCAGCAGCACGGGGTTGCCGCGCACCATCAGCGGCGTGTCGTTTTCGGGGTCGTCGAGGCGCTGGAAGCCGAGATCGACGTGGCTCGCCAGCGCCCGCGGCACCCACTCGGCGCCCGTCTCGAAGGCGAGCGCGGCCATGTCGATATCGACGAAGCGCGCGGCCTGTTCACCCGGCTCCGCGCGCGCGAGCGAGAGCAACTGGTTGGACAGACGCACCGCGCGATCGGCGGCCGCCCGCAGTTCGCGCACCGCGTCGGTGACCTTCTGTGGCTCGCGTGCGTTCACGGCCTGCTCGGCGTGCAGCTTCACCGCGGTGAGCGGCGTACGCAGCTGATGGGCGGCGTCGGCGATGAACTTGCGCTGCGCGTCGAGCGCGGTCTTCAGGCGGCCGAGCAGCGCGTTCAGCGCGCCCGTGAGCGGACGGATCTCGACCGGCACGTAGGTCTCGTCCACGGGTTCGAGCGACGTGTGCGTCTGGCGGTTGAGCGAGTCGGCGAGCGCGGTGAGCGGGTTGAGCTGCTGGTTGACCACGCGCCACACGATGACCCAGCCGGCGAGCAGCAGGAGCAGCAACGGCATCATGATCGCGACGAGAAATTCGGCTGCGATGCGAAAGCGATGATGCACCGGCTGACCGACTTCCACGACGATCGGATTGCCGTGCGCTTGCGGCACGCGCACCTGGGCGACGCGCACGGTTACGCCCTGATAGATCGTTTCGAACACGTACGCGTAGTGCATGCGGCGCACGTTGGTGCCCTGCAGCGGCAGGTCATGGTCGCCCGCGATCTCCGTTTCGCCGTTGCTGATGCGATAGACGAGGTGCTCGACGGGGTCGGAAAACATCGCCTGCGCGAGCGGCGGGACGGTATTGGCGGCATCGTCGCCGGCGATCTGGATCTGGCGGGAAATGGCCGTGGCGAGGTCGGCGAGCGAGCGGTCGACCACGTGCTGCGTGTACTGCCAGGCGAGCCAATAGGCGATCAGGCCGCTCATCAGCGCGAGGAGCGAAAGCGGGGCGGCGAGGCGCCGTAACAGCGTGCGCCGCAGGCTCGTTGCGGCCGGTGAGGACATGATGGCTTCGGGGCGAATGATGAATCGTGGGTGCGGCGGCGTGCGCGGCACGGGACCGATCCATTGTACGCGGGCCGCGGGCGTGGCGGCTGAAGTGCCAGTGAGACGCCAAAGCCGGCGCCATCAAGCGCAAACGGCGGCGGATTGCTCCGCCGCCGTTGGCTGGCCCGGAAAGCGAGGCGGATCAGGCCGCCTGGCGGATTTCCTGCAGCAGATAGCCGAAGCCGCGCACCGTGACGATCTCGACACGGCAGTTCTCGAGCTTCTTGCGCACGCGGTGCACGTAGACTTCGATCGCGGTGTCGCCGAGGTCGCCGCCGAAGTGCGTGAGGTGGTCCTGCAGTTGCGCCTTGCTCACGACGCGGCCGTGCCGCAGCAGCAGCATTTCGAGCACGGCGAATTCACGCGGCGAAAGTTCGAGCGGCTTGTCGTCGTTGAAGATGCGGCGATCGACGCCCGACAGGCGCACGCCGCCGAGCGACACTTCGGGGCGCGGCACGTCGCCGTGCGGGCCGCTGCGGCGCATCACGGCGCGAATGCGCGCTTCGAGCTCGGCCGGTTCGAACGGCTTGAGCATGTAGTCGTCGGCGCCGGAATTCAGGCCCTGGACGCGGTCGTTCAGTTCGTCGCGCGCGGTGAGCACGATGACGGGCGTATGCCGGTTGCTTTGGCGAAAGCGCGAAAGCAGCGTCATGCCGTCGATTCCCGGCAGCCCCAGATCGAGGATCACGAGCTCATGGCGATTTTGCGTGAGGGCCTGTTCGGCGAAGATGCCGTCGTGGACCATGTCGACCGTAAAGCCGGCTTGTTCGAGGCTGGACTGGATGCCGCGTGCGATAGGGCGGTCGTCTTCGATCAGAAGGAGTCGCATGGGATTCGCTCAAGTACAATGGGTTTAGCGTTCAGGCACGCAGTTCGCGAAGCGTCGCTTGCTGGCCTCGAGGCACAGCCCGACGGTTGCGCGATCACGATCCACATGTCCGATATTTCGATCACCGAACTCGAAGCCGCGATCAACTTCTGGCGCAACCGCTCGCCTTCGATTGGCGATGAACTCGCGTTGTGCCAGGAGGCGAGTGCGCTCTCCAAGCCTTATGCGCTGCTGATTGTACAGCGTCAGAACACCATATCACCGGAACGTTTAGACCCGATTGCCCGCGCTGCCTGGGAGTCTTACGTATCCATCAAGAATAGCCTTCAAAGCTGAAGGTTTGAAGGCCCGGTACCCTGCATTATGCTTTCACGGCGCGCTGTGCGCTCGTTGTGTGCATTCGCCGTGCGCACAGCGTACCCATGCTTAGTACCGCTGCTTATGCGCTGAGCGGCCCCGGCGCGATCGAATCGATGAAGCGCGCGAGTTCGATGTCGCGCGAGGTGAGGCCGTCGGCTTCGTGGGTGGAAAGCGTGATCTCCACACGGTTGTAGACGTTGAACCACTCGGGGTGATGGTTCATTTCCTGCGCCTTGATGGCGACGCGCGTCATGAAGCCGAACGCTTCGTTGAAGTCGGCGAAGCGGAAATGGCGCTGGATCGCATCGCGGCCGGCGACGGCCTGCCAGCCGCGCAGGTCGGCGAGTTCGGATGCGCGCTCTTCGGATGTGAGTCGATTGATCATCATTGCACCTGTATTGAGCTTGAGGCCGGGCGTGAGCCGTGAGCCGATCAGCCATTTTTTCACGTCTGGGGCACGCGTGCGAGCGCTCGCATCAAGGAACGCGCGCTTGCTGCGGCGCAAAGCCCGCGTGTCGGTCAGACGTCGCCGTCGTCGAGCCAGCCCTCGCGCGTGCCGCGCGTGAGGATCGTGTCGCTGTGCAGCACGTCGCCTGCAGCGTGAGGCTGCGCCGCGATGAGCGCCGCCGGATCAGCCAGACGCGCAGCAATGCCCGCGCCCAGCGCGTCGAAAAGCTGGGCGAACGAATCGATCACGAAGTAGGTCTTCTGGAACGTGTCGATGCGATAGCGCGTGCGCAGCACGCGGTCGAGGTCGAACCCAAGCCGGTTGGGCGCCGGGCTCTCCACGCTGTAGAGCGTTTCGCCCTTGCTCGAGACGATGCCGGCGCCGTAGATCTTCACGCCGTTGGGGGCGCTCGCGTCGTGCATCAGGCCGAACTCCACCGTGTACCAGTAGAGCCGCGCGAGCAACGGCAACGCGCGTTCCTCGACGGCGAGCGCGGCGCGCCCGTAGGCGTGAATCGCATCGGCGAAAGTGGGGTCGGTGAGCAACGGGACATGGCCGAACAGGTCGTGAAAGCAGTCGGGCTCCTCCAGATAGTCGAGCTGATCGGGACGGCGCATCCACCAGGTGACCGGAAAGCGCCGGTTCGCCAGGTGCTCGAAGAAAATGCGCTCGGGCACGAGGCCCGGTACGGCCACGATGCGCCATCCGGTTGCGGCCATCAGGCGCTCGCTCACCTGCGCGAAGGACGGAACATGGGCAACATTCAGGCCGATGCGCAAGGCGCCCTCCAGGAAGGCTTTGCAGGCGCGGCCTTCGAGCAGGGCGCGCTGGCGCCGGTAGAGCTGGTCCCAGACGGCGTGATCGGCCGCGCCGTAGCGCTCGAGCGGCTGGTCGATCGTGAAATCGGGACGGGTGGTGAGACCCGCGTCGAACTGCTCCTGCAGTTTCGCGGTGGCGGCGGCCATGTTCGTAACGCTCCACTAAAAAGGCTTGCTGTCATGCAAGTCTAGAGCGGGTGGCGCGCGGCATGTGCGCGTACTCCATGGGTTGCGGCTGGAATATGCAATAATCGAGCACAATATAGTCAATTAATGCGGATTCAATTCATGCTTGAACTCGACCATTTCGATCTGGCGCTGCTCGACGTACTGCAGCGCTTTGGCCGCGCCACCCATCAGCAGCTTGGCGAGCAGGTGCCGCTCTCGCCCTCGCAGATCGGCAGGCGGCTGCAGCGCCTCGAGGCGTCGGGGGTGATCGACGGCTATCGCGTGGTACTGCGCCCCGAAAAACTCGGGCTGGGCGTGACCGCGTTCACGAGCCTCAAGCTCAAGCATCATGGGGATTCGATCATCGAGCAGTTCCAGCAGCAGATCGACGTGCTGCCCGAAGTGCTCGAATGCCACGCCGTGGTGGGGGACGCCGATTATTTGCTGCGCATCGTCGCGCCCGATCTGAACGCGCTGTCGACCTTCGTCATGAAGAAGCTCATGCGCGTGCCAGGCGTGGACAGCGTGCGCTCGAACATCGTGCTCACCACGTTCAAGCGCAACGGGCCGCTGCCGCTCGGGCATCTGGAGCCGGGCGCGCCGGCGGCGTGAGTGGCATGGGAGGGAAGGCGTAGCGGGCCGCAAGGGCCCGCTTGGCCAATTTCAGATGTCAGGCCGCGTTGGCCGTATTGAGCAGATCCACGTAAGCTACCGCGACGAGATCGCTTTCGTCCACGCCGAGCTTCGCGAACATCGCGTGCGCTTCGGCTTCGCCGCCTTGCTCGTCGTCCTCGGGGCCGAGTACCACTTCCAGTTCGACGAAGTCGCCGAGACCATCCACGCGGTCCAGGTGGATGCGCGTGCGGCCAGCCAGATACACGTGGCGCTCCTTCGAGACGATGCCGCGCGTGGTGAGCGCCGTGGCGAGCAGCGAGTGCATGGCCTCGGCATTCGTGACGGGGCTGCGCGTGTAGTACGAGGCCTTCGGGCCGTCGCGGTCGTCGCGCTGATAGAAGATCAGCTCGGGCGGCGTGCCGTCGTCGAACTGGCGCAGCTTCAGGCGGCCGCGCGGTACGTCATAGAAGAAGTCCTGCTGGCGAAAGATCAGCGGCGCTTCGGTGGCGAGCTGGGAAGCGCGATCGCGCAGGGCGTCGAATTGACGGGCGCGGGCTTTGATTTCGATGTTGCGGGCCATGCAAGGCTCCTGTCGAACGAAGAGAACAAGGGGAACGATGGGAGAAGCGGGAAACGCGCCGCGCAGGGTGAACACACCCGTGGGCGTGCCGAAAACGCGGAGCGAATTCCCAATCTATCAAAACTTGTGTGACAGCGCTGTTACGCGACCAGGTCGGCGCTTACGTCAGACATGAACGGCGCACGTGCCTCTTCATGAGCGCGGCTCATATCGCCCACTGCGTTTCGATCGCCTTGAGCGCCGACGCGATGGTGGGCTCGTCGCGCCGCGCGGCGAGCGTGACGAAGGTGAGTTCCGTGGGCACCGTCACGCCTTCGACGATGGTGAGCCCGTGCGCGTGCGCTTCGGCAAGGGCCGTGGAATCGCGTGCGAGCGTGAGACCCACGCCCGACTTCACGAGATCGAGCATCGACGGCTCCTGGTCCACCTCGGCCACCTTCACCGGCCTCGCGTGCGCGGCCTCGAAGAGTGTGGTGAGCAGGCGATTGTGCGCGGAGGCGGGCGGAGTCCAGATCCACGGCAGCGCGGCAAGTGCGCGCCAGTCGTGCGCATCCTTCACGCGGTCTTTCCAGCCCGCGGGCGCGAGCACACGGTACTGGAAGCGCGTGAGCGTGATGGCGTGGAAGGTGTCGGGGTCGGGGGCGGGCTGGCCGATGTAGTAGCCCACGTCGAGCTCGCGCGAGCGCACCTGGTCGAGCACCCAGCCCGACATGCCGTGGCGCAGCGCCGTTTCGATCTGCGGCCAGGTTTCGACGAGCTGGCGCAGAAAGCCGCCGAGGCGCAGGAATGCCGGATCGAGAATCGTGCCGATACGCAAGCGCCCGCGGACTTCGTGCCGCAGTGCAGCAGCGGCGCGCTGCACGTCGCCGGCGGCGGCGAGCGCGCGTTCGGCGTGTGGCAGCAGCGCCTGGCCGTCGCGTGTGAGCGCGAGGCCGTGCGAGGTGCGCGTGAAGAGCGTGACGCCCAGCGCCTCCTGCAGATGCTTGATCTGCAGGCTCACGGCCGGCTGCGTGAGATGCAGATGGGTCGCCGCGCGCGTGAGGTTGCCCTCGCGCGCGACCGTGACAAACGCTCGGAGCAAGGTCAGGTCCATCTCCTGATATTAAACCGCCTTATATCGCTGTTGAGCATTAATCATTGGATCGCGCCCCAGCCTCGCGATTACGCTAGTTGGATCGAGGCTTCACGACAAAAGAGGCACACCCATGGGCGAGACACATCAAAACGAAGCCGGCGTACGCATGCTGACGCACTTCGTCAACGGCAAGCCGCTGGCTGGAACGGGCGAGCGGCATGGCGACGTCTTCAATCCGGCGTTCGGCAAAGTGAGCGCGCGCGTGCCGCTCGCCACCGTGGCGGAGGTCGACGCCGCCGTTGCCGCCGCGCAGGCCGCCTTTCCCGCGTGGGCGGAGATGGCGCCCATCAAGCGCGCGCGCATCCTCTTCAAGTTCAAGGATCTGCTCGACCAGCATCACGACGAACTCGCCGAACTCATTACGCGCGAACACGGCAAGGTGTTCTCCGACGCGAAGGGCGAGGTGATGCGCGGCATCGAGGTGGTCGAGTTCGCGTGCGGCATTCCCAATCTGCTGAAGACCGATTTCACCGACCAGATCGGCGGCGGCATCGACAACTGGAATCTGCGCCAACCGCTGGGCGTCGTGGCGGGCATCACCCCGTTCAACTTCCCGATGATGGTGCCGTGCTGGATGTTCCCGATCGCGCTCGCCTGCGGCAACACGTTCGTGCTGAAGCCTTCGGAGCGCGATCCTTCCGCTTCGGTGCGGCTTGCCGAACTGCTCAAGGAAGCCGGGCTGCCCGACGGCGTGTTCAACGTCGTACACGGCGACAAGGTGGCCGTTGATGCGCTGCTGGCGCATCCCGACGTCACCGCGCTGTCGTTCGTCGGCTCGACGCCGATCGCCGAGTACATCTACACGGAAGGCACGAAGCACGGCAAGCGCGTGCAGGCGCTGGGGGGCGCCAAGAATCACCTCGTCGTGATGCCCGACGCCGATCTCGACCAGGCCGTCGATGCGCTGATCGGCGCGGCCTACGGCTCGGCCGGCGAGCGCTGCATGGCGATTTCGGTGGCGGTGGCCGTGGGCCATATCGCCGACGAACTCGTCGAGCATCTCACGCCGCGCGTGAAGGCGCTGCAGATCGGCAGCGGCATGGACGGCGCCTCGGAAATGGGGCCGCTCGTCACGGGCGTGCATCGCGCGAAAGTTCAGGGCTATATCGAGGCGGGCGTGGCGGCGGGCGCAAAGCTCGTCGTGGACGGGCGCGGCCACAAGGTGGACGGTCACGAGGACGGCTTCTTCCTCGGCGGCACGCTGTTCGACGACGTGAAAACCGACATGACGATCTACAAGGAAGAGATCTTCGGTCCGGTGCTGTCGGTCGTGCGCGTGCCCGATTTCGCCAGCGCCGTCGAGTTGATCAACGCGCACGAATTCGCCAACGGCGTGTCGTGCTACACCTCGGACGGCGGCGTCGCGCGCGCCTTCTCGCGCCAGATCAAGGTGGGGATGGTGGGCATCAACGTGCCGATTCCGGTGCCGATGGCGTGGCACTCGTTCGGCGGCTGGAAGCGCTCGCTGTTCGGCGATCACCACGCCTACGGCGAGGAAGGCGTGCGCTTCTACACGCGTTACAAGAGCATCATGCAGCGCTGGCCCGACAGCATCGCCAAGGGTGCGGAATTCACCATGCCGGTGGCGAAGTAGGCGGGCGGGAGCCGGGCGGTTCGACAGGAATCCGAAGCGTTCGATGCCGTCCGGCGCAGCAATCGCAGTTCAAAAAATACAACATGAAGAGAGCAGTCATCGCTGGAGACACATCATGCCTGCACCGAGTGAAGCCCAGGCCGCGCGCCGCCTCGAAGGCGAATTCGACTACGTGATCGTTGGTGCGGGCACCGCGGGCTGTGTGCTCGCCAATCGCCTGACCGAAGACGCGGACGTCTCCGTGCTGCTCATCGAGGCGGGCGGCAAGGACGACTATCACTGGATCCACATTCCCGTGGGCTACCTGTACTGCATCGGCAATCCGCGCACGGACTGGCTCTACAAGACCGCCGCCGAAAAAGGCCTCAACGGCCGCTCGCTCTCGTACCCGCGCGGGCGTGTGCTGGGCGGCTCGTCGTCGATCAACGGCATGATCTACATGCGTGGCCAGCGCGAAGACTACGACAACTGGGCGCGCGAGACCGGCGATGCCGGCTGGTCGTGGGACAGCGTGCTGCCCGTGTTCCGCCGCAGCGAAGACCATCACGGTGGCGCGAGCGAGTTTCACGGCGCGGGCGGCCAATGGCGCGTGGAGAAGCAGCGCCTGCGCTGGCAGATTCTCGAATCGTTCGCGCACGCCGCGCAGGAGCAGGGCATTGCCGCCACCGACGACTTCAATCGCGGCGACAACAGCGGCGTGGGCTATTTCGAAGTGAACCAGAAGCGCGGCGTGCGCTGGAATGCGTCGAAGGCGTTCTTGCGTGCGGCAATGAAGCGGCCCAACCTCACGGTCGTCACCGGCGCGCTCACCCAGCGCGTGATATTCGAAGGAAAGCGCTGCGTGGGCGTGGAGTATCGCGGCGACGTCGACTACGTCGCGCGGGCACGTTGTGAAGTGATCCTGAGCGCCGGTGCCGTGAATTCGCCGCAATTGCTCGAGCTTTCCGGCATCGGCGACGCTGCGCGGCTCGCGCAGCTCGGTATTGGCGTCGTGCAGGATCTGCGCGGCGTGGGCGAGAATCTCCAGGACCACCTGCAATTGCGCATGGCGTTTCGCGTGAGCGGCGTGCGTACGCTCAACATGGCCTCCGCGCACTGGTGGGGCAAGCTGATGATCGGCATGCAGTACGCGTTCTTCCAGAGCGGGCCCATGTCGATGGCGCCCTCGCAGCTCGGCGCGTTCGCGAAGTCGGACCCGAGCGATCCCGCGCTCACGCGGGCCGACCTCCAGTATCACGTGCAGCCGCTTTCGCTCGACCGCTTCGGCGAGCCGCTGCATCGCTTCAACGCGTTCACGGCCTCGGTGTGCAATCTGCGGCCCACGTCGCGCGGCAGTATCCATGCCGTTTCGGCTGACCCGTCGCAGGCGCCCGTGATCGCGCCCAATTATCTTGCGACCGATCACGACCTGCGCGTTGCGGCCAACTCGATCCGGCTCACGCGGCGCATCGCGGCTTCTGGCGCGCTCGCGCGCTACCAGCCGCACGAGATCCTGCCGGGGCTCGCGTTTCAGACCGAGGAGCAGCTGCGCGAGGCGGCCGGCAACGTCGGCACGACGATCTTTCATCCGGTCGGCACCTGCCGCATGGGCCGCGCGGACGACCCCGACGCCGTGGTCGACGCGCGCCTGCGGGTGCGCGGTGTGGAGGGCCTGCGTGTGGTGGACGCCTCGGTCATGCCGACCATTACTTCGGGAAACACGAATTCGCCGACGCTGATGATTGCGGAGCGCGCCGCCGAGATGCTGCGCGCCGACCGCCGCGAGGGCGCGCGTGCGCAAACGGAGGCCGCCGCCGGTGCAACGCTGACGACCGCCTGAGGGCATGGAGCGGCGCGCAAGATAGCGTCGATTCGAAGACTATTTGGGACGCGAGCGGAAGCGCTTCCGCTCGCGTGTTTCTGTACGTCTGTGAGCTACAGGTTGGCGGCGATCGTGCGCCTAACGTGTGCGCATCTTTCATCGTACTGTCGTCAACTGCCGGGTGTAATGTTCGCTGTCCTTGTGGCGCTCCCTTAAGTGCAAATCCCAATGATTGCGCTGCATCATTGGCGAGACAATGACGCGAAAGTCGGCAGGCGCGCGTTGCGCGCATCGGGAGGCGCGCCGCCACGTCCGCGCCGGACCTCATCGTGCACCACGCGTCACGGACGGTCTGCAGTGTTACGCCTTACCACGCTCGGAAGGGGACATGATTCTCGGCGACACGATTCTGGAGACGCGCGACCTCACGAAACAGTTCAAGGGCTTCACGGCCGTGAACGGCGTGAACCTGCGCGTGTGCCGCGGCTCGATCCATGCGCTGATCGGACCGAACGGCGCAGGCAAGACCACCTGCTTCAATCTCCTCACCAAATTCCTCGTGCCCAGCGCGGGGCGCATCGTCTTCAACGGCATCGACATCACGCATGAGCGGCCGGCGCAGATCGCGCGGCGCGGCATCATCCGCTCGTTCCAGATTTCGGCTGTGTTTCCGCACCTCACGGCGCTCCAGAACGTGCGCGTGGGGCTGCAGCGCTCGCTCGGCACCGCGTACCACTTCTGGAAGAGCGAACGCACGCTCGCGGAGCTCAACGATCGCGCGATGGATCTGCTCACGCAGGTGGGCCTCACCGATTTCGCCGACGTGCCCACGGTCGAGCTCGCCTACGGCCGCAAGCGCGCGCTGGAAATCGCCACGACGCTGGCGATGGAGCCCGAGCTGATGCTGCTCGACGAACCGACCCAGGGCATGGGTCACGAAGATGTGGACCGCGTGACGGCGCTCATCAAGAAGGTATCGAGCGGTCGCACGATCCTCATGGTCGAGCACAACATGAACGTGATCGCCGGCATCTCCGACACCATCACGGTGCTCCAGCGCGGCGAGGTGCTCGCCGAAGGCAGCTACGCCGAAGTCTCGAAGAATCCGCTCGTCGCCGAGGCCTATATGGGCAGTGCGGACGCGGCGCTCACGGGGGCGCACGCATGAATACGGTCACCGAACGCGAAACGACTGCGGCCGCCGGCGCGACCGAGAGCGCGAAGGCGCTCGAGATTGCGGGGCTGCAGGCGTGGTATGGCGAGTCGCACATCCTGCACGGTGTCGATCTGTCCGTCGGGCGCGGCGAGGTCGTGACACTGCTCGGGCGCAACGGCGCGGGGCGCACGACGACGCTGCGCGCGATCATGGGGCTCACCGGCCGGCGCACGGGCTCGATCCGGATTGGCGGGCGCGAGACCATCCAGATGCCCACCTATCGCATCGCGCACTGCGGCGTGGGGTATTGCCCCGAGGAGCGCGGCATTTTCGCGAGTCTCTCGTGCGAAGAGAATCTGCTCCTGCCGCCGCACATCGGGGCGAAAGGGGCGAAGTTGGCGGAGGGCATGTCGCTCGACGAGATTTACGCGATGTTTCCCAATCTCGCCGAACGGCGCAACAGCCAGGGCACGCGGCTTTCCGGCGGCGAGCAGCAGATGCTGGCCGTGGCGCGCATCCTGCGCACGGGCGCGAACCTGCTGCTGCTCGACGAGATATCCGAAGGTCTCGCGCCGGTGATCGTGCAAACGCTCGCGCGCATGATCCTCACGCTCAAGTCGCGCGGCTACACGATCGTGATGGTCGAGCAGAATTTCCGTTTTGCGGCGCCGCTCGCGGACCGCTTTTACGTGATGGAGCACGGGCGCATCGTCGAGCATTTCGGCACTGCCGAGCTCGAGGGGAAGATGCCGGTGCTGCACGACCTGCTGGGCGTTTAATCTTTTGGTCTGGTTTGCTGCGCGACGCAACCGTGCCGCGCGAATCGCTTTGCCTCCAGCGTTCATGGAGTGTTCCTGAATAATTACGCAACCAAGGAAGGAGACTGCAATGAAGAAAACCACGTTCGCGCGGCTCGCGGGCCTTTTTGCCGCCTCGGCAGCTGCGATGGCGTTCAGCGCGGGGAGCGCGCAGGCCGCCGACGACGCGGTGAAGATCGGCTTCATCACGGACATGTCCGGCCTCTACGCCGACGACGACGGCCAGGGCGGCCTCACGGCGATCAAGATGGCGGTCGCGGACTTCGGCGGCAAGGTGCTCGGCAAGCCGATCCAGATCGAGTACGCCGATCACCAGAACAAGGCCGACATCGCCGCTTCGAAGGCGCGCGAATGGTTCGACCGTGACGGGCTCACCATGCTGCTCGGCGGCACGAACTCGGCAACGGCGCTGGCGATGAACCAGGTCGCGCAAGAGAAGAAGAAGGTGTACTTCAACACGGGCGCGGGCACGGACGCCCTGACGAACGAGCAGTGCACGCCGTACACGGTCCACTACGGCTACGACACGGTCGCGCTCGCGAAGGGCACGGGCCTCGCGGTGCTCAAGCAGGGCGGCAAGAGCTGGTTCTTCCTGACCGCCGATTACGCGTTCGGCAAGTCGCTCGAGAAGAACACCGCGGACGTCGTGAAGGCGAACGGCGGCCAGGTGCTCGGCGAAGTGCGCCATCCGCTCTCGGCGTCGGACTTCTCGTCGTTCCTGCTGCAGGCACAAGCCTCGAAGGCGCAGATCCTCGGCCTCGCGAATGCGGGCGGCGACACGGTCAACGCGATCAAGGCCGCGAAGGAATTCGGCATCAACAAGACGATGAAGACCGCGGCGCTGCTGATGTTCCTGCCTGACGTACACAGCCTCGGGCTCGACACCACGCAGGGCCTCGTGCTGACGACCGGCTGGTACTGGGACCAGAACGACGACACGCGCAAGTGGGCGCAGCGCTACTTCGACCAGACGAAGAAGATGCCGTCGGAACTGCAGGCGGCTGACTATTCAGCGGTGACGAATTATCTGAAGGCGGTGCAGGCGGCCGGCACGACGGACTCCGACAAGGTCATGGAGCAACTCAAGAAGACCAAGGTCAACGACTTCTATACCAAGGGCGGCTACATCCGCCAGGACGGCGTGCTGATCCACGACATGTATCTCGTCGAGGTGAAGAAGCCGTCGGAGTCGAAGAAGCCGTGGGACTACTACAAGGTGCTGCAGACGATCCCGGGTGAGCAGGCCTATACGACGAAGCAGGAGAGCAAGTGCGCGCTGTGGAAGTAAGCGCGCGCGCGTAAATGCTGCAGTCGGATGCCGCGCCCGGCGCCCCAAGGTGGGTGCGCCGGGCGCGGCATGATTGTGTAATCCGTTAATGCGTCAATGGGCGGCTCTCATGACGATTTTTGGCATTCCGCTTCCGGCAATGCTGAGCCAGTTGCTACTCGGGCTCGTGAACGGCTCGTTCTACGCGATCCTGAGCCTCGGTCTCGCGGTGATCTTCGGCATGCTCAACGTGATCAACTTCGCCCACGGCGCGTTGTTCATGCTGGGCGCGATGCTCACGTGGATGGGGCTCGCGTACTTCGATCTGCCGTACTGGGTGATGCTCGTCGTCGCTCCACTCGTGGTCGGCCTGTTCGGTGTCTTGATCGAGCGCTCCATGCTGCGCTGGCTCTACCGGCTCGATCATCTGTACGGACTCCTGCTCACTTTCGGCCTCACGCTCGTGGTGGAGGGCGTATTCCGTTCGATCTACGGTTCGTCGGGCCAGCCCTATGATGTGCCCGACCTGCTCGCCGGCGCGACCAATCTCGGCTTCATGTATCTGCCCAACTATCGCGCCTGGGTGGTGGTGGCTTCGCTTGCCGTGTGTTTCGCGACCTGGTTCGTGATCGAAAAGACACGCCTTGGCGCGTATCTGCGCGCGGGCACCGAGAACCCCAAGCTCGTCGAGGCGTTCGGCATCAACGTGCCGCTCATGATCACGCTCACCTACGGCTTCGGCGTCGCACTCGCGGCGTTCGCGGGCGTGCTCGCCGCGCCCGTGATCCAGGTGTCGCCGCTCATGGGCCAGCCGATGATCATCACCGTGTTCGCCGTGGTCGTGATCGGCGGCATGGGCTCGATCATGGGCTCGATCCTCACCGGCCTCATGCTCGGCGTGATCGAAGGCTTCACGCGGGTTTTCTGGCCCGAGGCCTCCGCGACCGTGGTGTTCGTGATTATGGCGATCGTGCTGCTGATTCGCCCCGCTGGTCTCTTCGGCAAGGAACGATGATGCAAAGAAAAGCGCTCTATGGTTTGTTGCTGCTCGGGTTGATCGTCGCGCCGTTTGCCGGCGCCTATCCGCTCTTCGTGATGAAGGTGCTGTGCTTCGCCCTGTTCGCCGCGGCGTTCAACCTGCTGATCGGCTACACGGGCCTGCTCTCGTTCGGCCACGCGATGTTTCTGGCGAGCGCGGGCTATACGGCCGGCTATGCGATCCAGTCGCTCAATTTCACGCCCGAGGTGGGCGTGCTCGCGGGCACGGTGGTGGCCACGGTCCTCGGGCTCGTGGTCGGCATCTTCGCGATTCGCCGGCAGGGCATCTACTTCTCGATGGTCACGCTCGCGCTCGCGCAGATGGTCTACTTCGTGTTCCTGCAGGCCCCGTTCACGCACGGCGAAGACGGTCTGCAAGGCGTGCCGCGCGGCAAGCTGTTCGGCGTACTCTCGCTCGGTTCCGATCTCACGCTGTACTACGTCGTGCTCGTCGTGATGGTGCTCGCGTTCGGTCTGATCGTGCGCATCGTGCATTCGCCGTTCGGGCAGGTGCTCGTGGCGATCAAGGAGAACGAACCGCGCGCCGTTTCGCTCGGCTACGACACCGACCGCTTCAAGCTGCTCGCGTTCGTGTTGTCGGCGGGGCTCGCGGGTCTGGCCGGCGCGCTCAAGGTACTGGTGCTCGGCTTCGAAACGCTCGGCGACGCGTACTGGACCATGTCCGGCCTCGTGATCCTCATGACGCTCGTGGGCGGCATGGGCACGCTGTTCGGGCCGCTGCTCGGCGCGACGCTGATCGTCGCGCTGGAGGACCGGCTGGGCGACATCGGCACGGCGCTCGCGAGAGGGACGGGTGTGGAGTGGTTCCGCTCACTCGGTGAGTCCACAACGATCGTCACGGGCCTCATCTTCATTGCCTGCGTGCTGGCGTTCCGGCGCGGCATCGTCGGCGAGATCGTGGCGCGCGTGCGGCCCCTGCGCGCGTGACTGCCGGGTATGCCAGGACTGCTCTGGACTACGATAGAATGGTCGCCCGCCGGCCTGAGCTGGCATAGCCCGCGCAAAGATGTCGCGTTGCGGCATGCCGAGGCGGCCCGCCGTGCGACAAACCTGTGTAGCAACGCCCCATTTCGGTGCCGCACTGCACCACTAGGGTAAATGCTAGTTGCTGCAGAGGGGGGTGAAGTTTAAAGTTGCACCTAGTTCTGATGCACCGAATTTGCAGGTGGAGAACGAGGAGACAACTGAGGCACCAAGTGCCCGGACAAGGAAGCGCTGTTGGATGAGAGTCCAACAGCGCTTTTTATATTTCTGCGCGCCTGTTTTCAACGACGAGCCGATTACATTTTATCCGCTGCGAGGCGTTTGACTTACGCACCTTCGCACGCGTCGATTATCCCTTCCCAAATTACGCAAATCAGGCCACGCGGCCGGCTTCGCCCGCTGCACAAGCGTTTGCACGTTACGCAAAGCGAGCGCGGAATCCTGCTCACTGTAAGCAAATGGAAAGCGCTTGCCATCTGAATACGCAGACCGCTACACTCGCCAATCACCGACCATGCGGTCAGCATTTTTGCGTTGATTTCCCGCAGCCGATTATCGATTTGCGTATGAGGTAATCGGCCGCGGTGCGCCACAAATCCGTAGCAATAAAGAAAACGAATATCGAAGGAGTGGAGATGCAGTCGGTTTTGCGTTGGATGGGGGCGGCTTGCGTCGCGACCGGGGTGCTCGCGGCGACGGCCGGCGGGGCGTATGCAGATGTGAAGATCGGAGTGACGCTGTCGGCGACGGGGCCGGCTGCCTCGCTCGGGATTCCGGAAAAGAACACGGTTGCGCTGCTGCCGAAGGAAATCGCGGGCCAGAAAGTCGATTACATCGTGCTCGACGACGCCACGGATTCCACCCAGGCGGTGAAGAACGCGCGCAAGCTCACGAGCGAAGATCATGTCGACGGCTTGATCGGCTCGACTGTCGTGCCCAACTCGCTCGCCATGATCGACGTCGCCGCGGAAACGTCCACGCCGATGATCTCGATGGCCGCCGCGGCCTCGATCGTCGAGCCGATGGATGCCAGGCGCTCGTGGGTCTTCAAGACGCCGCAGAACGACGCGCTGATGGCCGGCGCCATCGCACAGCACATGGCGGCGCAAGGCGTGAAGACGGTAGCCTTCATCGGCTTCGCGGACGCCTATGGCGAGAGCTGGTACAAGGAATTCAGCGCGGCCGCTGCCAAACAGAACATCAAGGTCGTCGCGAACGAACGCTTCGCGCGTAACGATGCCTCGGTCACGGGCCAGGTGCTCAAGATGATCTCGCAGCACCCCGACGCCGTGCTCATCGCAGGCGCGGGCACGCCGGCCGCGCTGCCGCAGAAGACGCTCAAGGAGCGCGGCTACGCGGGCAAGTACTACCAGACCCACGGCGTGGCCAACAACGACTTCCTGCGCGTGTGCGGCAAGGACTGCGACGGCACCTGGCTGCCCGCCGGGCCGCTGCTCGTCGCCGATCAATTGCCGGATTCGAATCCCGTGAAGCAATCGGCGCTTGCGTATAAGGGAGCTTATGAAAAGGCCTATGGCGCAGGCTCGATCTCAACGTTCGGAGGTCATGCGTGGGACGCGGGCCTTTTGCTCCAGCAGGCGATTCCGGTCGCGCTGAAAGCGGGGCAGCCGGGCTCGAAGGCCTTCCGCGAAGCGCTGCGCGCCGCACTCGAAAACTCGCATGACGTGGCAGGCGCGCACGGCATCTTCAACATGAGCGCGACGGACCACGCGGGTCTCGACCAGCGTGCCCGCGTGATGGTGGAGATCGTCGGCGGCAAGTGGAAGCTCGCCGGCGATTGAGCGCCGGTTGAATGAAGCACGAAACACAAAAAAGGCACGCTCGATTGAGGTGCCTTTTTTGTTGCCATCGCAACAGAATCGCAGCAGATTCGCAGCAGCAGGGAAGGCAGTAAAGGCAGTGCAGCAGGCAGTCGATAAAAGGGAAAGCGCACCCACGCGCGCGGCGGCTTGTGCGGCGCCGCAGGCAGGGAAAACCATGCATTACACGCGCGATCCCGATTACTACACTCAAAGGCCGGCGCCGATTTACGAATATCCTAGTAATCGGCGCAGGATCAATCGACAACACGCAGACGAAGCGTTTGGAGACGCGCAATGAAAACGAAGAAGTGGGTTTTGAGCTCGATTAGTGCCGGACTCGCAGCGGCGCTGATGGGCACGGCGGGCATCGCCGCCGCGCAGGTGAAGATTGGCGTGACGCTCTCGGCAACGGGGCCGGCCGCGTCGCTCGGCATTCCCGAGAAGAACACCATCGCGCTGCTGCCCAAGGAGATTGCAGGCAAGAGCGTGCAGTACATCGTGCTCGACGACGCCTCGGACACGAGCAAGGCCGTGCAGAACACGCACAAGCTGATCGACGAAGACCACGTGGACGCGATCATCGGTTCGTCGGTCACGCCGAACTCGCTCGCCATGCTCGACGTCGTCGCGCAGGGCAAGACGCCGATGATCTCGCTCGCCGCGTCCGCTGCGATCGTCGAACCGGTCGAGGGGAAGCGCCAGTGGGCTTTCAAGACACCGCAGAACGACAGCCTGATGGCCGACGCGCTCGCGAGCTACATGGAGAAGCAGGGCGTGAAGACGGTGGGCTTCATCGGCTTCACCGACGCCTACGGCGACAGCTGGCTCAAGGAATTCACCAGCGCGGCCGGAAAGCACAACCTCAAGATCGTGGCGAACGAGCGCTATAACCGCACCGACTCGTCGGTGACGGGCCAGGCGCTCAAGCTGATGTCGGCGAACCCCGATGCGATCCTGATCGCCGGCTCGGGCACGCCCGCGGCGCTGCCCGCGACCACGCTCAAGGATCGCGGCTACAAAGGCAAGATCTATCAGACGCACGGCGTGGCGAACAACGACTTCCTGCGCGTCTGCGGCAAGGACTGCGAAGGCGAGCTGCTGCCCGCAGGCCCGATTCTGGTGGCCGACCAGCTGCCCGATTCGAACCCCGTGAAGAAGTCGGCGCTGGCCTACAAGACGGCCTATGAGAAGGCCTATGGCGTCGGCACGGTGGCGACCTTCGGCGGTCATGCGTGGGACGCTGGGCAGCTGCTCCAGCGCGCCATTCCGGTCGCGCTGAAGGCAGGCCAGCCGGGCACCGAGGCGTTCCGCGTGGCGCTGCGCGCCGCGCTCGAAAGCTCGCAGGACGTGGCGGGCGCGCACGGCATCTTCAACATGAGCGCGACGGATCATGCGGGCCTCGACCAGCGCGCGCGCGTGATCGTCGAGATCGTCAACAACAAGTGGAAGCTGCAGGGCGAATAACGTGCGGCGCACGGGAAAGCGCCGCGCGCTTTCCCGTGAAACCCACGCGCGTGTCACGGCGTCATTCTGGCCACTGACAATCGAGATCAAGCAAGATCAAGCGAGATCAAGCATGAGCGGTGTGCGGCGTCGTCGCTGCGCACCGGCTTTTCGAACATGAAGTCCGAACCGCGCCTGTGACGGTTCACTCACGCCAGCATTGCCGTTGTTTCGACGTCTTAGTTTTTCCGGGTTCCAGAAAGTTTCAGGAAGAGGGGAGTATGGATTTATCGATCGCCGCGATCCTCGCGCAGGACGGCATCACCACCGGTGCGATCTATGCGCTGCTAGCGCTCGCCCTGGTGCTGGTGTTCTCCGTCACGCGGGTGATCTTCATTCCGCAGGGCGAATTCGTTTCATATGGCGCGCTCACGCTCGCCGCGCTGCAATCGCAGAAGTTTCCGGCCACCTGCTGGCTGCTCGTCGCGCTCGGCGCGGCGTGCTTCGTGGTCGAGACCGCCGGACTCGTGCGTCACGCCGAACGCAGGCGCCATGCAGCGCGCACACTCGTGACGCTTGCGGGCAAGTATCTGCTCTTTCCCATCGCGCTCTATGCGGTGACGCGCGGCGTAGCGAGCCAGCAGCTACCCATGCTCGTACAGATCGCGCTCACGCTCGCGATCGTCGTACCGATGGGGCCGTTCATCTATCGCCTCGCGTACGAGCCCATCGCCGAGGCGACCACGCTGCTGCTGCTGATCGTCGCGGTGGCCGTGCACTTCGCGATGGTAGGCCTCGGGCTCGTGATGTTCGGCGCGGAAGGTTCGCGCACGAACGCGTTTTCCGACGCCACGTTCAACATCGGCAGCCTGTCGATCTCGGGCCAAAGCCTCTGGGTGATCGGCACGGCCGCCGTGCTGATCGTCGCGCTGTATCTCTATTTCGATCGCACGATTTCGGGCAAGGCGCTGCGCGCGACCTCGGTGAACCGGCTCGGTGCGCGGCTCGTCGGCATCGGCACCACGCAGGCCGGCCGGCTTGCGTTCACGCTCGCCGCAGGCCTCGGCGCGCTGTGCGGCATTCTCGTCTCGCCGCTCACCACCATCTACTACGACTCGGGCTTCCTGATCGGCCTCAAGGGCTTCGTGGGCGCCATTATCGGCGGCCTGGTGAGCTATCCGCTGGCTGCGGCAGGTTCTGTGTTCGTGGGCCTGCTGGAGTCGTACTCGTCGTTCTGGGCGAGCTCTTACAAGGAAGTGATCGTGTTCACGCTGATCATCCCCGTGCTGCTGTGGCGCTCGCTCTCGACGCCGCACGCCGAAGAGGAAGAGGAGTGACGCGATGAAACGATTCGTCATGCACAACCGCTTCTTCTGGCTGTTCCTCGTGGTGATGTTCGCGTTGCCGGTGCTGCCGCATCCGGTGCACGTGCCCGAGTACTGGATCACGCTGCTCAACTACATCGGCCTGTATTCGATCGTCGCGATCGGGCTCGTGCTGCTCACCGGCATCGGCGGAATGACGAGCTTCGGGCAGGCCGCGTTCGTCGGGCTCGGTGCTTACGCGACCGCCTATCTGACGACGCAGTACGGCGTTTCGCCGTGGCTCGCGCTGATCGTCGGCGTGGTGATCACGGGGCTCGTGGCGCTCGTTCTGGGGCTCGTGACGATGCGTCTGTCGGGCCACTTCCTGCCGCTCGGCACGATCGCCTGGGGCCTCGCGCTGTTCTTCCTGTTCGGCAACCTCGACATGCTTGGCAAGTACGACGGCATCAACGGCATTCCCGTGCTGAACGTGCTGGGCATCGACCTCGAATCGGGCCGCCATATCTACTACCTGATCTGGGTCGTGGTGCTAGCGTCCGTAGTGTCGGTTCAGAACCTGCTTAATAGCCGCATGGGGCGGGCGATTCGCGCGCTGCGCGGCGGCGGCTTGATGGCCGAGGCCATGGGCGTGAACACCGGCTGGATGCGTGTGGTGATCTTCGTCTATGCGGCCGTGCTCGCGGCCGTTTCGGGCTTCCTGTACGCGCATCTGCAGCGTGCGGTGAACCCGACGCCGTTCGGTCTGAATCACGGCATCGAGTATCTCTTTATGGCCGTGGTGGGCGGCGTGGCGCACGTCTGGGGCGCGGTGCTGGGCGCGGCGATTCTCACCGTGCTGCAGGACTGGCTGCAAACGCTGCTGCCGAAGCTGCTCGGCGAGAACGGCAACTTCGAGATCATCGTGTTCGGCATTCTGATGGTGCTGCTGCTGCAATACGCTCGCCGCGGCGTCTGGCCGTTCGTGGCGCGCTTCTTCCCGCGCGGTCCGCGGGCGCATGTGCCCGAGCACGCCGAGGCTTTGCCGCAGCGCAGCAAGCCGACCACCGGCGAAATGCTGCTTACCGTGAACAAGGCGCGCAAGCAGTTCGGCGGCCTCGTGGCCGTGAACGACGTGAGCTTCGAAGTGAAGGCGGGGCAGATCATCGGCCTGATCGGTCCCAACGGCGCGGGCAAGTCGACGACCTTCAATCTCGTGACCGGCGTGCTCCAACCGACCAGCGGCGAGATCACGTTCCGCGGCGAGCGCATCGATCGCCTCACTTCACGTGAAATCGTCGCGCGCGGCATTGGCCGCACGTTCCAGCACGTCAAGTTGCTGCCGACGATGACGGTGCTCGAGAACGTCGCTATCGGCGCACACCTGCGGGGTCATGCGGGCGTGCTGCGCAGCGTCGCCAAGCTCAATGCAACGGAAGAAGGGCGGCTCATGAGCGAGGCGGCGAAGCAGATCCGCCGCGTGGGGCTCGAGCAGCATATGTATGACGAAGCGGGCAGCCTTGCGCTCGGCCAGCAACGCATCCTGGAGATTGCACGCGCGCTGTGCTGCGATCCGACCTTGCTGCTGCTCGACGAGCCGGCGGCGGGCCTGCGTTACAAGGAAAAGCAACAGTTGGCGGCATTGCTGCGCAAGCTGAGAGAAGAGGGGATGAGCGTGCTGCTGGTCGAACACGACATGGATTTCGTGATGAATCTCACCGACCGCCTGGTGGTGATGGAGTTCGGTACGCGCATCGCAGAAGGTCTGCCGGAAGAGGTGCAGAAGGACCCGGCGGTGCTCGAAGCATATCTGGGCGGGGTGGAATGATGACGACTCCCGTACTGGAAGTTTCCGGACTCGCGGTTCGCTACGGCAAGATCGAGGCGCTGCACAAGGCGGCGATCAAGGTGGGCACGGGGCAGATCGTCTCCGTGATCGGTCCGAACGGCGCGGGCAAGTCCACGCTGCTCAACGCCATCATGGGCGCGCTGCCCGTGACGGGGCACGCGAGTGGCCGCATCGCTTATATGGGCGAAGAGATCGGCGAGCTGCCGATCGAGCGGCGCGTGGCGCGCGGCATGTGTCTCGTGCCGGAAAAGCGTGAGCTGTTCGCCTCGATGACGGTGGAGGACAACCTCGTGCTCGGCGCATACCGCCGCAAGCGCGCCGGTGAGCGTAATTTCCTCGATCAGCTCGATCCGGTTTTCGCGCTGTTTCCGCGCTTGAAGGAGCGCCGGGCGCAGGCGGCCGGTACGCTCTCGGGCGGCGAGCGGCAGATGCTTGCAGTCGGCCGCGCATTGATGGGCAAGCCCGATCTGCTGATGCTCGACGAGCCGAGCCTGGGTCTCGCGCCGCTGATCGTGAAGGAAATCTTCCACATCATCAGTGCGCTGAGGCAAACCGGCGTCGCGACGCTGCTCATCGAGCAGAACGCGCGCGCCGCGCTGCAGATTTCCGATTACGGCTACGTGCTGGAAACCGGCGACCTGGCGCTCGAAGGGCCAGCAGGGGAGTTGGCGCAGAACCCACGCGTGATCGAAACGTATCTCGGGTTGGCCAAGAAGCCGGTCTGACTTCGTCTATTGCTGTAGAAATGAGCGGTGTGTTTCACGTGAAACACGCCGCTTTTTTTTTGTTCAACACGGGCCGCGTCCGGGAACAAAATTCGGGTGTGAACGGCCGAAAACCCGAAACCGTTATAATTCGCGGATACCATTTTTTTCTGAGAAGGTTCACGCGGTCGTTTCCGTCCATGCGTGAGGTCCCGCCATGCTTTATCCCACAGAGTTTGACGTAATCGTCGTCGGCGGCGGTCACGCCGGAACCGAGGCTGCGCTTGCCGCCGCCCGCATGGGCGTCAAGACGCTCCTGCTCACGCACAACATCGAAACGCTCGGCCAGATGAGCTGCAATCCGTCGATTGGCGGCATTGGCAAGGGCCACCTGGTCAAGGAAGTCGATGCGCTCGGCGGCGCCATGGCCGCGGCGACGGACGAGGGCGGGATCCAGTTCCGCATCCTCAATTCGTCCAAGGGCCCGGCAGTTCGGGCGACGCGCGCACAGGCCGACCGCATTCTTTATAAGGCGGCGATCCGCCGTCGCCTCGAGAATCAGCCGAATCTGTGGCTGTTCCAGCAGGCCGTGGAAGACTTGATGGTCGAAGGCGACCGCGTCGTGGGCGCCGTCACGCAGGTGGGCATCCGCTTCCGCAGCCGGGCAGTCGTGCTGACGGCGGGGACGTTCCTCGACGGCAAGATCCACGTGGGCCTGAACAACTACACGGGCGGCCGCGCTGGCGACCCTGCTGCCGTGACGCTCTCGTCGCGCCTGAAAGAGCTGAAGCTGCCGCAGGGCCGCCTCAAGACGGGCACGCCGCCGCGTATCGACGGCCGCACGATCGACTTCTCGGTGCTCGAAGAGCAGCCGGGCGACCTCGATCCGGTGCCGGTGTTCTCGTTTCTCGGCCGCGCCGAGCAGCATCCGCGCCAGATTCCGTGCTGGGTCACGCACACGAACGAGCGCACCCACGACATTATCCGCGGCGGTCTCGACCGCTCGCCGATGTACACGGGCGTGATCGAAGGGGTAGGACCGCGCTATTGCCCGTCGATCGAGGACAAGATTCATCGCTTCGCGTCGAAGGAGTCGCATCAGATCTTCCTCGAACCGGAAGGCCTGACGACGAACGAGTTCTACCCGAACGGCATCTCCACGAGCCTGCCGTTCGATGTGCAGCTCGAGCTCGTGCACTCGATGCGCGGCCTCGAGCACGCGCACATCCTGCGTCCGGGCTACGCGATCGAATATGACTACTTCGACCCGCGCGGCCTCAAGGCTTCGCTCGAAACCAAGGTCATCAACGGCTTGTTTTTTGCGGGCCAGATCAACGGCACCACAGGCTATGAAGAGGCGGCAGCACAGGGCTTGCTCGCCGGCATGAACGCAGGCCTGCAGGTGCAGGGCAAGGACGCATGGTGCCCGCGCCGCGATCAGGCGTACCTCGGCGTGCTGGTCGACGATCTGGTGACGCGTGGTGTTTCCGAGCCGTATCGCATGTTCACGAGCCGAGCCGAATACCGCTTGAGCCTGCGTGAAGACAACGCGGATATGCGTCTGACGGAGATCGGTCGCGAGCTGGGTGTGATTGATGACGTTCGTTGGGACGCGTTCTGCCGCAAGCGCGATACTGTTTCACGTGAAACAGAGCGTCTGAAGTCGACGTGGGTGAACCCCAAGACGCTTTCGGCTGAAGAAGCGACGGCACTGCTTGGCAAGTCGATCGACCGCGAATACAACCTTGCGGACCTGCTGCGCCGCCCGGGCGTGAGTTACGACGGCGTGTGCGGTCTGCGCGAAGGCGCTTGCGCGCCGGAAACTCCGCTCGCCGACGACGAGGTGCTGCTCGCCCAAATCAAGGAGCAGATCGAAATCGGCATCAAATATCAGGGCTATATCGATCGCCAGGCCGACGAGATCGAGCGCAATGGCGCACAAGAAAATACCCGTCTGCCCGAAGGCATCGACTACGCGGAAGTGCGCGGTCTTTCGTTCGAAGCGCGCCAGAAGCTGAGCCAGTTCCGCCCTGAGACGATCGGCCAGGCGTCGCGCATTTCGGGCATTACGCCCGCCGCTATTTCATTGCTGATGGTGCACCTCAAGCGTGGCCTCGGCCGCCGTCGCCAGAATCCAGGCGTTGCTGACGAAAGCGGCACCGACTCGACGCCGGTGGCGCAATGACGGGCCGCTCGAGGCAACCCGGTATTGCGGACCGCGACGCGCTGGCTCGTCTGCTGAAAGAGGGCGCCGAGGCACTGGGTGTCGAACTCAGCGAACGGCAGCACGAGCAGTTGCTCGACTACGTTACGCTGCTCGCGAAGTGGAACGCCGTGTATAACCTCACGGCGATCCGCGATCCGCGTCAGATGTTGATCCAGCATATTCTCGATTCGCTCTCGATCGTGCCGCATCTGCCGACGCGCGCCGAAGCAACGGTGCTCGATGTCGGCTCCGGCGGTGGACTGCCCGGCATCGTGCTCGCAATTGTGCGCCCGGACTGGCAGGTCACGCTCAACGATATCGTGCAGAAGAAGTCGGCGTTCCAGTCGCAGGCGAAGGCTGAACTCGGACTCGCGAACCTCTCGGTGGTGACCGGCCGGGTCGAATCGCTGCGTCCCGGCGTCGAAGTACCGAAAAAATTCGATTTGATCGTGTCTCGGGCATTCGCGGATCTCGCCGATTTCGTTACACTGGCCCGTCATCTCGTTGCCGACGGTGGCGCGATCTGGGCCATGAAGGGTGTGCACCCCGAAGGCGAGATCGAGCGCCTGCCGGCGGGCACCCGGGCGCTGAATACAATCCGCCTGAGCGTGCCGATGCTCGATGCGGAGCGCCACTTGATCGAAGTGTCGGTTGAGTCGGTCGCAGCGGCCTGAACCGGTCCTGCGATGGCCAATCGGCCGAATGGTGCGCGAAGCAGTTGCGTCATAACGTCAGCAAACTACTTAAGGCAGTAAAAGGGACACACAAAAGATGGCAAAAATCTTCTGCGTTGCGAACCAGAAGGGCGGCGTCGGCAAGACGACGACAACGGTCAATCTCGCCGCGAGCCTCGCATCGCAGGGACAACGTGTCCTTCTCATCGACCTCGACCCACAGGGCAACGCCACGATGGGCAGCGGCATCGACAAGGCCGCGTGCGAGAACACGGTGTACGAGGTGCTCGTCGACGGCGTCACGGTGAACGCCGCGCGCACGCGGCCGGAGCAGGTCGGCTACGACGTGCTGCCGGCCAATCGCGAGCTGGCCGGCGCCGAGGTCGAACTGGTGACGGTCGAACAGCGCGAGCGGCGCCTGAAGGCTGCGCTCGCCGAAGTCGACGCCGACTACGACTTCGTACTCATCGACTGCCCGCCGGCGCTTTCGCTGCTCACGCTCAACGGCTTGTGTGCCGCCCATGGCGTGGTGATCCCGATGCAGTGCGAATACTTCGCGCTCGAAGGCCTTTCGGATCTCATCAATACGATCAAGCAGGTCCACGCGAACATGAATCGCGACCTGAAGGTGATCGGCCTTCTGCGCGTGATGTTCGACCCGCGCATCACGCTGCAGCAGCAGGTTTCCGAGCAGTTGAAAGAGCACTTCGGCGACAAGGTCTTTGACGCCGTGATCCCGCGCAACGTCCGCCTCGCCGAAGCACCCAGCTACGGCTTGCCGGGTGTGGTGTTCGATCGCGCCTCGCGCGGCGCACAGGCCTACGTGCAGTTCGGCGCGGAAATGATCGAGCGCGTGCGCGCACTCTGACGAGACTGGGGAAGCACGATGAATGCAGTAGCACGGAAGAAGGGGCTGGGCCGGGGGCTGGAGGCATTGCTCGGCGGCAGCGCGGACATCACCGAGGCGGTGAAGATCGACGGCGCGCCCAACACGCTGCCGCTGACGCAGATGCAGGCCGGCAAGTACCAGCCGCGCACGCGCATGGACGAGGGCGCGCTCCAGGAACTGGCCGCGAGCATTCGAGCGCAGGGTCTGATGCAACCGATTCTCGTGCGCCCGGTTGCGACGGGGCGCTACGAAATCATCGCGGGCGAGCGACGCTTCCGTGCTGCGCACATCGCCGGCCTGACCGAAGTGCCGGTGCTCGTGAAGGACGTGCCCGACCAGGCCGCCGCCGCGATGGCGCTGATCGAGAACATCCAGCGCGAGGACCTGAATCCGCTGGAAGAGGCGCAGGGCATCCAGCGCCTGCTCGACGAGTTCAGCTTCACGCACGAGCAGGCGGCCGAGTCGGTGGGACGCTCGCGCAGCGCGGTGTCGAACCTGCTGCGTCTGCTCAACCTCGCGGCGCCCGTGCAGACCATGCTGCTGGCCGGCGATCTCGACATGGGCCACGCCCGCGCGTTGCTCGCCGTGGATGCCGCCACGCAGATCCAGCTCGCCAACCAGGTAGTCAACAAGCGGATGTCGGTGCGTGAAACGGAAAAACTCGTTTCGGCCACCACGAAGGCCGCACCGGCGGTGAAGGCGAAGGCCGCGCACGACGGCGGGCGCGACACGCGCCGCCTCGAAGAGGAGTTGTCGGACCTGCTCGCCGCATCGGTGAAGATCAAGCTTGGCCGACGCGGGCGAGGGCAGCTCACGGTCGACTTCGGCGACCTCGACGCGCTCGACGGCATCCTGCTGCGCCTGCGCGGCGAGACGGCGGCGTGATGGGCACGATGGGCACGATGCGCGCCGCCGTGGCTAACGCACGCGCCGGCGCATAAAGCCGGTGCGCGAATCGGAGCAGGGCGCGCGTGAGCCCTTGAGCCTGTTGCGCCGCATCGGTGCATTCGCCGTTTCGGAGCCGGTGCTCGCGATCCTCGTCGTGGCGTTCGTGGCGTTGCAGATTTACGCGCCTCGTCCCATCGCCTCGCTGCCCGCACTCGTCGACTGGCAAACGGTGATGACCCTCGCGGGCCTACTCATTCTGACGAAGGGTATCGAATATTCAGGACTGCTGACCTGGCTCGCGCACAAGCTCGTCCACCACATTCACTCGGAGCGCGGGCTCGCGTTGCTGCTCGTCGCGCTGGCCGCGGTGCTGGCGATGATCGTGACCAACGATGTGGCGCTTTTCGTCGTGGTGCCGCTCGTGCTGTCGCTGCACAAGCTCACGCCGCTGCCGCTCAAACGGCTCGTGATCGTCATCGCGCTTGCCGTGAACGCGGGTTCGGTGCTCACGCCGCTCGGCAACCCGCAGAACCTGTTTCTCTGGCAGGTGAGCGGGGTCTCGTTCGGACACTTCGTCGTGGGGCTCTCGCCGCTTTGCGCGTTGCTCATGGCGATGCTCATCCTGCTCTCCGCGTTTCTTTTCAAGGCCACACCGCTCGATCTCTCGAAAGACGCCGCGCCGCAGCGCGTCGATCGCGCATTGGCGAGCGTGGCGGCCCTGCTCTTCGTCGCGTTCGTGCTGCTCGCCGATGCACATCACGCAGGCGTCGCGCTGGCCGCCGTCGCCGCGGGCTTCGTGATCTGGCGCATTCGCATCGTGCTCAAGATCGACTGGCTGCTGCTGCTGATCTTCGTGCTGATGTTCATCGTCCTGCGCAGCGTGGCCGCGCTGCCCGCTATCCATCACGCGCTGACGTCGCTGTCGCTGCAAACGCCGATGCGCGCCTTTGCCGCAGGCGCGGTGCTGTCGCAAGTTATTAGCAATGTTCCGGCCGCCATTGTGCTCGCGGGCTTCACGCACGACTGGCGCGCGCTCGCGTTTGGCGTGAGCGTGGGCGGCTTCGGGGTCGCCATCGGCTCGCTGGCGAATCTCATCGCCGTGCGTCTGTCCGGCCAGCGCGGCGTGTGGATGCTGTTTCACCTGATCGCCGTGCCGTTCTGGATCGTGGCCTTTTTGGGCGGCGCGCTGCTGCTGCATCTGTTCTGACGGCACCCCGTCCCACATCCTGGCGCATAGCCCGGGTTGCGCGCCAGATGGCCTCAAAATTACCTGGTCATCCTGATGATTGCGCCTTGCCTGCTACGCCCCTTACAGTTACCGGTCACACCCTCGCGGCGCTGAGTTTTCCGCATCATGAAGTCGCATTTCACGGGTGTTATTGAAGGGCCTAAAGTCTTGAATTGCCTGCAACTATCGCTTACAATCGCCCGGATTTATTTGGTTGGCGATGCCGTAAGTGCGCTGTAATAAAACGCGTGCAAGGCGAATTTCCGGAATAAAGCGATGGTGGGTCAGAGGCCAGATGAAGCGCCGCAAGCGCATGAAGGGCCCGATGTACCGCCGGGCGCAGTCGGAGCATCCAGCCGGGGGCAGGGTGTAGCGGCAAAAAATTCCGGACGCGTTGTTTCCAAAGCGGATCACAACGCGCGCTGGGATGAGCTGGACGCCAGCCAGCAAGATAACAACGACATCGTTCCGCTCACCCGGGCCGAAGCCGAGCAGATCTTCGGCGCACAGGTGAGTCGCCCATCGCGCGTCACGCCGTTTCGTGTCGTCGCGGCGCAAGTGGTTTTGTCCCTGGTTGCAACGTTGGCGTGGTGGCTGTTTTATAAGCCGCCGGGCAGTGCTGCGTTGTCGGCCTTCCTGGGCGGAGCGATCTGCTGGTTACCCGGTGCGCTGTTCGCGGCGCGCCTGAAGCAGTTGAGCAGGGCGGGCACCGTATTTAACTGGATGCTCGGTGAAGCCTTCAAGATGGGGGCGACGATTGCGATGTTCGTCGCCATCGCGTTCTGGTATCACGACGTGCTGTGGATTCCGCTGCTCGTCACGTACCTGATCGCACTAAAGACATACTGGATCGCGCTCGCGTGGCGCTGACCCACCCACATCGCGCCGCCTCAAGTCAAGGCGTCGAAGCGATGATGGTGGAAGTTAGCTGGCCGATGCGAAGTAGATAAGACACGATCCACGGCGGCGCGTTCCCGCAATACAGTATTGCGGCGGGAACGGCCGAAAACGATTTTCGACAATTTGGGTGGCTCTAACGATATGGCAGCTAGCGAAGGAACGAGCGGACCGGGTCCGTCCGAGTACATTGCTCACCACTTGCAGAACTTTGCGACCTCGCACCAGACGTCGATCGTCGACTTCAGCGTCTGGAACATCGACACGCTGTTCTGGTCGATTCTGTGCGGCGTCGTGACGATCCTCATCCTGCGCCTCGCTGCGCGCAAGGCGACCCCGGGCGTACCGGGCCGCTTCCAGTGCGCCATCGAAATGCTGGTCGAGATGGTCGAGGACCAGTCCAAGTCCATCGTCCATGGCAACCGCGCATTTATCGCACCGCTCGCGCTGACCGTCTTCATCTGGGTCGCGCTCATGAACTCGCTCGACTTCATTCCCGTCGACCTGCCCACGCGCGTGATCGGCTGGCTCGGCCTGTCCGAAGCACTGCCGCACCAGCGCATCGTCCCGACTGCCGACCTCAACGGCACGTTCGGCATCGCGCTCGGCGTGTTCGTGCTGATGATTTACTACAACCTCAAGATCAAGGGTCCTGGCGGCTTCGCACACGAGCTGCTCTCGGCCCCGTTCGGCGCGCATCCGCTCCTGTGGATCCCGAACCTTGCACTGAACATCATCGAGTTCGTCGCCAAGACGGTTTCGCTCGCCCTGCGGTTGTTCGGCAACATGTATGCAGGCGAGCTGCTGTTCCTGCTGATCGCGCTGCTGGGCGGTCTGTGGAGCTTCGGCGCGGACACGACGGTGCTTGGCTTCATCGGCCACGTGATTGCGGGCAGCGTCTGGGCGATCTTCCACATCCTGATCGTTCTGCTGCAGGCGTTCATTTTCATGATGCTGACGCTGGTGTACATCGGCCAGGCACACGACAAGCACTAAGTGCTCGTCAAACCAGATTTGCAGTTTTAAATCCCCAGTTCCAGAAAATCTCAATAAGGAGTGATCATGCAAGCTTTCATCGCCAACATCCAGGGTTTCACGGCCATCGGTATCGGCATCATCATCGGCCTGGGTGCAATCGGCGCCTGTATCGGTATCGGCCTGATGGGTGGCAAGTACATCGAAGCGTGCGCACGTCAGCCTGAGCTGATGAACCCGCTGCAAACGAAGATGTTCCTGCTGGCTGGTCTGATCGATGCGGCGTTCCTGATTGGCGTTGGTGTTGCAATGCTGTTCGCGTTCGCTAACCCGCTGCTCTCGAAGCTCGCGGGCTAAGTTCCCTGGAAGGTTGCGCCTGACCTATAACGGGTAGTGGGCGCATGGCGGAACGGGAGACGAGGCGCTGATCGAGTTTCACAACCGATGAGCGCCTTGCCGTTTCAATTCCCCGGAATAGCAACGATTAAGGAAACACCGTGAATCTCAACGCAACCCTGTTTGCGCAAATGGTCGTGTTCCTGATCCTCGCGTGGTTCACGATGAAGTTCGTGTGGCCGCCGTTGATCAACGCCCTCGACGAGCGCTCGAAGAAGATCGCAGACGGCCTGGCCGCTGCGGAAAAGGGTAAGGCGGAACTCGAAGCGGCGCACAAGCGCGTCGGCGAAGAGCTCGCCACGGCCCGTAACGAGGGTCAAAGCCGTATCGCCGACGCTGAAAAGCGCGCGCTGGCCGTCGCAGAAGAAATCAAGGCCCAGGCACACGCCGAAGCGGCACGCATCATCGCTCAAGCGAAGGCCGACGCCGACCAGCAGGTCGTCAAGGCACGCGAAGCACTGCGTTCCGAAGTCGCAGCTCTCGCTGTGCAAGGCGCCGAGCAGATCCTGAAGCGCGAAGTCGATCAGTCGGCCCACGCCGAACTGCTGAATCAACTGAAAGCCGAGCTCTGATCATGGCCGAACTTGCAACCATCGCCCGCCCGTACGCAGAAGCATTGTTTGGCGTGGCCGAAGCTGGTGACACCGCCGCCTGGTCCACGCTCGTTTCGGAGCTGGCACAGGTTGCGGCCTTGCCCGAGGTGCAGTCGGTCGCGACGAGCCCGAAGGTGAGCCATGCCCAGGTCGCCGAGCTGCTGCTCGCGGCGGTCAAGTCGCCGGTCAAGGAATCGGCCGAGGTGAGGAACCTCGTGCAGATGCTGATCGAGAATCATCGCCTGGCGCTGCTGCCGGAAATCCAGACGCAGTTCGAAGCGCTCAAGAACGCCAGGGCAGGTGCTGCTGACGCAGTGATCGTCAGCGCGTTCCCGCTCGAAGGCACGCAACTGGACGAACTCGTGGCCAGTCTCGAACGCAAGTTCAAATGCAAGCTGAAGCCGACGGTCGAGGTCGACAAGTCGCTGATCGGCGGCGTGCGCGTCACGGTCGGCGACGAAGTGCTCGATACCTCGGTCCGCGCGCGGCTCGCCAGCATGCAGGTGGCTCTGGCCGCCTGAGCGCCCCGATTACAAATATCGGGCGCGGCGGCTGGCACGCAACAGAATTGAACATCAGGAGCGAATAATGCAACTCAATCCCTCTGAGATCAGCGAGCTGATCAAGAGCCGGATCCAGGGCCTTGAAGCGAGCGCAGACGTTCGCAATCAGGGTACCGTGATCTCCGTGACCGACGGTATCGTGCGTATCCACGGCCTGTCGGACGTGATGCAGGGCGAAATGCTCGAATTCCCGGGCAACACCTTCGGCCTCGCGCTGAACCTCGAGCGCGACTCGGTCGGCGCGGTGATTCTGGGCGAGTACGAGCACATCTCGGAAGGCGACATCGTCAAGACGACGGGCCGCATTCTCGAAGTGCCGGTTGGCCCCGAACTGATCGGCCGCGTGGTCGACCCGCTCGGCAACCCGATCGACGGCAAGGGCCCGGTCAACGCCAAGATGACCGACGCGATCGAAAAGATCGCTCCGGGCGTGATCTGGCGTGAAGGCGTGTCGCAGCCGGTGCAAACGGGTCTGAAGTCGATCGACTCGATGGTGCCGATCGGCCGTGGCCAGCGTGAGCTGATCATCGGCGACCGTCAGTGCGGCAAGACCGCAGTGGCCGTCGACACGATCATCAACCAGAAGGGCAAGGACCTCATCTGTATCTACGTCGCCATCGGTCAGAAGGCTTCGTCGATCCAGAACGTGCTGCGCAAGCTCGAAGAAACGGGCGCGATCGAATACACGATCGTCGTCGCCGCTTCGGCTTCGGAATCGGCCGCGCTGCAGTACCTCGCGCCGTACGCCGGCTGCACGATGGGCGAATACTTCCGCGACCGCGGTCAAGACGCCCTGATCATTTATGACGACTTGACCAAGCAAGCCTGGGCATACCGTCAGATCTCGCTGCTGCTGCGCCGCCCGCCGGGCCGTGAAGCTTACCCCGGCGACGTGTTCTATCTCCACTCGCGTCTGCTCGAGCGCGCCGCGCGCGTGTCGGCCGACTACGTCGAGAAGTTCACGAACGGCGAAGTGAAGGGCAAGACGGGTTCGCTCACCGCACTGCCGATCATCGAAACGCAAGCCGGCGACGTGACCGCATTCGTTCCGACGAACGTGATCTCGATTACCGACGGCCAGATCTTCCTGGAAACCGACCTCTTCAACGCAGGCATCCGTCCGGCAATCAACGCCGGCGTTTCGGTCTCGCGTGTGGGTGGTGCGGCTCAAACGAAGGTCGTGAAGAAGCTGTCGGGCGGTATCCGTACCGACCTCGCGCAGTACCGTGAACTGGCGGCATTCGCCCAGTTCGCATCGGACCTCGACGAAGCGACCCGCAAGCAGCTCGAGCGCGGCCGCCGCGTGACGGAACTGCTCAAGCAGCCGCAGTATCAGCCGCTGCAAGTGTGGGAACTGGCTGTTGCGCTGTTCTCGGCGAACAACGGCTACCTCGACGACATCGACGTCAAGGACGTCCTGCCGTTCGAAAAGGGCCTGCGCGAATACCTGAAGTCGAAGCACGCTGACCTCGTCGCGCGCATCGAGGACAAGAAGGACCTGTCGAAGGACGACGAGAACGCGCTCCACGCGGCTCTCAAGGACTTCAAGAAGTCCGGCGCATATTGATCCGTCCGGGAATCAATCACGATAAACGGACTGGGACCCGAGTCAGCGCGAAAGCGCTAACCCGGGTCGACAAAGGAGCAAAGCAATGGCTGGAATGAAGGAAATTCGCGGCAAGATCAAGAGCGTGCAAAACACGCGCAAGATCACCAAGGCGATGGAAATGGTCGCGGCGTCGAAAATGCGCCGTGCCCAGGAGCGCATGCGCGCCGCCCGCCCGTATGCCGACAAGGTCCGCGACATCGCTGCGCACATGAGCCGTGCGAACCCCGAGTACCGCCACCCGTTCATGGTGGAAAACACCGGTGCGAAGGTCGCAGGCGTGATTCTCGTCACGACCGACAAGGGTCTGTGCGGCGGGATGAACACCAACGTGCTGCGCGCGACGCTGCAGAAGTTCAAGGATCTGGAAGCATCCGGCACGTCGATCGAAGCAACTGCGATCGGCAGCAAGGGCCTCGGTTTCCTGAACCGTCTGCGCGCGAAGGTCGTCTCGAACGTTGTCCAACTCGGCGACACGCCGCACCTCGAAAAGCTGATCGGCGCGATCAAGGTGCAGCTCGACCAGTACTCGGAAGGCAAGCTTTCCGCCGTGTACCTCGCGTACACGCGCTTCGTCAACACGATGAAGCAGGAGCCTGTGATCGAGCAACTGCTGCCGCTGTCGGCCGAGCGTCTCGAAGCGAACGACGACGGCACGACGCCGAAGTCGGCGTGGGACTACATCTACGAGCCGGACGCGCAAACCGTCGTGGACGAGCTGCTGGTGCGCTATGTCGAAGCCCTGGTCTATCAGGCCGTGGCGGAGAACATGGCTTCGGAGCAGTCGGCCCGTATGGTGGCGATGAAGGCGGCGTCGGACAACGCGAAGACGGTCATCAACGAACTGCAGCTCTCGTACAACAAGAGCCGCCAGGCCGCGATTACGAAGGAACTTTCGGAAATCGTCGGCGGCGCAGCAGCCGTTTGATCAAGCGACAAGCGCGAACCGATTGCGAAACCGCGCCGGTGTATGCCGGTGAGCGAGTGAAGAATTCAGGTATCTAAAGGAAAATCGATGAGTACAACTGCTTTGGTAGAAGGCAAGATCGTACAGTGCATCGGCGCGGTGATCGACGTGGAATTCCCGCGCGAGAGCATGCCGAAGATCTACGACGCGCTGATTCTCGAAGGGTCGGAACTGACCCTGGAAGTGCAGCAGCAGCTGGGCGACGGCGTTGTCCGCACCATCTGTCTGGGTTCGGCTGACGGCCTGCGCCGCGGCACCGTGGTCAAGAACACGGGCAACCCCATCCGCGTGCCGGTCGGCAAGCCGACCCTCGGCCGCATCATGGACGTGCTCGGCCGTCCGATCGACGAAGCCGGCCCGATCGTGAGCGAAACGACGCGCTCGATCCACCAGAAGGCTCCGGCGTTCGACGAGCTGTCGCCGTCGGCGGAACTGCTCGAAACCGGCATCAAGGTTATCGACCTGATCTGCCCGTTCGCAAAGGGCGGCAAGGTCGGTCTGTTTGGTGGTGCCGGCGTGGGCAAGACCGTCAACATGATGGAGCTCATCAACAACATCGCCAAGGAACACGGTGGTTTCTCCGTGTTCGCGGGCGTGGGCGAGCGTACCCGTGAGGGCAACGACTTCTACCACGAAATGAAGGACTCGAACGTTCTCGACAAGGTCGCGCTGGTGTACGGCCAGATGAACGAGCCGCCGGGCAACCGTCTGCGCGTCGCGCTGACCGGTCTGACGATGGCCGAGCACTTCCGTGACGAAGGCCTCGACGTGCTGTTCTTCGTCGACAACATCTACCGTTTCACGCTGGCTGGCACGGAAGTGTCGGCACTGCTCGGCCGTATGCCGTCGGCAGTGGGCTATCAGCCGACGCTGGCTGAAGAAATGGGCAAGCTGCAAGAGCGCATCACGTCGACCAAGAAGGGCTCGATTACGTCGGTTCAGGCCGTGTACGTCCCTGCGGACGACTTGACCGACCCGTCGCCGGCTACGACCTTCGGCCACCTGGACGCAACCGTCGTGCTGTCGCGTGACATCGCCTCGCTGGGTATCTACCCGGCAGTCGACCCGCTCGACTCGACCTCGCGCCAGATCGACCCGAACGTGATCGGCGAAGAGCACTACTCGATCACGCGCGGCGTGCAGCAGACGCTGCAGCGCTACAAGGAACTGCGCGACATCATCGCGATTCTGGGCATGGACGAACTGTCGCCGGAAGACAAGCTGACCGTCGCCCGCGCTCGCAAGATCCAGCGTTTCCTGTCGCAGCCGTTCCACGTCGCGGAAGTCTTCACGGGCTCGCCGGGCAAGTACGTGCCGCTGAAGGAAACGATCCGCGGCTTCAAGATGATCGTCGGCGGCGAATGCGATCACCTGCCGGAGCAGGCGTTCTACATGGTCGGCACGATCGACGAAGCCTTCGAAAAGGCCAAGAAGATCCAGTAAGGGTTGAGTTGCCAACGGGCGGGCAGGTAACGCGTTATTTGTCCGCCGAAGCAACCCATTGACCCCAAGGAGTCGACACATATGGCAGCAACCATCAAGGTAGACGTCGTCAGCGCCGAAGAGAGCATCTTCGACGGCCAGGCGAAGTTCGTCGCGCTTCCGGGCGAGGCGGGCGAGCTGGGCATTCTGCCGGGCCACACGCCGCTCATCACGCGTATTCGTCCGGGTGCAGTGCGCATCGTGGCGGAAGACGGCGGTGAAGAGTTCGTGTTCGTCGCAGGCGGCATTCTCGAAGTGCAGCCGGGCGCCGTCACGGTCCTCGCCGACACCGCGATCCGCGGCAAGGATCTCGACGAGGCGAAGGCCACGGAAGCGCGCAAGCGCGCTGAAGAGACGCTGCAGAACGCGGGCTCGAACCTCGAGTACGCCACCGCCCAGGCCGAGCTGGCCTACGCGGTCGCGCAGCTCGCGGCGATCCAGCGCCTGCGCAAGATGAACCAGCACTAATTGGTTCTCGTACGCGCGCCTCGTGGCGCCGCGTTCGAAGCGAAAAGGGCTCCCCAAGCTGGGAGCCCTTTTTGCATTTTGGCGCCGGTGAGCGGGCACGGCCCAATGGCAACGCGATGAAAAACGCGGCATAAATGCCGTGAGCCACGGAGGTCGACAAAAACGCTCTGGCATACTTGACGTTTACGGAAAGGTAATGCCAAATCATGCGTTCGCAGTCGGCCCAGACCTGCGGGTAAGACTTGATGCCGCCCCCGGGAAAGCCGGTGGCACAATAGTTTTCAAATTCATTTCAAACGCGGGAGTGACGCTCCCCAGGAGACAGCCATCATGGCAATCGACGCAGCAGGCGCGCGCGCCGCGCCCGGTGTACATGAGCCGCTCATCGCGCCGAAAGACGGCCTTTCCTACGTGCGAGGCACGACCGACGTGCCGCTCAGCGACGCGACCCTCGGCACGTTCCTGCAGGAGACCGCGGCCCGCTTTCCCGAGCGGCCTGCCGTGGTGTTCCGCGAGCAGGGCATCCGCTGGAACTGGCGCGAGTTCGCCGCCGAAGTCGACGTGCTCGCCGCCGGTTTCGCCGAGCTGGGCATCGTCAAGGGCGACCGCGTCGGCATCTGGTCGCCCAATCGCGTCGAATGGCTGCTCACCCAGTTTGCGACCGCGCGGATCGGCGCGGTGCTCGTCAACATCAATCCCGCTTACCGCCTCGCCGAACTCGAATACGCGCTGAACAAGGTCGCTTGCAAGGCGATCGTCTCGGCCGAGAGCTTCAAGACCTCGAAGTATCTGGAGATGCTGCAGACGCTCGCGCCCGAGCTTGCGAGCGCCACGCCCGGCCAGTTGCAGGCCGCGCGCCTGCCCGAACTGCGCGCGGTCGTGCGCATGTGCGACACAGCCACGCCCGGCATGCTCTGCTTCAGCGAACTCGTGGAGATGGGCCGCGAGCGCATCGCGCGCGACGGCACGGCGTGGCTCGACGCCATCACCGCGACGCTATCGCCCGACGAAGCCATCAACATCCAGTTCACGAGCGGCACGACCGGCAATCCGAAGGGCGCCACGCTCACGCACCGCAACGTGCTCAACAACGGGCGTTTCATCGCCCAGGCGATGCGCCTCACGGAAGAAGACTCGCTCTGCATTCCGGTGCCGCTCTATCACTGCTTCGGCATGGTGCTCGCGGTGCTCGCGTGCGTCTCGGTGGGCGCAAACATGGTGTTCCCGGGCGAGGCGTTCGATCCGCGTGCGACGCTCGAAGCGGTCTCGGAGGAGGGCTGCACGGCATTGCACGGCGTGCCCACGATGTTCATCGCGGAGCTCGATCATCCGGAGTTCGCACGCTTCGATCTTTCGAAGCTGCGCACGGGCATCATGGCCGGCTCGCCGTGCCCGATCGAGACGATGAAGCGCGTGGTCTCGAAGATGCATCTCGCCGAAATCACGATCGCCTACGGCATGACGGAGACGAGCCCGGTGTCGTTCCAGAGTTCGACCACTGACCCGCTCGACAAGCGCACGACCACGGTGGGCCGCATTCAGCCGCATCTCGAAGTGAAGATCGTCGACGCGCTCGGCAACACCGTGCCGGTGGGCGAAACGGGCGAGCTGTGCACGAAGGGCTATTCGGTGATGCAGGGCTACTGGGGCGACGCGGAGAAGACGGCCGAGTCGATCGTCGATGGCTGGATGCATACGGGCGATCTCGCGACGATCGACGCCGAAGGCTACTGCAACATCGTCGGCCGTCTCAAGGACATGCTCATCCGCGGCGGCGAGAACATCTATCCGCGAGAGATCGAAGAGTTTCTGTTCCGCCACCCGAAGGTGCAGTCCGCGCAGGTGTTCGGCGTGCCCGACGCGAAGTACGGCGAGGAGGTGTGCGCGTGGATCGTGCTGCGTCCGGGCGAATCGGCAACCGCCGAGGAGATCCAGGCGTTCTGCCAGGGGCAGATTGCGCACTACAAGATCCCGAAGTACATCCGCTTCGTCGACGAACTGCCGATGACCGTGACAGGCAAGGTGCAGAAGTTCGTGATGCGCGCGCGCATGATCGATGAACTCAAGATCAGCGAGCAGAAGACGGCTTGATACGAGGTTCGATGCAATGCCGCGGCGGACGATGCACGACGCCGCTGCGGCATTGCAGAACGCACAAAAATAGTCGGGAAACCGAACGATTATCTGACGCTGGAGGGAGTGGGTGCAGAGCGATGCCTGTTGAATAACGAAACGTACAGGCGAAAAAAAAGCGGGCCTGGAGCCCGCTAAAAACCACACGCTACGGGGTTAGCGCGAGGAGACCAAAGGAGGAGCCGGGTCATGAAACGTCTTCGACGCCGGTCACGGCTCCAACAAGGATGCCCCTCGAGAGGGCTTCGGCGTAGGGCCGACCGGCTGGTGTTTTGTGTCCGCTCACACTGGCACCGTGCCACATCCGTGTTGAAACCGTTGAAGGCATTGTGGGCGAATTAAGATAGGTTCGCGGTAACAAAGTGTTTCAGGTTGTAACGCCCGTCAGATAAGGCTCTGCGGCTCTTTTTGCCATCCTGAGCGTTTTGCGGAAGTCATTTTTACCGCTATTTTTCGAGGCTGTTTGACAGCCTTGGCGGCAATTCGCGCGCGAGGATTCGAATGGCATGAAAGAAGGCCCACGGCATGGGCCTTTTACGCAGGACGCGCACGGTACAGAATTACCGGCTGCGCACATGCGCAATGCGTCGGCATTGCGCATGTGCGCGAAATGCAAACTTTGCGCGCCCCGCGTGACCCCATCTTCTGCAACTCATCGTAGCAATTCGAAGGGCCATAACAATGCGGCGCGATTCAACACCTCACTTCAGCCACTTGTCGGAGATTGCCTGATATTCGCCGCTCGCGCGCGCAAGGTGCAGCCACTGATCGACATACTGCTGGAACACCACGTCGCCGCGCGGCACCATCCACGCTTTCTCGCCGTATTGAAACGGCTTGTCGGGATGCACCGAGCACAGCCCCGGGTTGAGCTTCTGCTGCAGCATGGTCTCGGAGGCGTCGGTCACCATCACGTCGGCCTTGCCCGCGAGAATCTGTTTGAAGATCGTCACGTTGTCCGGATACATGATGAGATTCGCATTCGGCAGGAACTGTTTCGCGAAGCGCTCGTTGGTGCCGCCCGGATTCATGATCACGCGCACCGAAGGCTGGTTGATCTGCGCAACGGTCTGGTACTTCTTGACGTCTTCACAGCGCACGATCGGCGTCTTGCCGTCGACCTGATAGGCCTCGGTAAAGAACGCGCGCTTCTGGCGCTCGAGCGTCGTGGAGACGCCGCCCACCGCAATGTCGCACTTCGCGAGGAAGTCGTTCATGAGGTTCGACCACGATGTCTTCACGAACTCGGCCTTCACGCCCAGCGATTTCGCCAGCGACTGGGTCATGTCGATGTCGATGCCCTCGAACGTGCCGTCCTGCCTGTAGAACGAGTAGGGCTTGTAGTCGCCGGTCGTGCAGGCGCGCAGCGTGCCGCGCGCAATGATTTCGTCGAGGCGCGAAGGGGCGGTGGCGGTCTGCGCACCGTTGGCGGGGGTACCGGCGGACTGGTTCGTGGCGCACGCGCTCAGCAAAGCGGCGCTAACGATCGTCAGGCCGAGGGCGGCTTTTTTCATCGTGTCTCCAGATCTGGTTTTGATTGATGTAATGTTTTGGAAAGCCGTCTGATGATAGTCCTCGCGTACGCGGCCGTTAAGCGCGGACTTACCTGGGTAGGCAGGCCTATACTTCAGTGGCATTGCGCTTTCTGATCCCGCCCATCGGCGGCATGACGCGGCGGCCGCTCCGGTAAAATGGCCGCTTGCTTCCGAACCTTGGCGCGACTTCGCGCATCCAGCACGTGGCCCACACTCTCCTGAACGACACCTTCCTGCGCGCGCTGCTGCGCCAGCCGACCGAGTACACGCCGATCTGGCTGATGCGCCAGGCAGGCCGCTATCTGCCTGAGTACAACGCCACGCGCAGCCGCGCGGGCAGCTTCCTCGGCCTCGCGAAGAATCCCGATTACGCGACCGAGGTCACGCTGCAACCGCTCGAGCGCTATCCGCTCGACGCCGCGATCCTGTTCTCCGACATCCTCACGATTCCGGACGCGATGGGCCTCGGCCTTTCGTTCCAGGCAGGTGAAGGGCCGAAGTTCGCGCACCCCGTGCGTACCGAAGAAGACGTGGCGCGACTCGCCGTGCCCGATATCGGCGCGACGCTCGGCTACGTGACCGACGCCGTGCGCGAAATTCGCCGCGCGCTCACCAATGCAGAGGGGCGCCAGCGCGTGCCGCTGATCGGCTTTTCGGGCAGCCCGTGGACGCTCGCCTGCTACATGGTCGAAGGTGGCGGCTCGGACGACTTCCGCACCGTGAAGTCGATGCTGTACGCGCGCCCCGACCTCATGCAGCGCATTCTCGAAGTCAACGCGAAGGCGGTGGCGGCCTATCTGAACGCGCAGATCGAAGCCGGTGCGCAGGCCGTGATGATCTTCGACACCTGGGGCGGCGCGCTCGCGGACGGCGCATACCAGCGCTTCTCGCTCGCGTACATCGCACAGGTGGTGGCGCAGCTCAAGCGCGAGCACGACGGCGAGCGTGTGCCCGTGATCACGTTCACGAAGGGCGGCGGCCTCTGGCTCGACGAAATCGCCAATACGGGCGTGGATGCCGTCGGCCTCGACTGGACCGTCAACCTCGGCCGCGCGCGCGAGCGCGTGGGTGACCGGGTGGCGCTGCAGGGCAATCTCGATCCCACGGTGCTGTTCGCTTCGCCGGCCGCGATTCGCGAGCAGGCACGCGCGGTACTGGACAGCTTTGGCGCGCACCCGGGGCACGTGTTCAATCTCGGCCACGGCATTTCGCAGTTCACGCCGCCCGAAAGCGTGGCCGAACTCGTGGACGAAGTGCATCGTCACAGCCGCGCGATTCGCGCGAACGGTGCGTGACGTTTTTGGTGCGTCGCAGCAAGCTGGGCTCCGGGCGTCAGGGTATGACCGGGCCCAAGAGGCCATCCAGACGCCATCGCGGTCCTGTCAAGACTTGACTTATACACACTTGGCTCGTTGCGGCGCGCAAGAGGGAAAGGTTGTCGCAGGCGCCCGTTCAGGTCTGGGGAGAATCAATCAGACCCTTGACAGACAAGGCTTTCGGCGCTCCACGGCGCTGTGTGCGGTATCCCACATAACGACGACACGCGGGAGCGCCGCGGCGGCGCCCGGCAAGTTCTCAACAAAGTTATCCACAGGCGCAGATTCGGGGGCGCGATTGTTCTGCGGAATCCAAAACTTAGCGCGAAATCTAAAGTATTACTTTAGGTTTGCGTGTCTGTGCGCTCGCGTACGGAACTTCCCTGGGAGTCAGGCATGACAGGGCAGTACGTGCGCGTGGCGCTGGATCATCCACTGGATGCGCTCTACGACTATCGCTATGGCCTCGACAGCGCGCCGGAGCCCGGCATGCTCGTGCGCGTGCCGTTCGGGCGTCGCGACGTGGTCGGCCTGATCTGCGAAGTGAACGCTCACAGCGACGTGCCCGCGAACAAGCTCCGTGACGTGAGCGCGGTGTGCGCGTCCTGTCCGCCGCTTTCGGCGCAATGGCTCGCGCTGGCTGGCTTTGCCGCCGACTACTACCAGCGGGGCTTGGGCGAAGTCGCCTTGCCGGCGCTGCCGCAGGCGTTGCGCGATCCGTCGCGCTGGACGCGCCTGCTCGCCCCCGAGGAGCGCTACCGTCTGTCGCCGCAAGGGCGCGCCGCGCTGCCCGACGCCTTGCCGGCGCGCGCCCAGGCGCTGCGCCGTCTCGCGCAGGCGCTGGCCGACGCCGGCGAACTCGACGCCGCCGCGGCCCGCGCGCTGCATCCCAAGGCGATTGGGACGCTCGAAGCCTGGTGCGAAGCCGGCTGGGTCGAGCATGAATCCATCGAATTCGGCGCGGCCGCAAGCGTGGCCCACAGCGCCGCGGCGACGGCGGCCGTGGCGGAAGTCCCGCGCCTGAGCGACGAGCAGGCCGACGCCGTGGAAGCCATCGGTGCGGCGAGCGGCTTCGCGCCCTTCCTGTTGCACGGCGTGACGGGCAGCGGCAAGACCGAGGTCTATCTGCGTGCGCTCGCGGCGCTGCTCGAGCGCGACCCGGGCGCCCAGGCGCTCGTGCTGGTTCCTGAAATCAATCTCACGCCGCAGTTCGAGGCGGCTTTTCGGACGCGCTTCGCGGCCACGCTTGCCGACGAGGCCATCGTCACGCTTCACAGCGGCCTCGCGGAAGGCGAGCGCGCCCGCAACTGGCTCGCGGCGCACACGGGCCGCGCGCGCATCGTGCTCGGCACACGGCTCGCGGTGCTGGCCTCGCTGCCGCGTCTCGCGATGCTCGTGGTCGACGAGGAGCACGACCCCGCCTACAAGCAGCAGGAAGGGCTGCGCTACTCGGCGCGCGACCTCGCGGTATGGCGCGCGAAGCAGCTGGGTGTGCCGGTCGTGCTGGGCTCGGCCACGCCGTCGCTCGAAAGCTGGTGGCAGGCCGAGCAGGGCCGCTATACACGCCTCACGCTCTCGCGCCGAGCGATTGCCGATGCTGTGCTGCCCACGGTCAAGCTGATCGATCTCGAAGAGGAGCGCCGGCGGGGCCGCGCGTCGTTCGAAGGGCTCTCCGGGCCTTTGGTCGCGGCGATGAAGACGCGCCTCGAGCGCGGCGAGCAGAGCCTCGTGTTTCTCAACCGTCGCGGTTACGCGCCCACGCTCGCGTGCGACGCCTGCGGCTGGGTGGCGGGCTGTCCGCGCTGCAGCGCGTACGTCGTGCTGCACAAGCCCGAGCGCGCGCTGCGCTGCCATCACTGCGGCTGGGAATCGCGCATTCCGCATTCGTGCCCCGAGTGCGGCAACGTCGACATCGCGCCGATGGGGCGCGGCACGCAGCGCATCGAGGAGGCGCTCGCGAGCGCGGTGCCGGGCGCGCGGGTGCTGCGCATCGACGCCGACAGCACGCGCCGCAAGGGCAGCGCGCAGGCGCTTTTCTCCGACGTGCACGCGGGCGAGGTCGACATCCTCGTGGGCACGCAGATGATCGCGAAGGGGCACGACTTCCAGCGCGTGTCGCTCGTTGGCGTGCTGAACGCCGACAATGCGCTCTTTTCACACGATTTCCGGGCGAGCGAGCGCCTGTTCGCGCAGCTGATGCAGGTGAGCGGGCGGGCGGGGCGCGCCGGGCTGGCCGGCGAGGTGCTCGTGCAGACGCGCTACCCGCGCCATGCGCTCTATCACGCGCTGGCGCGCCAGGACTATGTGGGGTTTGCGAATACGCAGGTCGCGGAGCGGCGCGACGCGCACCTGCCGCCGTTCGTCTATCAGGCAATATTGCGCGCCGAAGGGCGCACGCTCGAGGCGGCGCTGGCGTTTCTCGCCCAGGCCGCAGAGGCGCTCACGGCGATTCCAGGCGCCGAGCGTGTCATGGCTTACGACGCCGTGCCGCTCACCATCGTGAAGGTGATGAACGTGCATCGCGCGCAACTGCTAGTGGAAAGCCAGTCGCGTGCCGCGCTGCAGGCCACGCTGCGCGCATGGCAACCCGCGCTGCGCGCCTTGCGCGGCGTGCTGCGCTGGAACCTCGAAGTCGATCCGCTCGATATCTAGCCGCGGACAGCAGCCGGCATGGCCCCGTTGCCGCAACAGCGGGGCCACCGGCATCAACTTCCCGTTACTTCCTTACTGGCCGACCGTATCGGCCACTTCCCTGCGCGCCGCGCGCTTCAAGCTCATGCGGCGTTCATCCGGCGCCGTCGCGCCGCGCATGAACAGCACGGCACACATGGCGCACATCGTCCAGATCCCTGCGATTACCAGCAGCTTTTCCATTTTTCGGTCCCTACGCTCTTTCTTGTGATCAACAACCCCCGCTCTGTTTGTATAACGGCACGGCCGCGGAATCGATTAGGGTTGTCCAGCGTGTTGCTGGGCCAGGGAAAATACCGAGCGCAACCCGCGCGGCCCGGTGGACGGCCATCGGCCGCAAACCCAGGCTGCACAAGGCCTCAACCGTGGTGCAACCATTTTGAGAGAGTGGTTGCACCTTTTTATTGGTAGGGTTACGATTCGCCAACTTTTTGGTCACCGCCGGTGCGGATCTGCCGGCATACGAAGGAAACATGGCTAGCACCACACTTGGCGTCAAAGTCGACGATCTCCTCCGCTCCCGTCTCAAGGACGCCGCCACGCGGCTCGAGCGCACGCCGCACTGGCTCATCAAGCAAGCCATCTTTGCCTATCTCGAGAAAATCGAGCACGGCCAGCTGCCTCCCGAACTTAACGGTCATGTCGGTGCGACCGATCTCGCGGAAGGTGCTACCGCTGACGACGACGAAGCCGCGTCGCACCCGTTCCTCGAATTCGCGCAGAACGTGCAACCGCAGTCGGTGCTGCGCGCGGCCATCACGGCCGCGTACCGCCGTCCGGAGCCGGAGTGCGTGCCGTTCCTGATCGGCGAAGCGCGCCTGCCGGCCAACCTCACGGGCGAGGTGACGAAGCTCGCCACGAAGCTCGTCGAAACGCTGCGCGCGAAGGGCACCGGCGGCGGCGTGGAAGGCCTGATCCACGAGTTTTCGCTGTCCAGCCAGGAAGGCGTGGCGCTGATGTGCCTCGCCGAAGCGCTGCTGCGCATTCCCGACCGCGCCACGCGCGACGCGCTCATCCGCGACAAGATCAGCAAGGGCGACTGGAAATCGCACGTCGGCCACGCGCCGTCGCTGTTCGTGAACGCCGCCACCTGGGGCCTCATGATCACCGGCAAGCTCGTCACGACGAACAGCGAAACCGGTCTGTCGTCGGCGCTCACGCGCATGATCGGCAAGGGCGGCGAGCCGCTGATCCGCAAGGGCGTGGACATGGCCATGCGCCTGATGGGCGAGCAGTTCGTCACGGGCGAGAACATCTCCGAAGCGCTGGCCAACAGCCGCAAGTTCGAAGCGCGCGGTTTCCGCTACTCGTACGACATGCTCGGCGAAGCCGCGACGACGGAAGCCGATGCCCAGCGCTACTACGCCTCGTACGAGCAGGCGATTCACGCCATCGGCAAGGCCGCGGGCGGCCGCGGCATCTACGAAGGCCCGGGCATCTCGATCAAGCTCTCCGCGCTGCACCCGCGCTATTCGCGCGCGCAGCAGGAACGCACGATGGGCGAGCTGCTGCCGCGCGTGCGCGCGCTCGCCGTGCTCGCTCGCCGCTATGACATCGGCCTCAATATCGACGCCGAAGAAGCCGACCGCCTCGAACTCTCGCTCGACCTGCTCGAAGCGCTGTGCTTCGACCCGGAACTCGCGGGCTGGAACGGCATCGGCTTCGTGGTGCAGGCGTACCAGAAGCGCTGCCCGTTCGTGATCGACTACATCGTCGATCTCGCGCGCCGCAGCCGTCACCGCATCATGGTGCGCCTCGTGAAGGGCGCGTACTGGGATACGGAAATCAAGCGCGCCCAGGTGGACGGCCTCGAAGGCTACCCGGTGTACACGCGCAAGATCTACACGGACGTCTCGTACCTCGCCTGCGCGAAGAAGCTGCTCGGCGCGCCGGATGCCGTGTATCCGCAGTTCGCCACGCATAACGCGTACACGCTCTCGGCGATCTATCACCTCGCGGGCCAGAACTACTATCCCGGCCAGTACGAATTCCAGTGCCTGCACGGCATGGGCGAGCCGCTGTACGAAGAAGTCACGGGCCCGCTCTCGCAGGGCAAGCTCAACCGTCCGTGCCGCGTCTACGCGCCGGTCGGCACGCATGAAACGCTGCTCGCATATCTCGTGCGCCGTCTGCTCGAAAACGGCGCGAACACCTCGTTCGTGAACCGCATCGCCGATGCCTCCGTGCCGGTCGCGGAGCTGGTCACGAACCCGATCGACGACGCCGCCAAGGTCGTGCCGCTCGGCGCGCCGCACGCGAAGATTCCGCTGCCGCGCGAGCTGTATGGCAACGAGCGTTTCAATTCGATGGGCCTCGATCTGTCGAACGAGCATCGTCTCGCGTCGCTGTCGTCGGCGCTGCTGGCGAGCGCGCATCATCCGTGGCGCGCCGCGCCGATGCTCGCCGACAGCGATATCGCCGAGGGCGCCGCACGCGACGTGCGCAACCCCGCCGATCATCGCGATCTCGTCGGGACCGTGGTGGAAGCGACGAGCGAGCACGTGAGCGCCGCGCTCTCGCACGCCGTGGCCGCCGCGCCGATCTGGCAGGCCACGCCCGTCGAAGCGCGCGCCGATTGCCTCGCACGCGCCGCCGATCTGCTCGAAGCGCAAATGCATACGCTGATGGGCCTGATCGTGCGCGAAGCGGGCAAGTCGCTGCCGAACGCCGTGGCCGAAATCCGCGAAGCGATCGACTTCCTGCGCTACTACTCGACGCAGATCCGCGAAGAGTTCTCGAATGACACGCACCGTCCGCTCGGCCCCGTGGTGTGTATCAGCCCGTGGAACTTCCCGCTCGCGATCTTCATGGGCCAGGTGGCCGCCGCGCTCGCAGCCGGCAACACGGTGCTCGCGAAGCCCGCTGAACAAACGCCGCTGATCGCCGCGCAAGCCGTGCGCATCCTGCGCGAAGCCGGCGTGCCGGCGGGCGCGGTGCAACTGCTGCCGGGCAACGGCGAAACCGTGGGCGCGGCGCTCGTCGCCGATCACCGCACGCGTGCCGTGATGTTCACGGGCTCGACCGAAGTCGCGCGCCTCATCAACAAGACGCTGTCCGAGCGCCTCGACTCCGAAGGCCGCCCGATTCCGCTGATCGCCGAAACCGGCGGCCAGAACGCGATGATCGTCGATTCGTCGGCGCTCGCGGAGCAGGTCGTGGCCGACGTGCTGCAAAGCGCATTCGACTCGGCCGGCCAGCGTTGTTCCGCGCTGCGCGTGCTGTGCCTACAGGACGACGTGGCGGATCGCACGCTCGAAATGCTCACGGGCGCGATGAAGGAACTCGCGGTGGGCAATCCCGATCGCCTCTCGACCGACGTCGGCCCCGTGATCGACATCGACGCGAAGCGCGGTATCGATACGCACGTCGCCGGCATGCGCGAAAAGGGCCGCAAGGTCCAGCAGATGCCGACGCCCGACACCTGCGCGCAAGGCACCTTCGTGCCGCCCACGCTCATCGAGCTCGACAGCCTCGACGAACTCAAGCGCGAAGTGTTCGGCCCGGTGCTGCACGTGGTGCGCTATCGCCGCAGCCAGCTCGACAAGCTGCTCGAGCAGATCCGCGCAACGGGCTACGGCCTCACGCTCGGCATTCACACGCGTATCGACGAAACGATCGCGCACGTGATCGGCCGTGCGCATGTGGGCAACATCTACGTGAACCGCAACGTGATCGGCGCGGTGGTGGGCGTGCAGCCGTTCGGCGGCGAAGGTCTGTCGGGCACGGGTCCGAAGGCGGGTGGCGCGCTGTATCTCTCGCGTCTGCTCGCGAAGCGTCCGGCTGGTTTGCCGAAGTCGCTCGCCGATGTGCTCGTCGTCGATGCGCCGCAAGGTGCCGAGGCCAACAACGGCGCGCCGCAATCGGCCCAGGCCGCGCTCACGACGCTGCGCGACTGGCTCATCGCCGAGCGCGAGCCCGCGCTCGCGGCACGCTGCGACGGCTACCTCGAATACGTGCTCGCGGGCGCCACGGCGGTTCTGCCGGGCCCGACGGGCGAGCGCAACACCTACACGCTTTCGGCGCGCGGCACGGTGCTGTGCGTGCCCTCGACGGCCACGGGCGCCCGCGCGCAACTCGCCGTTGCGCTCGCAACGGGCAACCGCGCGCTGTTCCAGGGCACGGCGGGCGAAGCGCTGGTGAGCGCGTTGCCGGCGGCACTGAAGGCGCACGTAGCGATCAAGAAGACGGCCGACGCCGACTTCGATGCGGTCCTCTTCGAAGGCGACAGCGACGAGCTGCTCGCACTCGTGAAGGAAGTGGCCAAGCGTCCTGGCCCGATCGTCTCGGTGCAGGGCGTGGCAGCCCACGCGCTCGCCAACGGCGACGAAGATTACGCGCTCGAACGACTGCTCGCGGAACGTTCGGTCAGCGTAAATACGGCAGCAGCAGGCGGTAATGCGAATTTGATGACGATCGGTTAAGCACAAGCCATACTGTCGGTCGTCTCAAGACAAGGAAGCGGCAAGGCCCATTGAAATCCGAAGCCGCTCGTTTGATACCTGGTACCAAGGAGAAGCAATGCAACACACGATGAAGCAGCTGGCAGGCGCAACGCTTGTTGCCGCCCTGTCGCTGGCGGGGACTGCGCACGCACAACAAGCCGAAGACGTGAAGATCGGTTTCGCCGGTCCGATGACGGGCGCGCAGGCGCACTATGGCAAGGACTTCCAGAACGGCATCACGCTCGCAGTCGAAGACATCAACGCGACGAAGCCCGTGATCGGCGGCAAGCCGGTTCACTTCGTGCTCGACTCGGCCGACGATCAGGCCGACCCGCGCACGGGCACGACGGTCGCGCAGAAGCTCGTCGACGACGGCATCAAGGGCATGCTCGGTCACTTCAACTCGGGCACGACGATCCCGGCTTCGCGCATCTACGCGAACGCAGGCATCCCGCAGATCGCCATGGCGACGGCGCCTGAGTACACGCAGCAAGGCTTCAAGACGACGTTCCGCATGATGACCTCCGATACCCAACAGGGTTCGGTCGCAGGCACGTTCGCAGTGAAGAACCTCGGCTTGAAGAAGATCGTCGTGATCGACGACCGCACGGCCTACGGCCAGGGTCTCGCCGACGAATTCTCGAAGGCTGCGAAGGCGGCCGGCGGCAACATCATCGACCGTGAATACACCAACGACAAGGCCGTCGACTTCAAGTCGGTCCTGACGAAGGCGAAGGCGATGGCCCCCGACCTGGTCTACTTCGGCGGCGCGGATTCGCAAGCGGCACCGATGGTCAAGCAGATGAAGTCGCTGGGCATCAAGGCCCCGCTGATGGGCGGCGAAATGGTTCACACGCCGACCTTCCTGCAGATCGCGGGTGACGCGGCGAACGGTACGGTGGCGTCGCTCGCCGGCCTGCCGCTCGACCAGATGCCGGGTGGCAAGGACTACGTCACGAAGTACAAGAAGCGCTTCGGCGAAGACGTGCAGACGTACTCGCCGTACGCCTACGACGGCGCGATGGCGATGTTCGACGCGATGAAGAAGGCCAACTCGACGGATCCGGCGAAGTACCTGCCGTTCCTCGCGAAGACCAGCATGCCGGCGGTCACGACGGCGGACCTCGCGTACGACACGCGCGGCGACCTGAAGAACGGCGGCATCACGCTGTACAAGGTTGTCGACGGCAAGTGGACGACGCTGCAAAGCGTGGGCGGCAAGTAAGCGTTTGACGCCGCACCGTAGTTGTCAAAAAGCCCCGCAGGTGTTGAGCCTGCGGGGCTTTTGTTTGTGCGCTCACCTTTAAAGGTGAGCTTGTTCAGGATTCCTTCTCAGTCATTCTCCGCGCATTTTCCTGCCCGCTTCGCGAATCTGTTCGAGCGTCGCCGCAGGCGTGCTCGCTTCCTTCGTCACGCGGATCTCGATCAGCGCGGGCTTGCCTGCCGTGAGCGCACGCTCCAGCGCGGGGGCGAATTGCGCCGTGCTCGTGACGACTTCGCCGTGCGCGCCGAACGACTGCGCAAACGCCGCGAAGTCGGGGTTCGTGAGCTGCGTGCCGTGCACGCGGTTCGGATAGTGGCGCTCCTGATGCATGCGGATCGTGCCGTAGTGCGCGTTGTTCACGACGATGAACACGACATTCAGGCCGTACTGCATCGCCGTGGCGAGCTCCGACGACGCCATCATGAAGCAGCCGTCGCCCGCGAGCGCGACCACGATGCGCGAGGGGTATTGCGATTTCGCGGCGATCGCGGCGGGCACGCCGTAGCCCATCGCGCCGCTGGTGGGCGCGAGCTGCGAGCGGAAATGGCGATACGCGAAATGGCGATGCAGCCACGTTGCGTAGTTGCCCGCGCCGTTCGTGACGATCGCGTCGTCGGGCAGACGTGCGCGCAGCTGCTGCATGACTTCGCCGAGCTGCACGTCGCCGGGCATCGGCAGCGGCTTGCGCCATGCGTGCCACGCCTCGTGCGCTTCGGCGGCGCTGCCGGCCCACGCGGGTTGCGCGGGCGCCGGAAGCGCTGCGAGCAGCGCGGCGATTTCCGCGAGGCCCGAAACGATCGGCAGATCCGCTGCATAGACGCGGCCGAGTTCCTCCGCGCCCTGATGCACATGAATGAGCGTTTGCTTCGTTTTGGGAATATCGAAGAGCGTGTAGCCGCCCGTCGTCGATTCGCCCAGGCGCGGACCGAGTGCGAGCAGCACGTCGGCTTCGCGGATGCGCTTGGCAAGCGCCGGATTCACGCCGAGGCCCACGTCGCCCGCATAGTTCGGGTGATCGTTGTTGAGCGTGTCCTGAAAGCGGAACGCGAGGCCGACCGGCAACTGCCAGTTCTCGACGAAGCGCTGGAAGTCCGCACAGGCCTGCGGGTTCCAGCCATGGCCGCCCGCGATCACGAACGGCTTCTTCGCGCCCGCGAGCAACTCGCGCACGCGCTCCATCTGCGCAGCGGAAGGCGACGCCTGCACGCGCTGCGCGGGCGGCGCGATGGGCTGCGCTTCGGATGCGCGAATCGCGCCGCTCAGCATGTCTTCGGGCAGCGCGAGCACGACCGGACCCGGCCGTCCCGACATCGCGACATGGAACGCGTGGCTCAGGTATTCGGGCACGCGGCGCGCGTCGTCGATCTGCGCGACCCACTTCGCCATCTGGCCGAACATGCGTCGATAGTCGATTTCCTGGAACGCCTCGCGGTCCATCTGCTCGCGCGCGACCTGGCCGATCAGGAGGATCATCGGCGTGGAGTCCTGGAACGCCGTGTGCACGCCAATCGAGGCGTGCGTAGCGCCCGGCCCGCGCGTGACGAGCGCGACGCCGGGCCTGCCCGTGAGCTTGCCGATCGCTTCCGCCATGTTCGCCGCCGCCGCCTCGTGACGGCACACCACGGTTTCGATCTGCGCGGTTTCGTCGGACAACGAATCGAGCACCGCAAGATAGCTCTCGCCCGGCACGCAGAACACGCGCTCGACGCCATTGGCGACGAGCGCATCGACGACGAGGCGAGCCCCGGTGGTAGTGGCTTCGGTGGTAGCGGATGCGTTCGGCTGCTGCATGGCGGTCAAGTCTCCTTCAATCGTTACGTGATGACGTTCAGATGCTTCAGGCAAGGCGACAGCGCTTCAGCGAATCAGCACTCGACGATGTTCACCGCGAGGCCGCCGCGCGAGGTCTCCTTGTACTTCGTCTTCATGTCGGCGCCGGTTTCGCGCATCGTCTTGATCACCGAGTCGAGCGAGACGTAATGCGCGCCGTCGCCGCGCAGCGCCATGCGCGCCGCGTTCACCGCTTTCACGGAGGCCATGGCGTTGCGTTCGATGCAGGGAATCTGCACCATGCCGCCCACGGGGTCGCAGGTGAGGCCGAGGTTGTGCTCCATGCCGATTTCGGCGGCGTTTTCCACTTGCAGCGGCGTGCCGCCCAGCACGGCGGCGAGCGCGCCCGCGGCCATCGAGCAGGCCACGCCCACTTCGCCCTGGCAGCCCACTTCGGCGCCCGAAATCGACGCGTTGAGCTTGTAGAGAATGCCGATGGCGGCCGCGGTGAGCAGGAAGTCGATCACGCCCTGTTCGTTCGCGCCCGGCGTGAAGCGCACGTAGTAGTGCAGCACGGCCGGGATGATGCCCGCTGCGCCGTTGGTCGGCGCGGTCACCACGCGCCCGCCCGCGGCGTTTTCCTCGTTCACGGCGATCGCGTACAGATTGATCCAGTCGATCATCGAGAGCGGGTCTTGCAGCGCGCGCTCGGGGTTGCTGGTCAGCGCGCGATAAAGCTGCGACGCGCGGCGCTTCACGGCGAAGGGGCCGGGCAGCGTACCGTCGGCGTCGGGATTGTTGATGCCGCAACCGCGCGACACACACGACTGCATCACGTTCCAGATGTGCAGGAGACCTGAGCGGATCTGCTCGTCGCTATGCCAGACGCGCTCGTTTTCGAGCATCAGCTGCGCGATGCTCTTGCCCGTCGAGGCGCACAGCGCGAGCATCTCCGCGCCCGTGGTGAACGGATTCGGCAACTGCTGGGCGGCGGCGAGCACCTTCGTGTTCGGCGCGCCGGCCGTGACGACGAAGCCGCCGCCCACCGAGAGGTAGGTGCTTTCGCGCAGCGTGTCGCCGTTCGCGTCGAGCGCGCGCAGCTTCATGCCGTTCGGGTGCTCGGGCAGCGCCTGGCGGTAGAACGCCACGTGCTCCTTCGCAACGAACGCGATGGGATGGCGGCCGAGCAGCGCGAGCTGGCGCGAGGTGCGCACGGCTTCGAGACGCTCGCCGATGGTGTCGGGATCGACGGTGTCGGGCGCGTCGCCCATGAGGCCCAGCATGACGCCGCGGTCGGTGCCGTGGCCCTTGCCGGTGGCGCCGAGCGAGCCGTACAGCTCGACCTTCACGGCGGCGGTGCTCGCAAGCAGACCGTCGCGATCGAGTCCTTCGGCGAACATCAGCGCCGCGCGCATCGGCCCGACCGTGTGTGAGCTGGAGGGCCCGATGCCGACTTTGAAGAGATCGAAGACGCTTACTGCCATGGGTACTGCTCCTGCTTGTCTGACTTTGGTTTGTGGGGATGCGGCGTGATTCGCGGCATCGTCCGTGCCGCCGCAACCCGCGCGCGTTTTACCGCGCCGGCAACGGCAGACAGACGGCGAGCCACGCGGGCGGCGTGGGCGCGAGTTTCAGCGCGACTGGCGCAAAGCGGCCGTCGAGTCGCGCCGCGAGATGAAACAGTTCGGCGGCGTTTTTCGGGTCCCACTGGCCGGTGTAGCCCGGCAGGCCCGCTTCGCGCCGCTTCGCGTCGAACGGTACGTTCGAATGCACGAATTCCTCGTGCGTTTTCTGGCCGAGCGCATACGGCGTGAGCCAGTCGAGCGCGCCCGCGAGCGTCGCGCCGTTGGCCGCGCGCTCGGTCAGCCAGTTGCGGTTGTGACGGCGCGCGGCGAGCGCGGCGGTCACGAGCGGCTGCAGATCGTAGGTCACGTAGTGCAGTGCGTCGCGCTCGGAGAAGTCGAGTGTCGAGCCGTCGGGCGCGACGTTGTCGCCGAGATGCTCCACGAAGAGCCGCTGCGCCGTCGCGATCATCTTCCGGTTGTCGAGCGTGAACGCGATCATCGCTATCAGTTTGACCCGATGGCTCTGCCAGTTGTTCGCGAAATTTCCCTTGAGCGGGCGCGGTTGCGCGTCGATCTGCGCGATATAGCCGGTCGCGAAGCTGTTCAGGAACTGCATGGTCGCGTTGCGCGTTTTCACGGGCAGCGCGCTCGCGGTCATGTCGTAGGCGAGTATCAGCCCCTCGAAACGCGTTTCGTCGATGGGATTGAAGCTCGGCTTGTACGTGGTGACCCAGGCGAGCAGAAAGCGGTCCACGAGCTTCAGGAAGCGCTCGTCGCTCGTCGCGCGCCACGCGAGCGCGGCGTTGCGCATGAGGTCGAGTTCCTTCGCGGCCTCGACGCTCTGGTCGTAGATGCCCTCGTGCGGCAGCGTGCCCTCGGTGTGCAGGCGCGGCAGCGGACGCGGCGTGTCGTTCACGTGCGTCAGCACCTCGGCCACGAGCGCCTTGACGCCCGGGTCGGAGTTGGTGCGCTCGCTCGATTGCAGCGCGGGGGCCGCGCAGAAGTTCATGGCCGCATGGGCCGTGCCGGCGAAGGTGCCGGTGAAGGTGGCGCAGGCCAGCGCCAGCGCGGCGGCAAGGCGCTGCGGGCGGCGTTGCAGCGCACCGCGCGCGTGCCGGGTCTGCCGGACCGAATTCCGCGTTGCGGCATGCGGTAAGTCCCGCACCGAGTCCCGCAATGGAACCATTCGCACCTTCCGCGCCATGCGCGACTCCCTGATTCAAGGCTGACAGGTGTGTGATGTTAGCGGTTTGCGGCGGCAAATGTGAGGGGGATGACCGCCGCTGCATTAACCGAAGATAACGCAGCGGCTTCGCAGCGGCTTATTCGCCGGCGGTCGCGTCGGCATGTTCGCCCGCATATTCGCTAAGCGGCACGCACGAGCAGAACAGGTTGCGGTCGCCGTAAGCGTTGTCGGCGCGGCCGACCGGAGGCCAGTACTTGCGCGCGACGAGCGACGCGACCGGGTAGGCGGCCTGCTCGCGCGAGTAGGCGTGCTGCCAGTCGTCGGCGACCACCACGGCGGCCGTGTGCGGCGCGTGGCGCAGCGGGTTGTCCTCCTTGTCCGCGCGGCCGTCTTCCACGGCGCGGATTTCCTCGCGGATCGCAACCATCGCGTCGATGAAGCGGTCGAGTTCTTCCTTCGACTCCGACTCGGTCGGCTCGACCATTAGCGTGCCCGGCACCGGGAAGCTCATGGTCGGGGCGTGGAAGCCGTAGTCCATCAGGCGCTTGGCGACGTCGTCCACGGTGATGCCGCTTGCATCCTTGATGGGGCGCAGGTCGAGAATGCACTCGTGCGCGACGAGCCCGCCCGGGCCGCTGTAGAGCACTGGGAAGTGCGGCGCGAGCTTGTTCGCGACGTAGTTGGCGTTGAGGATCGCGTTTTCGGTCGCAGCGGTCAGGTTGGCCGCGCCCATCATGGCGATGTACATCCACGAGATCGGCAGGATCGAGGCCGAGCCGTAAGGCGCCGCGCTCACCGCGCCGATGCCGTGATCGTCGCGCTTATAGCCCGACGAAAGCTGGTTCGGCAGGAACTGCGCGAGGTGCGCACCCACTGCGACCGGACCGACGCCCGGGCCGCCACCGCCGTGCGGAATGCAGAAGGTCTTGTGCAGGTTCAGGTGCGAGACGTCGCCGCCGAACTGGCCCGGCGCCGCCAGACCCACCATGGCGTTCATGTTCGCGCCGTCCACGTACACCTGGCCGCCCGCCGCGTGCACGATCTCGCAGACTTCGCGCACATTCTCTTCGAACACGCCGTGCGTGGACGGATACGTGATCATGATCGCCGCGAGCTTCGCCGCGTGCTGTTCGGCCTTGGCCTTGAGGTCGGCGACATCGATGTTGCCCTGCGCGTCGCACGCGACCACGACCACCTGCATGCCGGCCATCTGCGCCGATGCGGGGTTCGTGCCGTGCGCCGAAGCGGGAATCAGACAGACGTTGCGATGCGCTTCGCCGCGCGAGGCGTGGTACGCCTGGATGATGAGCAGGCCCGCGTACTCGCCCTGCGAGCCGGCGTTCGGCTGCAGCGAGACGGCGGCGTAGCCCGTTGCGGCCACGAGCATCTGTTCGAGCTGATCGACCATCTCGCGATAGCCCACCGTTTGCTCGGCAGGCGCGAACGGGTGGATGCGGCCGAACTCGGGCCACGTGACCGGCAGCATTTCCGAGGTCGCGTTGAGCTTCATCGTGCACGAGCCGAGCGGGATCATCGAGCGGTCGAGCGCGAGGTCCTTGTCGGAGAGGCTGCGCAGGTAGCGCAGCATTTCCGTTTCCGAATGGTGACGGTTGAACACCGGATGCGTGAGGTACGCGCTTTCGCGAGCCAGCGCGGCCGGGAACGTCAACGCGGCGGCTTGCGTGAGTTCGGCGTCGAGCTTGTCGACCGAGGGCGCTTCGCCGGCGAACGCGGCTTGCGCGAACACGGCGAGCAGGTCGGCCAGATCGGCGCGCGAGGTGGTTTCGTCGACGGACACGCCCACACGCGTCTCGCTCACGTGGCGCAGGTTCATGCCGCGTGCGAGCGCTGCGTCGTGCAGCGCCTGGGTGCGCGGGCCGGCTTCGAACGTGAGCGTGTCGAAGAACGCTTCGGTCACGAGCGTGTAGCCGAGCTGCTTTGCGCCCGCGGCGAGGATCGCGGCGACGCGGTTCACGCGCTGCGCAATGCGCTTCAAGCCTTGCGGGCCGTGGTAGACGGCGTACATGCTCGCCATGATCGCGAGCAGCGCCTGCGCCGTGCAGACGTTCGAGGTCGCCTTTTCGCGGCGGATGTGCTGTTCGCGCGTTTGCAGCGCGAGGCGCAGCGCCGGGTTGCCTTGCGCGTCGACGGTCACGCCGACGAGACGGCCTGGCATCTGGCGCTTGAATTCGTCCTTCACCGCGAGGTAGGCAGCGTGCGGGCCGCCGAAGCCCATCGGCACGCCGAAGCGCTGCGAGTTGCCCACAGCCACGTCCGCGCCCCATTCGCCCGGTGGCGTGAGCATGGTCAGCGCGAGCAGGTCGGCGGCGGCGATCACCGCGCCGCCGGCTGCGTGCACGGCTTGCGCGAGCGCGCGGTAGTCGCGCACGTCGCCGTTGACGCCCGGATATTGCAGCAACACGCCGAAGGCGCCTGCATTTGCTGCCTCAGCGGCCGGGCCGACCTTCACTTCGATGCCGATCGGCTTCGCGCGCGTCTTCACGACTTCGACGGTCTGCGCCAGCACGTCGTCGGCGACGAAGAACACGTTCGACTTCGACTTGCCCACGCGCTGCACGAGCGTCATGGCTTCGGCGGCGGCGGTGGCTTCGTCGAGCAGCGACGCGTTCGAGATCGCGAGGCCGGTCAGGTCGGTGATCATCTGCTGGAAGTTCAAGAGGGCTTCGAGGCGGCCCTGCGAGATTTCCGGCTGGTACGGCGTGTACGCGGTGTACCACGCCGGGTTTTCGAGCACGTTGCGCAGGATGACGGCCGGCGTGTGCGTGTCGTAGTAGCCCTGCCCGATATACGAGCGGAACACCTGGTTCTTGTCCGCGAGCGCGCGCAGGGCGGCGAGCGCCTCGGCTTCCGAGCGCGGCTGCGAGAACGGCCCGAGCGGCAGCGTCTCGTTGCGGCGGATCTTCGCCGGAATCACCGCATCGATCAGCGCGGCGCGCGAGGCGAAGCCGAGCGCGTCGAGCATCGCCTGCTGGTCGGCCGTGTCGGGGCCGATGTGACGGGCGGCGAAGGCGTCGTGCGCTTCAAGTGCAGCAAGCGAGAGCGGGGAGTTCATCAGACGATCCGGGTGTTCGAGCTTCATAGGAATTCCTGCGGGCGCGGGCGGCGTTCTGGGCGCGCCGCCGCGCCGTGGCGGTTAAGGCAAGGTTGCGCTTTAAGCGCCGATCGCCTTTTCGTAGGCGGCGGCGTCGATCAGCGAGTCGAGCTTGGCGTCGGCGGCGGGCTTGATCTTGAAGAGCCACGACTCGTACGGCGCGCCGTTGACCTGGTCGGGCGTGTCGACGAGCGACGTGTTCGCTTCGATGATTTCGCCTGCGACCGGCGCGTAGATGTCCGAGGCGGCCTTGACCGACTCGATCACGGCAACGGCGTCGCCGGCGGTGACCGCGCGGCCCGCTTCGGGCAGTTCGAGGAAGACGATGTCGCCGAGTGCTTCCTGCGCGTGGTCGGTGATGCCGATGGTCAGCGTGCCGTCGGCTTCGGTGCGGATCCACTCGTGCGATTCGGTGTATTTCAGATCGGCCGGGATGCTCATGGTTGCTCCAGTGCGTGGTTCGGTTTTTGTTGCTTAAAAGGGGGAGGGCGTGCGCGCGGGCAGGATCCTCGCGGATCAGGCGGCGAGCACCTTGCCGTTGCGCACGAACGGCAGTTTTACCACGCTTGCGGGAAGGGCTTTGTCACGGATCTGCACCTGCACGACATCGCCCGGCTGCACGCCCTGAGGCACGCGTGCGAAGGCGATCGATTCCTGCATGCTCGGCGAGAACGTGCCGCTCGTGATCTCGCCCTCGCCGTGCGGCGTGAGCACTTTCTGGTGGGCGCGCAGCACGCCGCCGGCCTTGCCGTTTTCCTTCTGCAGGATCAGGCCGACGAAGGCCGAACGCGAACCGTTCGCCTCGAGCGCCGGGCGGCCGACGAAGTCGCGCGGCTCCTTCATGTCGACAGTCCAGGCGAGGCCGGCGTCGAGCGGCGAGACGCCGTCGTCCATGTCCTGGCCGTAGAGGTTCATGCCCGCTTCGAGGCGCAGCGTGTCGCGCGCGCCGAGGCCGCAGGGCTTCACGCCCTGGCGCTGCAGGGCGTCCCAAAGTTCGCAAACGGCGGCGGCGGGCACCACGATTTCGAAGCCGTCTTCGCCGGTGTAGCCCGTGCGCGCGATCATCAGCTCGCCGAACGGCGTGGCCTCGACCTTCGCGGCGTTGAAGGGTTTGAGAACTTCGGTGGCGCTGCGCGACGAGGGCGCGACCTGCCAGACCTTTTCGCGCGCGTTCGGGCCCTGCACGGCGACGATCGCGAGATCGCGGCGCGGCGTGATGGTGAGGCCGAAGCCGCCTTCGGCGTTGAGCTTCTCGAACCAGGCGATGTCTTTCTCGGCCGTGCCGGCATTGACGACGGTGCGGAACTGGTCGTCGGCGAAGAAGTAGACGATCAGATCGTCGATCACGCCGCCTTCGGGGTTCAGCATGCACGAGTAGAGTGCCTTGCCCGGCGTGGTGAGCTTGGCGACGTTGTTGGCGAGCGCGCGGGAGAAGAACTCGCGCGCCTTCGGGCCCGAAAAGTCGACGACGCACATGTGCGAAACGTCGAACATGCCGGCGTCGGTGCGCACGGCGCGATGCTCGTCGATCTGCGAGCCGTAGTTGACGGGCATGTCCCAGCCGCCGAAGTCGACCATGCGGGCGTTCAGCGCGCGGTGCGTGTCGTTCAGCGGGGTGCGTTTGAGTTCGGTCATGGGGCCTCAGGCGATCGCGAAAATTCGCGCGAAAACGAAAAAGGCCATGCAGGAAGCGCCGCAGGCACGATGCCCGTGGTCGGTTCTTGCATGGCCCCTCTGTCCTCGGTACCTGAGAGATTGCGCCCTGTTGCGGTTGGCGCGCGCCCCTTCGGTGGGCAGCCTGAACGCGTGGGGGTTACGATCCGCCGCCGCCCGTTCTACTGCCGCTCTCCAGAGTTGCGGACTGTGTGCCGCTTCGCGTCATCTCGCGCAAAAAGCGCAAATGCAGCGAATCAGCGGTCCGGCGCGCACGGTCCTTTTGCCTGAGAGTTTGTGGGTTGCCCCTTCGGCGGCGCCGGTTGCACTAGCGAAAGCAAGCTAAAGCAAACGGCGCGCTCTCCCGGCGCGCGCAGCGATTGTGCGCGACGCCTCGGGGCTATGTCAATGCGGAAAAATTCTGCGCGCGGCGCCAGCAAAGGGGCGTGAGGCTTGCTGGTATTGGCTTGCGCGGATCGGCAGCGCGCCAACCATCGCACAGGGGGAAAAACGGGGGCGGTTCGGATCGGTGGGAAGGCGCGGCACGAACCGCGAGCGCGCGGTCCGTGCCGACAGGCCAAGGCGCGTGGCGCTTACTCGCCGATGGCGCGAGCGGCCGTGTCGAGTTCCTCGTTCAGCACGCGTTGCTCGTCGGGCGAGATGCCGCCGCCGTGCTGCGCGGCCATGTCGTGCGCTTCGCCGCGGATCGTGTCGAGGCGGTGATGGAGCGCGCTGCCCTGGGGCGGCGGGTAGTACCCCTGGCTCACGCGCATGTCGATGCGATGGCCCAGGTTGTCGATGCGGCTGTCGACCTGATGCAGGCGATCGACGGCGACCTCGTGCGGATTCGGGCCGGGCGGGGGCGGCGCAGCAGGGTGGTGCGCCGGCTGCTGGTTGACCACGCACGCTGCAAGGGTCGAGACGAGTGCGCCAGCGGCGATCAGGCGTAGAGCGCGGGTGTAGCGGGTCATTCAGACTCTCCTTTGTCTTGTCGTTGCTGCCTTTTTGGTCTTGCATGTCCACAAACGTCTGGCGATTGCCGCGTGATGACCCTACCGCGGCAACCAGATGTAACCATTTGTATGGACCTTTCAGCGGCGTCGGCGCAATGCAAGGTCGACACCGCAGCCGAAAGCGCGCGCCGGTGCGCTCAGGACTGGCGCACGAACGCGAGCGTGCGGCCTTCTTGCGCGCTTTGCATGGCGAGTTCGATGAGCGTCATGACGTCGATGGCGTCCTGCGGGCTCACGGGGAACGGCTTGCCCTCGCGGATCGCTGCGGCCAGCGCGCGGTACAGATCGGCGTAATTGCCCGCGGCGTTGGGCACGTCGAGATCGGCTTCCTGGCCGTCGTCGCGCAGCACGTGCAGGCGGCCCGTCTCGTTGCCCGCGCCGAAACCGGGCTGACCCGGGCGCAGGCCGTCCTTGAGCTGATCTTCCTGGGTGTCGAGCCCGTTTTTCAGATAGCTGCCGCGCGTGCCGTGAATCGCGAAGCGCGGCGCGTAGGCGGCGAGCGCGCTGGCGTGCAGCACGGCGTCGTGGTGCGGGTAGCGCAGCACGAGGTGCGCGTAATCCGGTGCGCTCGCGTTTTCGCGGCGCGTGTGAACGAACGCGGTGATCGACTCGGGCGCGCCGAACAGCGCGAGCGTCTGGTCGATCAGGTGCGGACCGAGATCGTAGAGCAGGCCGCCGCCGCGCGTGGCGTCTTCGCGCCAGCGCTGCTTCACTTGCGGGCGGAAGCGGTCGAAATGCGATTCGTAGTGCGTGATGCGCCCGAGTTCGCCGCGCTCGATCAGCTCGCGCACGGTGAGGAAATCGCCGTCCCAGCGGCGGTTGTGGAACGGCGCGAACACGAGGCCGCGCTGCTTTGCGATGGCCGCGAGCGTGCGCGCTTCCTCGGCCGTGAGCGTGACGGGCTTGTCGACCAGCACGTGCTTGCCGCGCTCGAGCGTGCGGCGCGCGAGGTCGTAGTGCGTGTCGTTGGGCGTGGCGATCACGACGCATTCGATGGCGTCGATCGAGAGCAGCGCGTCGAGGTCGGGCACGATCGCGGCATCGGGGTAGTCAGCCTGGGCGCGTCCGGCCTGGCTCGTGGCGATGGCGGCGAGCTGCGCGGCGCCGCTATGCGCGATCACGGGGGCGTGGAAAGTCTGGCCGGCGAAGCCGTAGCCCATCAGGCCGATTTGCAGCGGTTGCGGTGCAGTCATTTAGCGCGTCCTCTTTCCAGCGAGTGCGGGTGGCGGGAGCCCGTTATTGTGGCACGGCGCGTAGAACGAGCGGAACGCGGCGAGGGACGGATGACCGGCGGAAAGGAACATCGGGGGCGCCATCGGCGTATCGCTGTGCCGTGTTAACATCGCACCTCCCGCGTGAGAGGCCGCTGCGACGTTCGCACGCCTCGCGCCGTGCGGCGTCACGAAAGGCCAGGCGCCTCGTCCGCACGCCTCCCAGCCGTACCACCCGTTTTTCCAATCCAGCCAACGATGTCCGCAGGCCTCAATTCCGCCCAGAACGAAGCGGTGCGCTATCTCGACGGTCCCTGTCTCGTGCTCGCCGGCGCGGGCAGCGGCAAGACGCGTGTCATCACGCAGAAGATCGCGCACCTCATCGAAGCGAAAGGCTTCGAGCCGCGCCATATCGCCGCCGTCACCTTCACGAACAAGGCCGCCGCCGAAATGCGCGAGCGCGTGGGCAAACTGCTCGAAGGCAAGACGCTCACCACGCCCGGCAAGGAAGGCCGCAAGGTGCCGACCAACCAGCTGACGGTCTGCACATTCCACTCGCTCGGCGTGCAGATCCTGCGCCAGGAGGCGGAGCACCTGGGCCTCAAGCCCCAGTTCTCGATCATGGACGCCGACGACTGCTTCGCCATGATCCAGGAGCAGGTGGGCTCGACGGACAAAGGCTTCATCCGCAAGATCCAGTCGATCGTCTCGCTCTGGAAGAACGGTCTCGTGATGCCCGAGCAGGCGCTGGCCACGGCCTCGAACGAGGACGAGCACCAGGCGGCCATCGTCTACCGCAACTACATGGCGACGTTGCACGCGTATCAGGCGGTGGACTTCGACGACCTGATCCGCCTGCCCGCCGAGTTGTTCGCGAAAAACGAGCAGGTGCGCGACCGCTGGCAGAACAAGCTGCGCTACCTGCTCGTCGACGAGTACCAGGACACCAACGCCTGCCAGTACGAACTGCTGAAACTGCTGGCGGGCCCGCGCGCGGCGTTTACGGCCGTGGGCGACGACGACCAGGCCATCTACGGCTGGCGCGGCGCCACGCTCGAAAACCTCGCGCAGCTCGGCAAGGACTTTCCGAAGCTGCACGTCATCAAGCTCGAGCAGAACTACCGCTCGACGGTGCGCATCCTGACGGCCGCGAATAACGTCATCGCGAACAATCCGAAGCTGTTCGAGAAGAAGCTGTGGTCCGAGCACGGCATGGGCGACACCATCACCGTCACGCCCTGCAACGACGAAGAGCACGAGGCCGAGTCGGTCGTGTTCCGGCTTTCGGCGCACAAGTTCGAGCGCCGCGCGCAGTTTCGCGACTACGCGATTCTGTATCGCGGCAACTTCCAGGCGCGCATCTTCGAACAGGTGCTGCGCCGCGAGCGCATTCCCTATGTGCTCTCGGGCGGCCAGTCGTTCTTCGACAAGGCGGAGATCAAGGACATCTGCGCTTATCTGCGCCTGATCGCCAATCACGACGACGATCCCGCGTTCATCCGCGCGATCACCACGCCGCGGCGTGGCGTGGGCAACACCACGCTCGAAGCGCTCGGCTCGTTCGCGGGGCAGGCGAAGGTGTCGCTGTTCGAGGCCGTCTACATGGGCGGTATCGAGGCGCGGCTTTCGGCGCGCCAGGTCGAGCCGATGCGCGTGTTCTGCGACTTCATGCAGCGCCTCGCCGAGCGCGCGCAGAAGGACCCGGCGACGGTCGTGCTCGACGACCTCATGGACGCGATTCACTACGAGGCGTATCTCTACGACGCCTTCGACGAGCGCCAGGCGCAATCGAAGTGGCAGAACGTGCTCGAATTCCTCGAGTGGCTCAAGCGCAAGGGCACGAAGCCCGAGCAGGAGATCGGCGAAGACAGCGAAGCCACCGGTTATGACAACGCCGATGGTCTCGCCGATACCGGCAAGAACCTCATGGGCCTCATTCAAACCGTCGCGCTGATGTCGATGCTCGAAGGCAAGGAAGAGGACCCGGACGCCGTGAGGCTTTCGACCGTGCATGCGTCGAAGGGGCTGGAGTATCCGCACGTGTTCCTGGTGGGCGTGGAAGAGGGGATCATGCCGCACCGCGGCGGCTCGGAAGACGACGTGATCGACGAAGGGCGCATCGAGGAAGAGCGCCGCCTCATGTACGTGGCGATCACGCGCGCGCAGCGCAGCCTGCATCTGAACTGGTGCAAGAAACGCAAGCGGGCGCGCGAGACGGTGGTGTGCGAGGCATCGCGCTTCATTCCGGAGATGGGCCTCGACGACGCGCCGCCGCCGACCGCCGAGGAGGCGCCGATGACGCCGAAGGACCGGTTGGCGAGTTTGAAGGCGTTGTTGCAGAAGGGGTGATGACCCTGGCGTGCAGCGGGTGTTTGCTTTTTGGGGACGCGGGCGGCAGTAAAGTGAACGCCCCTGTCCCGCTCGCTGCCGCCGATGGAAGATCCATTACTGCCGCATTACCGTCACGCGCTTGAAACGTATATCGACGCGAAGGACAACACGAAGCCCGTACGGATTCAAGAAGCGTTCGCGCCGGATGCCGAACTGACGTTCTCGCTGGCCACACCGAACATCGCGTTTCCGGCGCGCAGCGTCGGCGCCGAGGCGATCGCGAAGACGCTGGTAAGCGATTTCGGTGAGCGCTATTCGCGCTGTCGCACTTACTACCTGTGCGAAGCCGCTGCGCTCGTTGTGCGCGAGCGCACGATCGACGCGCTGCCCTGGCTCGTCGTGATGCGCGAGGACGCGGCGGGCGCGCTGCGCATCGGTCACGGCACGTATCGCTGGACGTTCGACGCAAACGACAGCGCGCCGCGCGTGTCGGCATTCCACATTCACATTGCCCGGATGGACGTGATCGACGACCCGGACGGTGCGCGGCTCGAGCGCCTGCAAGCGGGCTTGAGCTATCCGTGGCTCGCTCCCGCCGAGCTGGCAGAACGCTACGGCGCGCTGGCCGACGACGCTTCGGGTTCGTTCACCTTCGCCCGCGACTATGCGCATCCCGCGCGCTGACGCGCTAGCGCTTTTTCATCGACGCAAATAAAAATCCCCGCGCCGTATCGCTACGGGCGGGGATCGTTTTGTGCTTTGGCCCGCGTGGGGCGCTTACTTCGCCGCGCTGACCATGTAATCGACGGCGGCCTTCACGTCGGCGTCCGACGCGGTCGAACCGCCCTTGGGCGGCATCTGGCCCTTGCCGTGCAACGCGTAGTTGTAGACGGTGTCCATCGAGTCCTTCAGGCGCGGCGCCCAGTCGGCCTTGTTGCCGAATTTCGGCGCGCCCAGCACGCCCGCGGCGTGACACGCCTGGCAAACCTGCTGATAGAGCGCCTTGCCTGCCTGCGAAGCATCGGCGCTTTGCGAGCCGCCACCTGCCGCGGGAGCGGACGAAGCCTGCGGGATGGCCGCGATCGCCGCCGCGGCGGCTTGCGCCTGGGCGGCGTTCGTATCGGCGGCCGATGCACCCGAGGCCGGCGCAGCGGCCGCCGCGCCCGACGCCGCATTGGCGGCATTGGCCGCGCCTGGCGCGGGCTTGGGCGGATCCTGGAAGTTCGCGCCGGCGTGGTTCGCCATATAGGCGACGGCGAGGCCGATTTCGTAGTCGCTGTAGTCGTCGGGGCTCGTGCCGCCGCGCGGGGGCATCGCGCCCTTGCCCGAGAGCGCCGTTTTCCAGAGCGTGTCGAAGCCCTGCGCGATGCGCGGTGCCCAGTCGCCCGAGTTGCCGAATTTCGGCGCGCCGGCGGCGCCCGAGGCGTGACACGCCGAGCAGACAGCCTGGAAGACCTGCTCGCCGGTCTTGTAGACGCGCGGCGCATTGGCGTCGCGCACGTTGACCTGCGCGACCGGCGCGATGCGCGCGGCGACCTGCTGGGTGGAGAGTTCGTCGGTGCCCGCGCCGGTGCGCGTCGTGTTGTCGACGTAATAGGCGAGCAGAACGATGATGACGATGGGGACGGCAAACCCGGCGATGACAGCGGCGATCAGCTGGCCGGGCGTTTTGATCGGGGCTCCGTGGGGTGCTTCGCTCATGCTTGTCTCGACTCCCGTTGGTTTTATGGTGAGCGGTACAGCAGGACGGCAATGGCCATGCGGCAGATCAAACACCGACGATTATAGACGGAAGGTTTTCCGGCTGGTGGGTGGGCGCGGGAGTAGTTCAGCGGGCGTTTACCCGGAGCGGACCGGCGGCGGCCTGCGCTGTTTCGCCTGGGTTGTGCCTCGTGGAGATGCGACCCTTAATAACCTGTGCGGTGGACGGTTTAACCGAAACCGGTTATTCTCTCGGTCTCTCTTCGGCGCTGCCTTTTCCGTATTCTTCGGTCAGTCGGCGGCGCCAGCAAGTCAACGCGCCCGTAGCTCAATGGATAGAGTACTGCCCTCCGAAGGCAGGGGTTGCTGGTTCGATCCCAGCCGGGCGCGCCAAAAATTCCCACCACTGCAAAGTCGAGAGTCCTGCCGCGGGACGCCTTCAGAACTCGACACACCAGCGTCATCTCCCGTCACACCTCTGGCTCCATGACCTCCGCAAGGCGTTCGTGTCCTCCGCTGTCGAGCGTGGCTTGACACGCTCAATGCGTTGCATGCGCCCGATACCAGGCAATCCGTAAGGATGTCCATTTGGAACTCGATGCCTTCGATCGTGCTCCTGACCGCGCCTGCCCGGGTGTGCACGACGAAGCGCCAGTGCCAACAGCGCATCCAAAGAATTGCACCGCTAACCGCGGTCTGTTCGCCCGATTGAGGGGAAGGCACAGCCGTTAGCCTTTAGCTTCGCAAAAGGATTTGTGGGCCCGTCAAAATGAATACGTTGAATGTGTGCATCGGGCACGTGCCGTTTCCGGCCGAGCACGCGCATTTCGTCGATCTGTTGATTTCGCCGAATGCCGTGCCGGGCAACATCCGGAGAAAGGCAATCGTGCCTGATGAGTTGTACGGCGAGCACGGGCACGCGTTGTCGGAATACGCGCAGCTTTTCTGGCTGTTTCGCAATCTCGACTCGATCGCGTCGGGCTACGAGTATCTGAATATCTTTCAGTACCGCCGGTTCATTTCGCCCACGCCAGTCAATGCGCCGAAAGCAAGCAATCTGCCGTGGGCTTCCGTGGTTCAGGAAGCGGAGCTGGGCAATTACGCATATTGCTTCGAGCGTCAGCGTACGAACAGCTGCTTCAATACGCCGATCACCCTCGGTGCGGCGGGCGTCATTGCGCAATACCAGGGCGCCCACGTACTCGAGGATTTCCTGAGCTTCACGCAGTACATGATGGGCGAGAAGCTGTTCGATTCCTCGGACGCGCTTAAATTCATCAGCCAGCAGCACTTCGTGCCCTCCTGCAGCATCGGTCTCTACCACGTCGATTTGTTCCGCTCGATCTTCGCGGTGCTCGAGCGCGCCTCGGAGTTCATGAACTCGCCGCGCTTCGTTGCGCGCGACGGTTATCAACGGCGCTCGGTCGGCTTCCTGCTCGAACGTCTGCACAGCTATCTGATCGTCGAACACTTCAGGAACGCCGGTGTGTTCGGCCACAACATGTTGATCTCGGATTCGGCGGTCGCCACGCACACGGCAGATCGCGTGCAGTGACTCCATTCCATCCGTTTACCACCGAAATCGCTTCGTTCCGGAGCCATCCATGAATTCATATCGTGCCATTCCCGGTTGCCGTGTGAGCGGCAGCACGCATCAGATCCCGGTGCTCAATCTCGGCCACCAGGCACTTACCGGCGTTTTTCCGAAATCGGCTGACGAGCCGGTCACGCAGGGCCCGCTGGAGCTCGTGTGGTCGCCGGGCAGCGGCTTGTTGCAGCTCGCGCATTCGTACGAGCCGTCGGAGATGTACGGCGACAATTACGGCTATCGATCGGGGCTGAACCAGTCGATGGTCGATCACCTGACCGACAAGATCGCGTACCTCGAACGCCTGAAGCCGCTCTCGGCCGGCGACGTCGTGCTCGACATCGGCAGCAACGACTCCACGACGTTGAGGGCTTACCGCACCAACGGTCTGCGCCGGATCGGCATCGATCCGACCGGCAACAAGTTCCGTGAATACTATCCGGAAGACGTGCGCCTCGTCCCCGACTTCTTTTCCGCCGACGCTTACCGCTCGGTCGAAAGTCGCCCGGCGAAGATCGTCACGTCGATCGCGATGTTCTACGACCTCGAAGCGCCGATCGAATTCGCGAAACAGATCGAATCGATTCTCGCCGATGACGGTGTCTGGCATTTCGAGCAAAGCTACATGCCGTCGATGCTGCGTCTGAATTCGTACGACACGATCTGCCACGAGCACCTCGAGTACTATTCGCTCGCCGTCGTGAAGATCATTCTGGAAGCGGCCGGCCTCAAGCTGGTGGACGTCGTGATGAATGCCGTCAACGGCGGCAGCTTCGCCGTGACGGCCGCGAAAGCCGGCGACCACTCGATCAAGGTCAATCATCCGGTGATCGACTGGCTGCTCGAGCAGGAAGACCGGATGGGCCTGAATACGCCGCGTCCTTATCGCGAATTCGAGGAGCGCGTGTTCCGCCATCGCGACGACCTGACGCGACTGATCCGCGCCCTGAATGCGGACGGCAAGAAGGTGCTCGGTTACGGTGCTTCGACGAAGGGCAACGTCGTGCTGCAGTTCTGCGGATTCACCGCGGCAGACATTCCGGCCATCGCCGAAGTGAACGAGGAAAAATTCGGCCGCGTGACGCCGGGCACGCATATCCCCATCATCTCCGAAGCGAAGGCGCGTGCGATGAAGCCGGACTATTTCCTCGTCCTGCCGTGGCACTTCAAGAACGGCATCCTGCGCCGTGAAAGCGAGTATCTGAAGAGTGGCGGGCGACTGATTTTCCCGTTCCCGGAAATCGAAATCGTCTAAGCCGGGATTCGCATGCAAGACGCCATCTCTATGGATATTCAGTCATTGCAGCAAGCGTGGACGTGGCAGCCGCAGATGCAGCAGCATTTGCGCTTCCCGTTCGCGGGTGCTGGCACGCTCAATCGCAATGCTTCGCAGGCATGGCAGGACATCTTCGTGCTGTCGATGCTGGAGGGCCGTACGCACGGCCGCTATCTGGAAGTCGGCGCGAATTATCCGCTGTCGAACAACAACACTGCGTTGCTGGCGCTCCTTTACAGCTGGCAAGGCGTGTCGATCGAGTTCGATCCGGCATTTTTCGGCAGCTGGCTCAAGGACCGGCCCGACCATACGCTCGTGCTCGCAGACGCGCTCGCACTCGATTACGCGAAGGCGTTGCCCGTATGGTTCGGTCAAGACACGCAGCGAATCGATTATCTGCAACTCGACATCGATCCGAGCTACAACACGCTGCAGGTCCTGAAGAAGTTGCCGCTGGATCGCTACCGGTTCTCAGTGATCACATTCGAAACCGATGCGTATTCGGGCGACTTTCGCGCCCGCAGCGAGAGTCGCGATATTCTGCTTCGCCACGGCTATGAACTCGTCGGGCGAGACGTGTCCGTGCTGTTCCCGCCCGTTTCGCCGCATCCGATTCCGTTCGAGGATTGGTGGGTCGATCCGCAGGTCGTCTCGCGTGAAAAGATTCGCGCGCTGCAGGCGATCGACAAGTCACCGCTGTTACCGCAGGACATTCTGTTCGCTGTGACCTGAGTGTCACGGGACGAGTCAAAGCCTGCTCCGGGACTATCCCGTGAGCAGGCTTTTTTTGTTCGAAGCGATGTGAGCAGGGTGCGCGGACGGCGCGGCAGGCAGGTCGTGTTCATGACAAGACCGCTGGACAGAATGACAACCCGGAGGCGCCCCGCCGCAATTGCTCGACGCCTGTTCGGACTGTCTTCGTTATGTGTGTTTGGCGAATCGGCAAGCCATGACAGGCCCGGTCAACAGCGTCTCATTGAGCGCCATTCGATCGACCGGAAGAGGAACGTGCAACGCGAGACGGGCGCTGCGCCGATATGGCCGCCGTCAGGGCTGGACCGCTGCCCGACGAACCGTTTATTGACTGCCAGCAGGCGACGCCGGAGCGTCGCCTGGTTGTTGGGAGAACGGCCTCAATCGCCGTATTTGCGCAGATAATTTTCGTAGCCTTCGCGCCAGCTCGGCGTGCCGAACGCGCCGCCGCTTTCGTGCACGACCGAAATCGGCCAGGTGCCCATGCGCAGCCCCTTGAGTTCCGCCTGGCGACAGAAGTCCATGTCGTAGAAGTGGAACTTGAACTGCTCGTCGAAATGCAGGCCGCTCTTCGCGAGCACTTCGCTATCCGCAATCAGCAGCAGACCGTCGAGAAGCTTGCATTCCTGTCCGGAAGGCCCGAAGGTCGACGCGATGTTGCACGGGAACCCCTTGCCGTGGCCGACGGTTCCGCTCAGATACTTGCGCTCGTCCCACTGCAGATCGGGCGTCGCGAAGGCCCATGCGGGCTGGCGCGGCGCGCGGCGCAGGTTGCCGGCGAGCCCCACCACCTCGAAACGGGCGAGGGATTCGCGGATGCGCTCGGTCCAGAAGAAGTCGTTGAGCCAGACGTCGTCGTGAACGAATACGAGGATCGCCGGACGCTGCTTCGCCTCTTCGATCGCCGCGTTGTAGATGCTGGACAGCCCGCGCGTGTTGTTGTCGAACAGCTGGAGTTCGATGTTGGGCAGTTGGGCGTAGAGCTTTAGCGACTGGCCAAGCGCCGTTTCATTCGAGAACTGCTCACGGGTGCGGCGGGTGCCGCAGATGATACGGATTGGTTTCGTCGCTGCGGGGATGCCGGTCACCGCGTCGATCGACGTGATCGAGCCGGCTGTTGGCGCAATACCCGGTTGTTGCTGCTCGCGCGCCGGTTCCGCAACCGGTTCCGCTGAAGCATCCTGCGGCTGCGCCAGGACCTCGAAATGCTCCGGCGCAAGTCCGTCGCACCAGCGCTGCCACATGGTTCGCAGCGCACGCGATACGGCGTTGGCGATCGTGCTTGCGCTGATGATGGGCGACTGCATGCAGTGCTGGCGCAACTCGCGGCGCACCGTTGCGAGTGCCTCGATGTCGCTGGCGAGCGCGACGCACTTGCTCACAAAGTCGTCCTTGTCGTTCGCGACGAACGCCTCGTCGAGCCCGAGGTGCGAGAGCCATCCCGTGCTGCCCCGGCTCGCCATCGAAACGCCGGGCAGGGTCATGGTGGGCACGCCCATCCACAGGGCGTGCATGGTCGTGGTCGAACCGGCGAATGGGAACGCGTCGAGACAGACGTCGACCTGCTGGTGCTGTTGCAGGTAGACATCGGTGCCCTTGCGCTGCATGAAGCTGATGCGGCTCACGTCCACACCTTCGCTCGCGAACAGTTTGGCTACTCTGTTCATCTGTTCGATCGACGTGATCGCGCCAATGAGCATGCGCGAAGTCGGTATCTCGCGCAGCACGCGCGCCCAGAGCGCCACGACTTCCGGCCCGATCTTGACCAGACGGCTGAAGCTGCCGAAGGTCAGGTAGCCGTTTTTCAAGGCGGGCAGCTCGTTTACCTCCGGCGCTTGCGCGTACGGCTTAAACGGCGCGAGAGCCGGCAGGAACACGAGCTTTTCCGAGAAACGGCTGGCGAACTGTTCGAGCGGTGTGACGAACCGGTCCGACATGTAATAGTCGATGGCCGTCAGGCCGGTCGTGGCCGGATTGCCGATCCAGCTCACCTGGATGGGCGCGGGCTTGTGCGCGAGGGCCACGAGACGGTTACGGCCGGTATGGCCGGACAGATCGATCATGATATCGATGCCGTCGTCGCGCATTTTTTGCGCGACCGCTGCGTCGGTCATGCCGAAGATTTCGTGCCACTCTTGCGCGTGCTCCCGGATCGTCTTCGTGAACGCGTCGGTGACGACGTAGTTCGAATAGACGTGCAGCGACAGGCTCGTATCGCGGGCCAGATGCTCCACGATCGACTGGAAGAAGTAGGCGACCGGGTGATTGATCAGGTCGCCGGAAACGAAGCCGATCCGCAGGCGCCGCGATGGGTTGCGATCGTTCGTGTGCTGCGGCCAGTGTGGACGCAGGGAGGCTTCCTGGCGCTTCCCGTACTCGCTGAACTCCGCGAAGGCGCTTTCTGCATCGAGGTCGGTCTTGTGCATCAGGCAGAACAGCAGGTTGCTGTGCGTGGCCGCCTGCATGGGCGCGAGTGCGAGCGCCTTGCGAAAGGCGCTTTCCGCTTCGTCGTACTGGCCATCCTCGTTCAGTGCGTTAGCCAGCGCGTCGAGCTCGAGAGCATTGTTCGGCTCCAGTTCAACTGCGCGGCGCATCTGGGCGATGCCCTCGCCGGCGCGGCCGGTCGCCTGAAGGGCGGCACCCAATGTGCGATGCAGTGCTGCACTCTCGGGATGTTTTTCGAGCGCCTGGGTGCAGTGCGCGATGGCTCGCTGGTGCTGGCGCGTGATATGCAGCGCGTCGGCCAGCATAGACTGCGCGGGGAGACTGTTGGGCAGCAGGCCGGTGGCCCGCTCGGCCGACATCACGGATTCCGCATACTTGCCTGCGCGCTGCAGGGCGTGCGTGAGCGTCAGCCAGCATTCGCCGTGCGCCGGGTTTTGCTCCGTCAAGCGACGGGCAAGCTTCAGCGCGGCCTCTGTTTTTCCGCCGTTGAACAGATCGGCAAACTGGCGCAGATCCGTCATGCTGGCGCGACGCAGGTCGGCTATCGCTGCGGGCGTGTCCGGAGTCTTCTGCTTCGACGCAGCTTCGGGAGGCTCCACCGCGGCCGCGTGCGAAGGTTCAGTCGACAGCGCTGGTGCTGCCGCCGCATCAGGCTGGGGCAGACGAGCCTTCAACGTCTCGATGGCATCCCCGGGAACGCCGCATTGCCGCGCCACATCAAGCGCCATCCGCGCGGCTTCGAACTGGTTGCTCGCGGTCAGGGCGTTGAAGTAGTAGACCCAGAGTTGCGCGAAGTTCGGCGTATGGCCGAGCACCGCTTCGAAGTGCGGCGCGGCCTCGGCTGGCCGGTCCGTTTGCATGTACAGCACGCCCATATGGTAATTGGCGTCGACATGATCGCTATCCGCTTCCAGCACGATGGCGTAGAGCGCTTCGGCTTCGCTGTATTCCTGCTTGCGATGATGTTCGATCCCGGCTTCCATGACGAGCTGGATGTCGTTCCCCATTTGCGATTGGGGGGCGAGCGCGGTGGTTTCGGTCGGAGTGGGGAAAGCGGTCATGACGAAGGCGTGCTTGCGCCGCAGTTAGCAGAAGTAAGGCAATTATCGAGGGCGCGCACTCGGGACGAATTGCCGAGTTGACGTCAAAACGCCCGCCAATTCGGTGGTGCGAACGAAGGGCGGAGATGGGTCGGGGTAGTCGGCCGTTGCGGCCATGGCCGTGCGCAATGAGGGCGCACAAAGAAAAGCCCGCACGAGGCGGGCCGAGGTACGCGAATGCGCCCTCGAGGGCGCAATGGTTGTTTGTTATTCCTGTACGCGCTGCAAAGTCCGTACTTCAGAACTGCGCGACGCGCTGATACTGGTTCACGTTGCGCGTGGCCTGCATGGCGGAACGGTATTCGGCGCTCAGCGCCGACTGTGCCGAACCTGCCGTTGCGGCGATGCGCGCGTCGATCGCGTGAACCTGCTTGAGCACGTCGAGCGCGGCGTCCGTTTGCTTCGCGGAGAGCGACATGAGCAACGGCGAGCGCTCGTTGGCGAGCGCGGCCGCCTTTTCCCATTCGCCGACGGCTGCCGCCTGTTCGATGTCTTTCGTGATCTGCCAGATGCGATCGATGGGCGCTGCGAATTCCACGTCGTCTCTCCTGCTGGATGCGCTCAGCTCTTGTTGGTGGCCAGCGCGCCTGCGCTGTTGGTGCCGCCGAAGAGCTGCGTGAGGTACTGCTGGTTGTTGTTCATCGTCGCCATCAGCGTGTTGAGCGCGGTGAATTGCGCGGTGTACATGCTGGTGAGCTGCGACTGGTATTCCGCGAGATTGGACTGCTGCGTCGAAAGGTTCGTCAGGTCAGTCTGGATCGCGTTGGTACGCGTCGTGATGACGCCCGTGCTCGACTGATAGCTCGTGATGTTGTTATTCAACTGGGCGGCGACGCCGTTGGTCGAATTGAACAGCGCCGCCACGGTCGACTGATTGTTTTGCAGTGCCGTATTCAGCGTGTCGCTGTCGACCGAGAGCGAGCCGTCCGAATTCAGGGTCACGCCAATCGATGCCAGGCTGGTCGTCGTATTGCCGCTCTTCACGCCGGTTGCCACGATCGTCGCCAGCTGGTTCTGAATCATGTTCAGCGTCGAGTCGCCGAGCAGCACGCCCTGCGACGTCGACGTCGAACTGAACGACGTGAGCGTCGACATCGTCGTCACGAGCGTGTTGTACAGCGTGACGAAATTGTTGATCGCGCTGGATTCCGCGCTGGTGTTCTGCGCAACCGTAAGCGTTTGTGCGCCGCTGCCCGTGCTCGACGTGTCGACCGCCGCTGCGGTGAGGGTCAGCGTGACGCCAGACAGCGCGGTTTTTACGGTGTTCGTCGTGCTGGTCGCGCCCGTGCCGTCGATCGTGAAATAGGCGTCGTGTGCGGCCGTGGACTGTGTCCAGTTGGTCGTGTTGGAGATCGTCGACTGGTTGGCGGTGAGGTTGGCGGAAGTCGCGCTCGCGCTCGTGATCGCCGTGCCTGCCGTGGTCGTCACGGCAAGGTTGTTCAAGGCATCGCTGGAATTCGAGTCGCTGATCGCGATGCTGATGCCGTTCGATGCGCCGGTCGAGGTGGCGTGCAGCACGAGGTGCGCGCCATCGGCGCCGTTGACGACCGTTGCCGTCACGCCCGGATTGTTGGTGGCCGAGTTGATCGCGGATGCAATGCCCGCGACGGTGCTGTTGGTGCTGTCGAGCGAGATCGTGGTGCTGGCGCCGTTGACCGTCAGCGTCATCGTGGACGAGCCCGAGGCGAGCGCCGTTGTTGCGCCGTAGCCGGTCGAGGTGAGCACCTGAGCTTGTGCCACTTGCTTGACGTCGAGCGAATACGTCCCTGCTGCCGCGCCGCTGCCTGCGGTGGCCGTAAGGCCGGTGCCGCTGAGCGTCGTGCTGAACGCACTGAGGGTCGTGCCGTCCGAGAGCGGCGAGAGACCTGCCTGGAGCGCGGAGAGCGCGGCGGAAAGCGCGCCGTACGCAGAGATTTCGGTGTTGTCCTGCGTCTGCTCGGCGCTGATCGTGGCGGCCTGGCCGGCGATCTTGGAGTTGACGAGCGCCGTGACGAGCGAATTCACGTCCATCGACGAGTTGCCGGTCGAGCCGCTGACAATCGACTGGGCTGCTTGCTGCAGAGCGGCGTTGCTCGCTGCGGTCGTAGCGGCGACGCTACTTGCGATCGTGCTGGCTGTCGAACTGGTTACGGTGGACATGAAGGGGCTCCGTGCGTCGGCGTTGCAGTTTGAATCGGTTCAAGTCTGGAAAACGCCAATCGGGAGGCGATCCTCCCGATTGGCTTGCGTTGCGCTCACGGGTATGGCGGCCGGGCGCGCAACGCTTGGGCTACAGAAGCTCGTATTACTGGAGGAGCTTCAGGATCTGCTGCGGCTGCGAGTTCGCTTGTGCGAGCACCGAGATACCGGCTTGCTGCAGCACTTGCGCCTTCGAGAGGTTCGCCGTTTCTTCTGCGAAGTTGGCGTCCTGGATCGACGACTGGGCGGTCGACAGGTCGGTCGACTGAGCTTGCTGCGTCGTGCCGATTGCCGTGAAGCGGTTCTGTGCTGCGCCGAGCGTTGCCTGCAGGTTGTTCAGCGTGTTCAGCGCGTTGTCAATCGACTCCATGGCCATGCTTGCGCCGCTTGCCGTGCTGATGTCGACGTTAGCAACGTCCGTCGGCACGTTGTAGGAGTTGACCTGAGCGTCCACAGAAGCGACAGCAGCGGAGCCGGCCGAGCCGACAGCCGTATTGAAGGCTGCGGCAATGCTGAGCGAGACCGCACCGCCCGAGCCCTGGATGGCGTTGCCGCTGGTGCCCGAAGCGCCCGTGGCCGTGAACAGCGTACCGACCGCACCGCTGCTCAGTGCCTGATTGTTCTGGTCCGTGAACGTGAAGCCGCCGCTGCCGTCGGAAACCACATTGATCGACGTGACGGTTGCTGCCGAGGCGGCGACCGAAGCGCCAGCCGAGCTCAGGCTCAGGCCGCTGAACGTGCCGAGCGTCTGGCCGGCTTGCGGCACGCCGCTGCCGATCGAGGCTGCCGACATGTTTTGCGACAGGCTCAGGCTGATCGTCTGACCGACGTTTGCACCGACCTGGAACGACACGGTACCGAGCGAACCGTTCAGCACGTTCATGCCGTTGTACGTCGTTTGCGACGCGATACGGTTGATTTCCGAAACTTGCTGGTTCACTTCCTGCTGCAGTGCTGCGCGGTCGTCTGCGGTCATCGAGCCGTTGGCCGCTTGCGTGGCCAGCTGGCGGATACGCTGCAGGCTGCTCGTCAGCGACGACAGACCGCTCGATGCCGTTTGAACCAGCGAAACGCCGTCGTTCGAGTTCGACACACCCTGATTCAGACCGTTGATCTGGGTCTGCATGATGTTCGAGATCGCGAGGCCTGCTGCATCGTCAGCTGCGCTGTTGATGCGCTTACCCGACGACAGGCGCGTGATCGCTTGCGACAGCGCGCTGCCCGAGCCCGTCAGGTTCTGTTGCGCGACGAGCGAGTTGATGTTGCTGTTAATTCCGAGCATGGAAATTCTCCTAAGCGGGCTGAAAGCCCGTTACAAGCCACTATGGCCGCGGCGGGTGCAATCTTTCATTGCTGGCCGCCTCAGTGAAGGTTGTCGGCGTGGGTAAAAAAAACTTGAGGGGAAGCACCGACAATCGAGACCTCATTTGCGCGGTGCATAAAAAATCCAGTTGCGCCGCGCTCCGTGCTTCCCGCTTCCCTCACGCATTCCTGCGTCCTGCAGTTTGCAAGCGTGTTTACGGCAGGTATCGCGCGTGGTTTAGTGCAGCGCCGCCAGGGCACTTCCGCGGCCGCGTGCCCGTGCCCGCTGCAGCGCGCCGCGAGGCGGCGTATGCTCAGCGGTTCCCCGTCCGCCCTTTTTCTGGAGGCCCCATGGAACTACGCAGGATCGGCACTTCCTCGTTGCAGGTCGCCCCGCTCATGTTCGGCGGCAACGTCTTCGGCTGGACCGCAGACGAAGCCACCTCGTTCTCGATCCTCGACGCCTTCACCGACGCCGGCCTCAACTTCGTCGACACCGCCGATGTGTATTCCGCGTGGGTGCCCGGCAACCAGGGCGGCGAGTCGGAGACGATCATCGGCAAGTGGATCGCGAAAAGCGGCAAGCGCGACAAGGTGGTGATCGCAACGAAGGTCGCAAAAGATGCGCGCCGCCCGGGACTTTCCGCCGCCAACATCGCGGCTGCCGTAGAAGATTCGCTGCGTCGTCTGCAGACCGATTACATCGATGTGTACTTCTCGCACGAGGACGACCAGAAGGTCCCGCTCGAGGAAACGCTCGGTGCCTACCAGCGGCTGATCGAGGCCGGCAAGGTGCGTGTGATCGGCGCGTCGAACTACACGGGCGCGCGCGTCGAGGAAGCGCTCGCGGTTTCGACGAGGTCCGGCCTGCCCGCGTACCAGATCATCCAGCCCGAATACAACCTGTACGACCGCGCCCGCTACGAGGCCGATCTCGAACCGGTGGCGATGGCGCAGAAGCTCGCGGTTGTGCCCTATTACAGCCTCGCGAGCGGCTTTCTCTCGGGCAAGTACCGTTCGCGCGAGGATCTCGCGAAGAGCACGCGCGGCTCGCGCGTCGAGAAGTACCTCGATCACCGCGGTATCCGGATCCTCGCGGCGCTCGATTACGTGGCCGAGCGCCACGGCAGCACGCTCGCGGCGGTTGCGCTGGCGTGGCTGATCGCGCGCCCGAGCATTACCGCGCCGATAGCGAGCGCGACCTCGCTGGATCAACTGGAGAGCCTGGCTGCCGCGGTACGGCTGAAGCTCGATCCGGCCGACATCCAGGCGCTCAACGACGCGAGCGCCTGACGGCAAAGGCATTAACCCAGGTGTCCTAATTGACAGGGCGGGCGCGGCGGCCGTGGCAAGCCGCGCAAGTCCCTGACTAGAATCAAGAAACCCTGGTCAGGCGGATCTTTTCCTGATATCATTGGGAGTGAATTGAGATCTTTGCCTGTTTTGTTGCCGTGTTCGTTACTGTTGGCGGCCGCAAACCGGCGGTCAGGTGTGTTGCAGCAAGGTCGACCTGATCGCGTTCCGCTGTGAACCCCCTACTTCTCTTTTCCGGCCTCCGTGGCCGCCTTGCCTCTCGTTTAGCCCCAGCGTGGCGAACGACCGGAGGGCCGGCGCGTGAGCGGCTTTGACGCTCGCGCCTTTGAACCGTATTAAGCGATTTGAGTTAGGAAATACATGACGACGATTCTTCTGAAGGAAAACGAGCCGTTCGAAGTGGCGATTCGCCGCTTCCGCCGTGCAATCGAAAAGAACGGCCTGATCGCCGAGCTGCGTGAGCGTCAAGCTTACGAAAAGCCGACGGCAGTTCGCAAGCGCAAGAAGGCAGCTGCTGTGAAGCGCCTGCACAAGCGTCTGCGCAGCCAGATGCTGCCGAAGAAGCTCCACTAAGCTTTTTCGCTTTTCGGTGTTCCGCCAGACGGCGGCGCATGCTTCGCAAGAAGCTGCGCCGCCGTTTGCGTTTGCGCGTGTTCGTGCGTAGCACTAAGCGCCGAAGCGCGGCGCGCGATGTGCGCGCCGGCCGATTTCAGGCGGCGTCCTTCAGCTGCTCGGGCGACAAGCCGAACTGCGCGGCGATCGAGCAAAGGCGTTCGCGCCATTCCCACACGCCAAACACGTCGTGCACGTTCTGCAGGCAACTCAGCAGATTGATCGTAGCGGGGTCGTATATGTTGATATGGGCGCGCAGCAGCGCCTTTTTCAGCGCGGCAACGCCCACGTCCATATAGAGCGGCACGTCGTTCGTTTCACGGCCGATGAAGCGCACGGGTATGCCTTCCATGGCGCTCATGTAGTCGCGTGGCCGGATGAAGCTGCCGACCGGACATCCGCCGTAGCAGTGCGCGCTGCCGGAGCCACCGCCACAGCCACCGCCCCGATAGGCGCCGCCGCCGCGTGGAAGAAGTGCCGCGCGCCCCTGGCCAAACAGATGGGCCACTGCGCGGTCGAAGATCTCCTGATGACTCAGGAAGTGGACGTTTTTCATTTCAACCCCCTGTTGCCCAGGTGCCAGGCACAGGTTAATTCCCTTCTAATGCGGCGCCGCCGGCCTCCCAGCCGGCATCACTACCCGTTCCCCTGACGCGCCTGCATTCACTTCCCGTTATAACGGCACGCCAGTGGAAAACCGTGGGGCGGCGCACGGTAGCGATCAAAAGACAGGCTGGCCGGCGCCGGGCGCAGTCGCTCTGGCGTGTCACAAAGCCATGCGAGACAAGAGTTTGCACGGCGTCCCGCTCCGCTCGGGAGTTACCCGAGTCGCACGAGCTTCGCTGCGCTCAGGCGCGACGCTTCTTTTTGCCAAGCGCTGCGCATGCCTTGCGGCGCATGCAGTCGCGCTCGTGGTCGTTGACCATGCCGACAGCCTGCATGAACGCGTAACAGATCGTCGTACCAACGAATTTGCAGCCGTACTTTTTGAGCGCCTTGCTAAGCGCGTCCGAGACTTCGGTAGAGGCCGGTGCGTCGCGATACGAGGCGAGGTCGTTCTGGATGGGCGTGTCGTCCACGAACGACCAGACAAATTTCGCGAGCGTGCCGTGATCGGCCTGGATCTGCTGCACGGCGCGCGCGTTGGCGATGGCGGCCTCGATCTTGGCCCGGTTGCGCACGATCGAGGCGTCCTGCATGAGCGTTTCGACTTGGTTGGGCGTAAAGCGCGCAACCTTGGCGATGTCGAAGTTGGCGAAGGCGCGGCGATAGCCTTCGCGCTTGTTGAGTATCGTGGACCACGAGAGTCCTGCCTGCGCGCCTTCGAGCACGATCATTTCGAACAGATGCTGGTCGTCCCGCGACGGCACACCCCACTCCTCGTCGTGGTATTGCACATACTGCGGCGACGCGCCGGCCGATACCCAGTTGCAGCGGTGTGTCACGGTAAGTTCCCCTTGCGAGACGTCGTTCGAGCCACGCAAGCATAGCGGATCGGTGCCGCGCCGCCACCCTGGCCGGATGGCCGATTGTGCGAAGCCTGGGAAGCCGTTAGTCTCTGCGGCACGACAAAAATTTTGGCTTTCGAACCGGACTCTCAGGCGCGCGCGGCGCGGCGGACATCATGCAGAAATACACTTGGTTGATTGGCGTGGACGGCGGCGGCACCGGCACGCGCATCGCGCTTGGCGACACGAACGGCGTCGAACTCGCGCGCGCGGCTGCGGGGCCGTCGGGGCTCGGGCTAGGTATCGAACGGGCCTGGCAATCGATCGAGGAAGGCTGCCGCGCGGCGTTTGCCCAGGCGGGGCTCGCGTTCGACTGGTCGCAATGCGTGCTTGGCTGCGGGCTCGCAGGCGTGAACAACCCCGACTGGCTGGCGCCGTTTCTCGCTGCCGCGCCCCCGGCGGCCGGGCTCGCGGTGGAAAGCGACGCCTACACGACACTGCTGGGCGCGCACGGCGGCGCGCCGGGCGTGGTGGTCGCCCTCGGCACGGGCAGCATCGCGGCGGTTCTCGGTGAGGACGGTCAGTGCCGCATTGCGGGCGGTTTCGGCTTTCCCTCGGGCGACGAAGCGAGTGGCGCCTGGTTCGGCCTGCGTGCGATCGTCTGGGCGCAGCAGGCGCTCGATGCCCGCGTGCCCATGGACGACTTCGCACGGGCCCTGCTCGCACACGCGTGCGCCACCGATCGAGACAGTCTCATTGTGTGGCAGTGCGCGGCCAACCAGACGGCGTATGCCAGCCTCGCGCCGGTCGTCCTCGCGCATCGCGAACATCCGTTCGTCGCCAGGCTGCTCGCCGAAGCCGGCGTGGAAATTGCGAAACTCATCACCGCGCTCGATCCTTCGGGCAAGCTGCCGGCCGCGCTCTCGGGCGGCCTTGGGCAGCCGCTGCGCGAATGGGTGCCGCAAGCGGTGCGCGATCGCCTGCGCGCGCCGCTCGCCGATTCCACCACCGGTGCGCTGCGGCTCGCGCAGATGGAGGCCCAGCGGCTGGCAAGCGCCGCCGCGGACAGCTGAGTGGCTGTGAGAAGGGGCACGAACGTAGGTCAACGGCATAGCCATGCCGCAGATGCTACGATTCAACGTTTCCCGCTAGCTGTGTGATCACCATGTACAAGGTCATTGCAACCGATCTCGACGGAACGCTGCTCAATAGCGACCATCAGGTCGATCCGTTCACGGTTGCCACGCTGGGCGCGCTCGATGCGCAAGGGCTGCCGTTCGTGATCGCGACCGGCCGCCACTATTGCGACGTGGCCGGCATTCGCGACGTGCTCGGCATCCGACCGTATCTCATCACCGCGAACGGCGCGCGCGTGCACGCACCTGACGACACGCTGATCCACGCGAGCAATCTGGGCGCGCCCATGGTCGAGCGTCTCGTGGCTGCCGACACCGTGGGCGAGCATGGCCGCGTGATCGTGAGCATCTACACCGACGACGCCTGGCTCATCGACCGCGATGCGCCCGAACTCCTCGCATATCACCAAGACTCGGGCTTCGAGTACCGCGTGGCGGATCTGCGCGACTACGCGGGCGCAGGCATTGCCAAGGCGCTCTATATCGGCGATCCGGCAGATCTCGCACACGTCGCGCAAAATCTCGCGCGCGAGTTCGGCAACGCGCTCTACGTCACCTACTCCCTGCCCGATTGTCTCGAAGTCATGGTGGCCGGCGTTTCGAAGGGCCGCGCGCTGCGCGTCGTGCTCGACCGCCTCGGCGTGGACGCGGCGGGTTGCGTCGCGTTCGGCGACAACATGAACGACATCGATCTGCTCGAAACGGCGGGCCATCCGTTCATGATGAACAACGCCAATCCCGATCTCATCAAGCGGCTGCCTCGGGTGCCGCGCATCGGCAACAACTTCGAAGCCGGTGTCGCGCATCATCTGCGCAAGCTGTTCGCGCTCGACGACGAACTCGCGTCGTAATTCACGCGGGCGCGGTCGCTAGCGCCGCCACCGCTCTCGCGATTCCATGCGAACGGTTACCGCGGGACGGTTACTGCGCCGCGGGCAATTGCGCGCACGGGCAGTCGTCCGCACGTGCGTCGAGCCCTTCGCGCTCGTGGGAGAAACGCGCACGCGCGGCGCCGCCGCTCCAGTCGATGCGCACCACATAGATGCTGTCGAAGTCCGCGCTTTCCCAGCGCGGCACATCGCTCGCGCTGCCGCCGTGCGCGGCGACGATGCGGCGCACGAGCGTCTCGATTTCCCGGTGTTCCCACGCAACGAGCACGGTGCGGCCGCGCCACTGCGGATCGACGAGCGTGGTTTGCAGCGCGTCGATCTTCGAATAGCCATACGGCGTCTGGATCGGCATGCCGAACTGGATCGCGGTCGGCTCGATCGTCGCGAGCGGGCGCACGTAGTAGTAGGAATGCCCGTTGTCTTCCTTTTGCTCGCCGGGGTCGGGCGCATAGATGGCGTCGGGCTTGCCGTACTTGGCCGCGATCACGGCTGGCAGCGCAAGCGCGCGGTTCAGCCCCTTGCAGTTGAGCTGGCCGAATCCCTCCGGCGGCTTTTCGCCATGCCTCACGAAGATGAGTGTTTCGACGTTGCGCGCAGCTGGCGCGCTGCTCGCATTCGTTTGCGCTGTCTCGCCGGCGTTAGCGGGTCCGTTGGCGTGCGGCAGCGGCGCACAGGCGCATAGCAGTGCGCTCAGCGCGGCGGCGAGCGTCGAGGCGATCCGGCCTGGCCGGGGGCGTGAGCGCTTCATGCTGGGCGTGATGCTCCAGGTCGCAAGACAATGGGAAGGTCGCCCGATTCTAGCAGTGCAGCCATCACGGGCCCGGCCAGCAGCGCAGCCGGAGCGCGCCGCGGCCAGCAAGACAAACGGGCGCCGAAGCGCCCGTTTGCAACTGCACGGAGAACGTGTCGCAATGCGGCGCGGCTCGGGCCGCGCGGACGTGTCAGCGCGCGTCAGAGGCCGTCAAGCCGTCTCGCGCACGGCGACCGCCGCCACCGCTTCGCGCCGCCCCGCCACCGCCGGGTACACGATGCCTGCGATCACTGCGCCGGCGATCGGCGCGACCCAGAACAGCCACAGCTGCGAGATCGCCTCACCGCCCACGAACAGCGCGGGGCCGGTCGAGCGAGCCGGATTCACCGAGGTATTGGTGACGGGAATCGAGATCAGATGAATCAGCGTGAGGCACAGGCCGATGGCGATCGGCGCGAAGCCTGCGGGTGCGCGCTTGTCGGTTGCGCCGAGAATGACGAACAGGAAGAACGCGGTCATGACGGCTTCGCACACGAACGCGGCGCCCATGGCGTAGTGGCCCGGCGACTGCCCGCCGTAACCGTTGGTCGCGAAGCCGCTCGCGACGAGGTCGAAGCCGGGCTTGCCCGTCGCGATGAGCGCAAGCACGAAAGCGCCGATCACCGCGCCCACCACCTGTGCTGCGATATAGGGCACGAGGTCGCGCGCCGGGAAGCGGCCCGCCACGGTCAGGCCAACGCTCACGGCGGGATTCAGATGGCAGCCCGAAATGTGGCCGATGGCGTAGGCCATGGTGAGCACGGTCAGACCAAAGGCGAGCGACACGCCCACGAACCCGATCCCGAGTCCGTGAACCGGCCCGGCGAAGTTGGCCGCGAGCACCGCGCTGCCGCAGCCGCCCAGAACGAGCCAGAAAGTGCCGATCAGTTCGGCGATGAGCCGCCTGGATAAGTGCATTGCGTGACACCTCGAAAAGTCGATTTTTGAAGGGGCCGCGTAAAGCACCGGCACCGGGAAATGCCAGATTCTAGGCAGTCGCCCTTTTCGATGCTGTCAAGGATTGTCAATTTGGACGTAATTGATCGAATTATTGCGATCGATGTGTACGCAATTGCGCTGGAGCCGGTCGATCGTTAAATCGAAGAATAGCGTGAAAAAACAGTATTAATAGCGATTGCGAATTCCGTTATTTGCGTCTAATCTCCGATCGAGCCGGTTTCAAGAGCAATGAAGGGGGAATAGAAATGTCGCAATATACAGAAATCAAGGCGCAGATCGCAAAACTCCAGGCTCAGGCCGAAGAGGCGCGGCGCACCGAGATCGCGGACGTCATCGCCGCGATCCGGGAAAAGATCGCCGAGTATGGCCTTTCCGCCCAGGACCTGGGCTTTGCCGAGGCCGCGCGCCGCGGACGCCCGCCGAAAAAGGCGCCGCTGCCCGCGCGCTATCAGGACCCCAAGTCGGGCGCGACCTGGAGCGGGCGCGGCAAGCCGCCCAAGTGGATCGCGGGCAAGAATCGCGAACGCTACCTGATCGCCTGACGCATGCCGCCGGAGAACAGCCCGGCCGCCATACCGGCGTAACTGCAATGCAATAAAAGAGCCGCATGTTTCATGCGGCTCTTTTTTGTGCGTCTTCTGTAATCAGCGCGTAATGGCGCTATTCGACGACTCGCAAACGATTCACGTCGTGCATTCGTCTGGATTTATCGCGAAAACCGGAATGCTTCGCACTCAGCCGGCGGCGACGCGACGCAGTACCGGACGCTGTGCGGCTTCGATCAGCGCCGTATAAGTGTCGACATAATTCCCCGCCATGATGTGCGACGTGAAGCGGTGTTCGAACTGGTTGCGAATCGCCACGCGCGAAAGCGAATCGATATTCTGCAGCGCGGCCACGGCGCCTTGCACGTCCTCGACGACATAGCCCGTGACGCCCGGGTCGATCACCTCCGGCACCGAACCGCGATTGAAGGCGATCACCGGCGTGCCGCATGCCATCGCCTCGATCATCACGAGGCCGAACGGCTCGGACCAGTCGATCGGGAACAGCAGCGCCTTCGCCCCCGAAAGGAACGCGGGCTTCTGCTCTTCGTTGATCTCGCCGACGAACTCCACGTGGGCCTGCGAAAGCAGCGGCTCGATCTCGGTCTTGAAGTAGTCCTGGTCGACCTTGTCGACCTTGGCGGCGATCTTCAGCGGCAGGCCGGAGAGCGCGGCGATCTTGATCGCCGTATCTACGCGCTTTTCCGGGCAGATCCGGCCGAGGAACGCGAGGTACTCGGGCTTGCGGTCGGCTTGCGGCGTGAGCAGGTTCTTTGGCAGTCCGTGATAGATCGTGTTCTGCCATGCGGCCTGGGACAACGGCTGGCGCTGCGAGTCCGAAATCGAGATCACCGGTGCGTTCGGGAACTGCTCGAACACCGGTTGCAGCTCCGGCAGGTCGAGACGGCCGTGGAGCGTCGTGACGAACGGCGTGTCCATGGTCGTGAAAAGCGGGAACGGCAGATAGTCGAGGTGGAAGTGCAGCACGTCGAATTCGTGCGCGACGCGGCGCACGCGCTCGAGCAGCACCATGTGCGGGGCCAGCGCGTCGCGGATCGTCGGGTCCAGACGCAGTGCGCGCGGCCAGGCGGCTTCGAGGTTTGCCGAGGTGACCGAATCGCCGCTGGCGAACAGCGTCACGTCGTGGCCGAGGTCGACCAGCGCTTCGGTCAGGTAGGACACGACGCGCTCGGTGCCGCCATAAAGCTTGGGCGGAACGGCTTCATAAAGTGGCGCAATTTGTGCGATTCGCATTGTTCGATCTCCTGGGCAAAAAGCCCAAAAAGGCCGCGTGTGCAACGAACTCGGTGATGCGGCACTGCGGCGGTACAACGGTATCGGGTTATCCCTGAGACCGATTATGGCCATTTCGCGGCCCGATACACGCGGTTTTGCAAACGCTTAAAGTTGTTACAGCGGGATACAGCAGGTGTAAGAGGCCATTGCAAAGCGTGACGCGGCTTGCGCGCGCACTGCGCAAGCCGCGTGCCCGGACGCCAGAACAAGGGTCAAAAGGCCCGGGTGAGTCGGTCGAGCGCGCGCTAGTTAGCACGCACGCGTGACGCATCCATGAAAAAGCCTATAATCGACAGATAATTTCGCGGCTTATGCGCATGACATGACGCGCCCCGCCTCCCGCCGCTGCTCCCGCCTCTGTGTCAGAAAAATTCCTACACGTTTGCGAAACTTTTTCTCGCAACGCGTCGCGGCATCCGTCCGATTTCCATTTGTTCCCGCCCCAGCCACAATGGACCCACGACCATAAACAGGCCGTTCGGATGCACTCGGGTTGCATCTGGGCGAGCAAACGTTTTCCGCGGGCGGTCTGACCAGCCGCCGCGATTTGATTCGGGGGAATCCATGAGCGCGACGACGCACAGCGACATGCTCAATGAGATCAAGGAAGTGAACCTGTCATACCTGTTGCTCGCGCAACGTCTTTTGCGCGAAGACAAGCCGACGGGTATGTTCCGCATGGGCATCTCCGAGCAGTCTGCCGAGGTGCTCGCCAATCTCACTTTCGCGCAGACCGTACGCCTTGCCGCATCGAACCAGCTGCTTTGCCGCTTCCGGTTCGACGACCACGCCATCCTGAGCGCGCTTGCCGACAAGGGCAAAACCGCGCTGACGCACTCGGCGATCATCATGGCGGGCCAGGACGTCGAGCAGATCGGCTGAACCGCTTCGCCCCGCGCCGCCGTGCGCGGCCGCGCATTGCGCCTTGCTGCCCGTGAACGGCGGCAGGCGCCACGCGCATTCCATTGCGGCTTCCAACGGGTGTCTATGGCGACAAAGAGTGTGGTGCAGGAGGTAAAAGAGATCGCGCTCGCGATCGAGCTGATCGAACTGGGCGCGCGTCTGCAACTGCTCGAGGCGGAGACCTCGCTCTCGCGCGACCGGCTCATCCGGCTTTACAAGGAAGTGAAGGGCGAGTCGCCGCCCAAGGGCATGCTGCCGTTTTCGACCGACTGGTTCATGACCTGGCAGCCCAACGTCCATTCCTCGTTGTTCTACAACACGTTCATGTTCATGAGCCGCCACGCGCGCTGCGAGCCGATCCACGCGATCGTGAAGAGCTACCGGCTCTATCTCGAGCACTTGCGGCTGCACGATGAAACGCCCGCGCTGAGCCTCACGCGCGCCTGGACGCTCGTGCGCTATTTCACCTCGGGCCTGCTGCAGATGACGCCGTGCAGCCGTTGCGGCGGCCGCTACGTGGCGCATGCGCACGACCCGCAGCGCGGCTTCGTCTGCGGGCTGTGCCAGCCGCCGTCGCGGGCGGGGCGCACGCGACGCAGCGCGCTTGCCTCGCAGATCGCCGCTTGAGGCAGATCAACCCGGCTTCACCTCGATCGATGCGGCTTGCTGCCGTTCATGCAGGCCGGGACTCCGGATAAACCCGGCTCGTCCCGGCGCAGAGGCCGCGCGGCTGCGCCGGATGGCGCCTGCCGCAGCGGGGCCGCATCGTCACACGCAGCCGCAGGCACGAACTGCAACCCCTTCCCGCGCGGCTTTGCGAACCGGCCCCAGATTCCTCCGTCATGCCGATGCCAGGCAGACGGCAGATGCCCGGCCGGCTTGCGATCCGCGCCCATTCAAACCCAAAGTTTTTCGCGCCGTTGCCGTAAACCCAGCTAAGGGCGCGGGCCGACGGCGGTTCGCGGCGCATTTCTAGTGAGGACCCGGCAGTGCTGATTATCGTTGGAACCCTCTTGACGATCCTTTGCGTCTTCGGCGGCTATGCACTCGAGGGCGGCCATCTGGGCGCGCTCATGCAGCCGATGGAACTGCTCATGATCGGTGGTGCTGGCGTCGGCGCGTTCATCCTCGGCAACGGCATCAAGACCATCAAGGCCACCTTGCGCGTGCTTCCCACGCTGTTCAAGGGCGCCAAATACAACAAGGACGTGTACATGGAGCTGCTCGCGCTGCTCTATGTCCTGCTCGCGAAGGCGCGAAAGGAAGGCACGCTCACGCTCGAAGCGGATATCGACGATCCGCAGAAGAGCCCGATCTTCACGCAGTATCCGAAGATCCTGGCCGACCACCACATCGTCGAATTCCTCACCGACTACCTGCGCCTCATGGTGGGCGGCAACATGAACGCCTTCGAGATCGAAAGCCTCATGGACGAGGAAATCGAAACCCACCACGCCGAAGGCGAGGCGCCCGCTCATGCGCTCGCGAAGGTGGGCGACGCGATGCCGGCGTTCGGTATCGTCGCGGCGGTGATGGGCGTGGTTCACACCATGGCGTCCGCCGACAAGCCGCCCGCGGTGCTCGGCGAGATGATCGCCCAGGCGCTGGTCGGCACCTTCCTCGGCATTCTGCTTTCGTACGGCCTGATCGGACCGCTATCGAGCCTCGCGGAGCAGCGCGTGACCGAGTCGACCAAGATGTTCCAGTGCATCAAGGTGACGATCCTCGCGAGCCTGAACGGCTACGCGCCGGCGATTGCCGTGGAGTTCGGCCGCAAGGTGCTGTTCTCGACCGAGCGTCCGTCGTTCACGGAACTCGAAGAGCACGTGCGCCGCGTGAAGGCGAAGTAAGGGACGGCCCATGAGCAACAACAAGGACCGCGCAATCGTTGTCAAGCGCGCCGCGCCGAAGAAGGCCGGCCACCATGGCGGCGCATGGAAGCTCGCGTACGCGGACTTCATGACCGCGATGATGGCGTTCTTCCTGCTGATGTGGCTGCTGTCGTCGGCTTCGACGGTGCAGTTGAAGGGCATCGCCGACTACTTCAACCAGCCGATGAAGATCACGCTCTGGGGCGGCGATCGCAGTGCGGAAGACTCGAGCATCCTGAAGGGCGGCGGCCGTGACATCTCGTCGCAAGACCAGGGCGTCACGCGCCGCAGCGACGGCGCGACCGAGCGCTCGGAGCGCAACCAGTCGAAGCACAACGACGACGACGCCACGAAGCAGCTCGAAGGCTCGCTCGAACGCAAGGAGCAGGTGCGCCTGCACGACCTGCAGGTGAAGCTGATGGCGGCGATCGAGGCGAACCCGGTGCTGCGCCAGTTCAAGCAGCAGATCCGCATCGACTCCACGCTGCAGGGCCTGCGCATCGAGATCGTCGACTCGCAGAAGCGCCCGATGTTCGCCACCGCGCGCGACGTGGTCGAGCCGTACATGCGCGACATCCTGCAGGCGATCGGCAAGACACTCAACGACGTGCCCAACCGCATCGTCGTGCAAGGCCACACCGACGCCGTGCCGTACGCCGGCGGCGAGAAGGGCTACAGCAACTGGGAGCTTTCCGCCGATCGTGCGAATGCCTCGCGGCGCGAGCTGATCGCGGGCGGCATGGACGAATCGAAGGTGTTGCGCGTGCTCGGCCTCGCTTCCACGCAGAACCTGAACAAGGCCGATCCGCTCGACCCGGAGAACCGCCGCATCAGCATCATCGTATTGAACAAGAAATCCGAAGACGCGCTCATGCACGACGACTCGACCACCACCACGCTCTCCGACGACGCGGCGGGTTCGGGCAAGAGCCTGCCCGCGCTCACGCCGGACGCCGGCATGGGCCGGGCGGCGCCGGCGCCGGTGGCGATCGCGCCGAAGGTGGCAAACACGGTGGCGCCGGCGGGGCCGGCCGTCGCCCCAGCCGTCGCGCCGGCAGCGCAATGACAACGAGGAACGGATGATCAGGAACATTCTGGCGATCGACGATTCGGTGTCCATGCGGGAGATCCTGCAGGCGGCGCTCGGCTCGGCAGGCTACGAGGTGACGGTGGCGAGCGACGGCGAAGAAGGGCTCGAGCATGCGCTCGCCCAGCGCTTCGACCTCGTGCTCACCGACCTTTACATGCCGCGCATGGGCGGACTCGACCTGATCAAGCAGTTGAGGGCGAATCCTTCGTACTTCGAAACGCCCATCCTCGTGCTGACCACGGAATCGGACGAAGGCTTCAAGGCAGCCGTACGCGACGCAGGCGCGACTGGCTGGATCGAAAAACCGGTGGACCCCGAGCTGCTCGTCGATCTGGCGAGCGCACTCGGCGAGGCCCACCCTTGAGGTGCCGTGCGGCGAACGACCAGGCACCCCCCAGGCAATTAACGCGGTGAAAGAGCAATGACTCTCGACATCACTCAGTTCTATCAGACGTTTTTCGACGAGGCGGACGAGCTGCTCGCGCAGATGGAGCAGCTTCTCCTGAACCTGAACGTCGGTCGCCCGGATCCCGAGGATCTGGCGGCGATCTTCCGCGCGGCGCACTCGATCAAGGGCGGCGCGGCGACGTTCGGCTTCACGGCTTTGACCGAGACGACCCACATTCTCGAATCGCTGCTCGACCGCGCTCGCAACAACGAGCTGGTGCTGCGCAAGGACATGATCGACACGTTCCTCGAAACGAAGGACGTGCTTTCCGACCAGCTCGGCGCCTACCGCGCGAGCGCCGAGCCCGACGCGCAGGCGGCTGCCGCCGTGCGCACGAAGCTCGAGCGCCTCTACGCGGAAAGCCGCGGCGTACCCGCGCCCGAACCCGCACCGGCGCCGGCCCCCGCGCCCGCACCGGCTCCGCAGGCGAGCGCCGGCGATTCGGAAGAAGATCTCGAAGCCGCTTTCGAAATGCACAGCACGCTGGCGGCGGCAGGCGCGGGTGCGCCCGAGCACGTTGTGAGCGAAGCGATCGATGCGGCGGCCTCGGCGCCCGCTGCCGGCGCCGAGGCCGCAGCCGAAGGTCCGCACCTGCGCGTCACGCTGCGCGCCGTCGACGCGAAGGACCAGGAACTGCTCGTCGAAGAGCTCGGCAACCTCGGCCGCATTCTCGGCCAGGTGAAGACCGGCGACGACCTCACGCTGTGGCTCGAAACCGATGTGACCTCCGACGACATCATCGCGGTGTGCTGCTTCGTGATCGACGAGAAACAGATTTCGATCGGCCGTGGCGCCGCGCCGCAGGGCGACGCGCAACCGGCTGCCGCCGCACCGGCCGCAGCACCTGCGGCTGCACCGGCCGCGCCTCCCGCTGCACCGGTGGCGGCCCCGGCGGCGAGCGCCGTGATTCCGGCCGCGCCGCCCGCTGCGCAAGCCGACCACGACATGCCGCGCCCGCCCGCGAGCGCCCCGGCGCCCGCGCAAGCCGAGGGCGAGCGCAAGGCGCGTCCGGCCGCCGCCGCTGCATCGGCGGAAGGCAGCTCGATTCGCGTGGGCGTCGAAAAGGTCGACCAGCTGATCAACCTCGTGGGCGAACTCGTCATCACGCAGGCCATGCTGGCGGAAACCACCAGCACGTTCGACCCGGCGCTGCACGACCGCCTCTACAACGGCATGGCGCAGCTCGAGCGCAACGCGCGCGATCTGCAGGAAGCGGTGATGTCGATCCGCATGATGCCGATGGATTACGTCTTCAGCCGCTTCCCGCGCCTCGTGCGCGATCTCGCGGCGAAGCTCGGAAAGGAAGTCGAGCTTGTCACCTTCGGTCAGGCGACCGAACTCGACAAGAGCCTGATCGAGCGCATCATCGACCCGCTCACCCACCTCGTGCGCAACTCGCTCGACCACGGCATCGAAACCGTGGAAGCGCGCCGCGCCGCGGGCAAGGACGCCACGGGCCAGCTCGTGCTGTCCGCCGCGCACCACGGCGGCAACATCGTGATCGAGGTGAGCGACGACGGCGCGGGCCTGCGCCGCGACAAGATTCTCGCCAAGGCGATCAAGCAGGGCATGCAGGTGAGCGACAGCATGTCCGACGACGAGGTCTGGAACCTCATCTTCCTGCCGGGGTTCTCGACCGCCGAGCAGGTGACGGACGTGTCGGGCCGCGGCGTGGGCATGGACGTGGTCAAGCGCAACATCCAGGCGATGGGTGGCCACGTGGAGATCACCTCGCACGCGGGCAAGGGCAGCACCACGCGCATCGTGCTGCCGCTCACGCTGGCGATTCTCGACGGCATGTCGGTGAAGGTGGGCAGCGAGATCTTCATCCTGCCGCTGAACTTCGTGATGGAGTCGCTGCAGCCGCGCCACGAAGACATCTACACGGTCACCAACGGCGACCGCGTGGTGCGCGTGCGCGGCGAGTATCTCCCGCTCGTGGCGCTGCATCAGGCGTTCAACGTCGAAGGCGCGCGCACGGACCCGACCCAGGGCATCGTCACGATCATGGAAACCGAGGGCCGTCGCTTCGCCATGCTGATCGACGAGCTGGTCGGCCAGCAGCAGGTCGTGGTGAAGAACCTCGAAACGAACTACCGCAAGGTGCACGGCATTTCGGCGGCGACCATTCTCGGCGACGGCAGCGTCGCGCTGATCGTCGACGTGGCCGCGCTCAATCGCGAGACGCGCGCCACACATGGCGTAAGCGCCAGCGCAAATTCGGGTGCGTTCGCCGAATTCGCGTAATCGTTATGAAGTCCGGACGCACTCAACCAATCATCTCCCAACCGTTCAGGGGCTAACGTGGCAGAAGTCCAATCGATTCAAGGCAACGGCGCGCACGGCGCGATTGCCGGCGCGCAACGCCGCGACGCGCTGCAGGCCGACGCAGGCGGCCAGGAATTCCTCGTCTTCACCCTCGGCGCGGAAGAGTACGGCATCGACATCCTGAAGGTGCAGGAAATCCGCGGCTACGACAGCGTGACGCGCATCGCGAACGCACCCGATTTCATCAAGGGTGTGATCAACCTGCGCGGCATCATCGTGCCGATCGTCGACATGCGCATCAAGTTCCATCTGGGCCGTGTCGAGTACGACCACCAGACGGTCGTCATCATCCTGAACGTCGCGCATCGCGTGGTCGGCATGGTGGTGGACGGCGTCTCGGACGTGCTCACGCTGCAGATGGAGCAGATCATGCCGGCGCCCGAATTCGGCGCGACGCTCACGACCGAGTACCTCACGGGGCTCGGCACCGTGGAAGGCCGCATGCTGATCCTGATGGACATCGAAAAACTGATGACGAGCCGCGAAATGGCTCTGATCGAGGCGCTGGTCTAACGCGCCGAAAGTTAAACCGGGGGGCCGCGAGGCCAGCGTGAGAGAGAGCGGAAAAGCCGCCGCCAAAGAGCGGCAAGCCGCCTTCGTTTTCGCGCGCGCTTCGTGCAGGGTCCCGGGCGTCGCCGCGTCTTGCTGGCCGCCTGCGCCCGCCCACATAGCCCGCCCCGATTCGCACAGGACAGGAGCAAACGAGATGCAAAGATGGTCGATCCGCACGACGCTCACGGGCGTCGGGGTCATTCTGGTTGCGCTGACCGTGCTGGTCGGCGCACTCGGGCTCGTCGCGCTCGGGCGTGCGAGCGATGCGTTCACCGAAATCGTGCGAGGCGATCTCGTGGCGATGCATGCGCTGAACGACGCGTCGTCGTATCTGCTGCGCACGCGCGTCGCGATCGACCGCGCCAGCGCGCTCACGGCAGCAGGCCAGGCCGACGATGCGAAGAAGGTGATCGATCGCGCCCAGGAATTGCTCGGCAAATCCAACGAAGCCTGGCAGGCCTTCCAGAACGCGCCGAAGAGCGGCCTCGACGCCGCCACGCTCGACGCGCTCGCGGCCAAGCGTGCCACGCTCATGCAAGACGGCGTGCAGCCCGAATTCGCGGCCCTGCGCGCAAACGATCAACCGGCCTATCACGCCATCGCCGACACGAAGATCAGCCCGATGTTCGTCGACTACGACAACGTCGCCGGGCCGCTCGCGCAGGCGCTGGAAGACAGCGCACAGGCGCGCGAGGTCGGCGCCCACGACAAGATCGCCGTGATGCGCATCGCGATCGGCGTGGTGATCGCCGTGGCGCTCGTGCTCGTGGTGGCGATCCGCTTCGCCATGCGCGGCCTCATCGTGCAGCCGCTCGAGGATGCGGTGTCGTGCTTCGAGCGCATCGCCCACGGCGATCTCTCGCAGCCGGTCACGGTCTACAGCGACAACGAGATCGGGCGTCTGTTCGGCGGCATCAAGCGCATGCAGGAAAGCCTCGTCACGCTGGTGAGCGCGGTGCATACGGGCGCAAGCTCGATCGACGTGGGCGCGCGCGAGATCGCGATGGGCAACACCGATCTCTCGCAACGTACCGAGCAGCAGGCCGCCTCGCTGCAGGAAACGGCGTCGAGCATGGAGCAGCTCACCGGCACGGTGCGCCAGAACGCCGAGAACGCGCGCCAGGCGAGCCAGCTGGCCGTCAACGCCTCCGATATCGCGACGCGCGGCGGCGAGGTGGTCGGCGAAGTCGTGAACACGATGCAGGGCATCGCGGTGAGTTCCGCGAAGGTCGTCGACATCATCAGCGTGATCGAAGGCATCGCGTTCCAGACCAACATTCTCGCGCTCAATGCGGCCGTGGAAGCGGCGCGCGCGGGCGAGCAGGGCCGCGGCTTCGCGGTGGTGGCCGGCGAAGTGCGCAGCCTCGCGCAGCGCAGCGCCAGCGCGGCGAAGGAAATCAAGGAACTCATCAACGACTCGGCCGAGAAAGTGCAAAGCGGCTCGCAGCTCGTGGGCCGCGCAGGCACGACGATGGAAGAAATCCTTCAGGCCGTGCGTCGCGTGACCGACATCATGGGTGAGATCAGCGCGGCGTCCGAGGAGCAGTCGGGCGGCATCGAGCAGGTCAATCGCGCCGTCACGCAGATGGACACCGTCACGCAGCAGAACGCGGCGCTGGTGGAGCAGGCGGCCGCCGCGGCGGCGTCGCTCGAAGAGCAGACGCGCCAGCTGCAGAACGTGCTCGGCACGTGGACGACGGGCAGTGCTGCGGCGCGCAGCGTGGGTGCAAGTCCTGCACGCGTCACGCCGGCAGCGCCGGTTGCCGCGAAACGCACGACGCCGTCTTCGGCTTTGGCGGGAACGAAGGCCGCGGTGGCGGCAACGTCGGCGGCGTCAGTGGCACCTGCGGACACTGCGAAGGCTGCGGCAAAGCCCGCGGCACAACCGGCAGCAAAGGTGTCGGCAAAGCCCGCAGCGAAACCGGCCGCGCCTGCGCGCGCCGAGACGTACGTGAGCACGGCGGCATCCGCTTCGGACGATTCGGACTGGGAAACGTTCTGATCGAACGCGGCATAGAAGAGTAGTGAAGTACTGAACACGACGAGCAACTGCAATGCACATGAGCGCTACACAACGGCAGGACCTGCCGCGCCGGGCCCGCAAGCCCGCGCGCGCTGCGCAGGCCGCCCATGCGCCGCACGCATTGCAACCGGGCAGGCGCGGCGCGCAGCAGTCCTGCGCCGCGGTATCCCATGCAGTGGGCGGCGCGCAATGCGAAGGAGCATCAGCATGAAAGCGCTGCGAAATACGCGCCAGGACGCCGGAGAGCCGGGCGGTTCGGGCGTGGAGAGCAACCGCGATTTCGATTTCACCTCGGCGGACTTCGAGCGCATTCGCGCGCTGATTCACCGCCGCGCGGGCATCTCGCTCTCGGACCACAAGCGCGACATGGCGTACAGCCGCCTCGCGCGGCGTTTGCGCACGCTCGGCCTCGACAGTTTTCGCGAGTACCTCGACCAGCTCGAAGCGCGCAACGACGCGACCGAGTGGGAAGCGTTCACGAACGCGCTCACCACGAACCTCACCGCGTTTTTCCGCGAGGCGCATCACTTCCCGATCCTCGCGGACTTCGTGAAGCGGCGGGGTTCGAATCCGGTCTCGGTGTGGTGTTCGGCGGCCTCCACGGGCGAAGAGCCGTACTCGATCGCGATGACGCTCGTCGAAGCGCTCGGCGACCGCGCCGCGCGCGAGGCGCGCGTGCTCGCGACCGACCTTGATACCCAGGTGCTCGCCAAGGCCGACGCGGGCGTCTACTCGTTCGACCAGGTCAAGCATCTGTCGCCGGAGCGTCTGAAGCGCTTCTTCTTCAAGGGCACCGGCTCGCATTCGGGACTCGTCAAGGTGCGCCCGGAGCTGCGCGCGATGATCAAGTTCGAGCAGCTCAATCTCACCGACGCGGACTACGGCTTGCGCACGACGTTCGACGCGATCTTCTGCCGCAACGTGATGATCTATTTCGACAAGCCGACCCAGGCACAGGTCCTCACGCGCTTCGAGCCGCTCATGAAGCCCGACGGCCTGCTGTTCGCGGGCCACTCGGAGAACTTCACCTACGTCACGCAGGCGTTCCGTCTGCGCGGCCAGACGGTGTACGAACTCACGCGCGGCGCCGCTGCCAGTGCCGCGCCGCGCCGCGCGAACGACGCGCTCGGAGTGCCCGCATGAGCGCCCGCCTTCCGATCGCGACGAACCGCTATTTCGACGCGCATTTCCAGCGCCCCGGCGTCAAGCTGCTCCCCAACGAGTTCTACACGACGGGCGAGGACATGGTGCTCGTCACCGTGCTCGGCTCGTGCGTGGCGGCCTGCATTCAGGACCGCACCGCGGGCATCGGCGGCATGAACCACTTCATGCTCCCCGACGACGGCGCGGACTCCGCCCACGCGCTCACCGGCGCCTCCGACGCGATGCGCTACGGCGCCTACGCGATGGAAGTGCTCATCAACGAGCTGATCAAGGCGGGTGGCCGCCGTGAGCGTTTCGAGGCCAAGGTGTTCGGCGGCGCGGCGGTGCTCGCGGGCATGACGACGATGAACATCGGCGACCGCAACGCCGTGTTCGTGCGCCGCTATCTCGCGACCGAGAACATCCGCATCGTGGCCGAGGACCTGCAAGGCTCGCATCCGCGCAAGGTGGCGTTCCTGCCGCGCACGGGCCAGGTGATGGTCAAGAAGCTGCGTCTCTCGCAGGACACGAGCGTGGCCGAGCGCGAACAGCAGCTCGCCGCGCAAACCGCCGAAGCGCGCGCCGAGAGGCTCGCGCGGGCCCGGGCGCGCGTCGAGCTGTTCGGCGTCGGCGGAGCCGGGCGCGCGGGCCCGGGCGCCACGTCGCCGGCAGCAAACGCGGCAGCTCATGCGCCCCAGATTTCCCAATCCCAGCCGCAGGGCGCGCGCCCTCGCATCGAGCTGTTCGGCTCGAGCGTGTCGTCCGCGCTGCGCGCATCCGGTCAAGACAACGCCAGGACAGTAGAGGAGGCGTGAACGCTGTGCAAAAAATCAAGGTTCTCTGCGTCGACGATTCGGCGCTGATCCGCAGTTTGATGACGGAAATCATCAACAGTCAGCCCGATATGACGGTCGTCGCCACCGCGCCGGATCCGCTCGTCGCGCGCGAGCTGATCAAGCAGCACAACCCCGACGTGCTCACGCTCGACGTGGAAATGCCGCGCATGGACGGCCTCGACTTCCTCGAGAAGTTGATGCGCCTGCGGCCGATGCCGGTCGTGATGGTGTCGTCGCTCACCGAGCGCGGCAACGAAATCACGCTGCGCGCGCTCGAACTGGGCGCCGTCGACTTCGTGACGAAGCCGAAGGTCGGCATTCGCGACGGCATGCTCGAATACTCGGAAAAGCTCGCCGACAAGGTGCGCGCCGCCGCGCGCGCCCGCGTGCGTGCGCACCACGCACCCGCTGCCGCACCGGCGGGCGCGGCAGCGCACGCGCACGGCCACGCTGCTGCGCACCCCGCGGGCCCGGCGCCGATGATCAACAACCCGCTCGTCTCGACCGAGAAGCTCGTGATCGTCGGCGCGTCGACGGGCGGCACCGAGGCGATCCGCGAAGTGCTGCAGCCGCTGCCGCCCGACGCGCCCGCGGTGCTGATCGCGCAGCACATGCCGCCCGGTTTCACGAAGTCGTTCGCACAGCGCCTGAACGGGCTGTGCCGTATCACCGTCAAGGAAGCGGAGCACGGCGAACGTGTGCTGCCCGGCCACGCCTACATCGCGCCGGGCCACGCACACCTCTTGCTCGCACGCAGTGGCGCGAACTACATCGCACATCTGTCCGACGACCCGCCGGTCAACCGGCACCGTCCGTCGGTCGACGTGCTGTTTCGTTCGGCGGCGCTGCACGCGGGCAAGAACGCCATCGGCGTGATTCTCACGGGCATGGGCCGCGACGGCGCAGCCGGGCTGCTCGAAATGCGCCAGGCCGGTGCGTACACGCTCGCGCAGGACGAAGCGAGCTGCATCGTGTTCGGCATGCCGCGCGAAGCCATTGCCATGGGCGGTGCCGACGAGATCGCCTCGCTCTCCGACATGAGCCGGCGCGTGATGACCCGACTCGCCTCGATGGGCGACCGGGTTCAGCGCGTCTAGGAAATTGCCGATATAGAGAGATCATGCAGGCCGCAAACGCTTGCTCGATCGCTCGCGATTAATTTATCTGGATAGGCAGTGCGCTTCTCTGGATAATTGCCCGGGTTTTCGCCTGGAGGAATGGAACGTGATGGATAAGGGAATGAAGATTCTGGTGGTGGACGATTTTCCGACGATGCGCCGGATTGTCCGCAACCTGCTCAAGGAACTGGGCTACTCGAACGTCGACGAAGCCGAAGATGGTGCAGCGGGCCTGGCCCGTCTGCGCGGCGGCAACTACGAGTTCGTGATCTCCGACTGGAACATGCCGAACCTCGACGGTCTCGCCATGCTCAAGGAGATCCGCGCCGACGCCAACCTGACGCACCTCCCGGTGCTGATGGTGACGGCCGAGTCGAAGAAGGAGAACATCATCGCGGCGGCGCAGGCTGGCGCGAGCGGCTATGTGGTGAAGCCGTTCACGGCCGCCACGCTCGACGAGAAGCTCAACAAGATTCTCGAGAAGATGGCCAAGACGGGGAGCTGACGTGAACGAGCCCATCAGTGAGCCGTCCGGCGCTCATTCCGGTGAGTGGCCGGAAGCCGATGGCATCGAGCCGCTTCCGCAGCCGCCCGAGTTCGACTTCGCGCCGCCCGCCGCGGGCGAGGCCAGCGAGCTGGCGACGGACCGCATCCTCGCGCGCATCGGACACCTGACGCGCAGCCTGCGCGACTCGATGCGCGAACTCGGCCTCGACAAGCACGTGGAGCGCGCCGCCGAGGCGGTGCCCGACGCGCGCGACCGGCTGCGCTATGTCGCGAACATGACCGAGCAGGCCGCCGAACGCGTGCTGACCGCGATCGACATCGCCAAGCCGCTGCAGGAAACGCTCGAACGCGACGCGAAGGAACTGACGAGCCGCTGGGCGACCTGGTACGACGCGCCGATCGGCCGTGCGGAAGTGCGCCAGCTGATGGACGACACGCGGGCCTTCGTGGATGGCGTGCCGCAAGCCACCGCGGCGACCAACCAGCAGCTCCTCGAGATCATGCTCGCGCAGGACTTCCAGGACCTGACGGGCCAGGTGATCAAGAAGATCATGGACGTGGTCTATCTGATCGAGCAGCAGTTGCTCACCGTGCTGGTCGAGAACATCGCGCCGGAGCGGCGCGAGCAGTTCGCGGCAACGGCGGCGGCGCTCGCGGAGACCCAGAGCAGCACGGGCAGCCCCGAAGGCCTGCTCAACGGCCCGCAGATCAATCCGGAAGGCAAGACCGACGTCGTGCAGGACCAGGCGCAGGTCGACGATCTGCTCGCAAGTCTCGGGTTCTGACCCCTAATGTGCAGCTAACCGCTCGGTTAGCTGCCGCATGTAGTCCAAGGCGGGCATACTACTGCTCATGCCTTCGTACCCTGCCGCGAAAAGCGTCGCGGTGGGGCGGCGAAGCATAGCCAGCCGTTGCCCGTCCTGCTGCGTCCCGCCGCGACGTTCCTGCGCGGCCCCGACAGCGTATGGTGCAACGCGCCATCGCAAGAGGGAGGGGACGCCTTGTATCCATACACATCGTTCTGTGGCAAGGCGGTGCGCTCGTTTGCGCGCCGCGCCGCGCTCTGCCGCGCGCCCGGCGCGGCGCTTCTCGGTTGCCTGCTTTGCGCGCTGCTCGCGGCGCCGGCGGCTCACGCCGCGTTGGGCGGTGCGCCTATGCCCACGCCGGCGGGCGCGAACGTCAGCACCCTGAGCGCCGCTTCGGCGGCAGCCGCGGCCGGCAACGCCTCGGCCGTTGCGCGCGCAGCGGTGCAAGGCGCGGCCTCTGGCGCTTCCACGACCCCTGCCTACACCGTCCAGCAGACCACGCTCGCCAACGGCACCGTCGTGCGCGAGTACCTCTCGCAGGCCGGCACCGTATTCGGCGTCGCCTGGGACGGCCCGCAGATGCCCAATCTCGCCACGCTGCTGGGCAGCTACTTTCCCCAGTACACGGCCGGCGTGAAGGCGAGCCACGCCGCCGGTCGCGTGCGCGGGCCGGGCGTGGTCGAAAACTCGAACGTCGTGGTGCATTCGGGCGGCCACATGGGCGCCTTCTCCGGGCAGGCATGGCTGCCGCAGGCGCTGCCTGCGGGCGTCAGCGCCTCCGATATCCAGTGACGAGCGGAGGCCGAACGTGCTGACTTCAGTGCTGACTTCACGCCATTCGCGCAGCGTGTGGCTGCGACCTTTCCGGTTCCTTTCGGGCGCCGCGCTCGTTGCCCTGGTTTCGCTCGTCGCCGCCTGCGGAGGCGGGGGCGGCAGCGGCAACAGCAGTAGCAGCAGCTCGAGCGGCAGCAGTGGCGGCAGCAGCGGCTCCGCGGTTCCCAGTCCCACCCAGCAGCCCACCGCGGCCACCGCCGCGAATACCGTAGCCGTCACCGTGAACCGTGGGTTGACGGGTACGCTGCCGAACATTCCGACCGTCAGCGTGACGGTTTGCAAGGCCGGCACAACGACCTGCGGGACCGTCGACAACGTTCAGGTGGATACGGCGTCATTCGGCCTGCGCCTGCTCGCGTCGGCGAATGTGACAGGGCAGTCGAATGTGCTGAGCTTGCTGTCCCCCGCCACGGCCAACGGCGGCACCCTCGCCGAATGCACGGCCTTCGCAGACGGTTACACGTGGGGCACGGTGCGTTCTGCCGACGTCAAGATCGGCGGCGAGACGGCGTCCAATATTCCGATCCAGGTGATCGGCGACCTGAGCTCGAGCACGGTGCCGTCGGCCTGCGCGGGCTTCGGCAACGCGCAGGACACGGTGCAGGACCTGGGCGCGAACGGCATTCTCGGTATCGGCGTTGCGCCTTATGACAACATCGGCGCGTACTACTCGTGCCCCGGCGGCACGAACTGCTCCACCGCGACGGTCGCGCAAAACCAGCTGGTGGCCAACCCCGTGCCCAAATTCGGCGCCGACGGCAACGGCGTGATCCTCGAGATGGCCCCCGTGTCCGACAGCGGCGCGCCCAGCGCGTCGGGCACGCTCGTGTTCGGCATCGGCACGCAATCGAACAACGCGATGACCGCCTCGCAAAGCTACAACACGGACTCGTGGGGCAGGCTCAGCTCCACGTTCAACGGGCGCACGCTCCAGACCTTCCTCGACTCGGGTTCGAATGCGATCTTCTTCGTCGACAGCGCCCTGCCGCAGTGCGGCGGCAATCTCGGCACGTTCTACTGCCCGACGTCCACGCAGTCCTTCAGCGCGGCACTCGTGTCCAATAACGGCGCAACGACAGGCACCGCGACCTTCAATGTCGCGAACGCGAGCGCATTGCTCGGCAGCGGCGCGAACTATGCGGCCAACAACCTGGCAGGGCAGTTCGGGTCGGCGGCGGCGCTCGACTTGGGGTTGTCGTTCTTCTATGGCCGCTACGTGTATTACGGCATGGACATGAGCGCGTCCGGCGGCAAGGCGCCGTTCGTCGCGTTCTGAAATCGCGGGCGCTGAGGGTGCGTAGGCCGTGAAGTTGGCGGCCCGCGAGCGCGCGCGCATCGTGTGCCGGCGTTCGCCGATGATGCCGCCCCGGTTCCATCGGCCGAAATACCCTGATTTCCCCGTCCTACTCCGTCAATCGCCGCTTGGCTTGCGCGGCAATAATCGCTGTCACTGAAAAAGGGCGCGCGCCAGCCGCGCAGCCGCGACGAGCGGCGCGTGCCCGCGACCGGAGCATGCGTGGCTGAGGACAGCGACCTCGAGAAAACCGAATCCGCCACTCCCAAGCGCCTCGAAAAGGCGCGGGAGGAGGGGCAGGTTCCGCGTTCCCGGGAGCTGGCGACGTTCGCGCTGCTCTCGGCGGGCTTCTATGGCACGTGGTTGCTCTCCGGCACGATCGGCGAGCATCTGCAGGCCATGATGCGTGGCGCCTTCGCGTTCAATCACGCGGGTGCGTTCGAAACCAGCCGCATGCTGATCGGCGCCGGCGTCGCCGCGCGCGAGGGGCTCATGGCGCTGATGCCGGTGCTCGCGCTCACGGGGCTCGCCGCGCTGCTCGCGCCGATGGCGCTCGGCGGCTGGCTCATCTCCACGAAGGCGCTGCAGCCGAACTTCGGCCGCCTCAATCCGGTGTCGGGGCTCGGGCGGATCTTCTCCGTGAACGGGCCGATCCAGCTCGGCATGTCGCTCGCCAAGACGCTCGTGGTGGGCGTGATCGGCGGCTGGGCGCTGTGGAGCCGGCGCGACGAGATTCTCGGGCTCGCCATGCAACCCGCGCCGCGCGCGTTCGCCGACGCGATGCATCTGATCGGCGTGTGCTGCGGCATGACGGTCGCCGGCATGTTCGTGGTCGCCGCGCTCGACGTGCCGTACCAGCTCTGGTCGTACTACCGCAAGCTGCGCATGACCAAGGAAGAAGTGAAGCGCGAGCACAAGGAAAACGAAGGCGATCCGCACGTGAAGGGGCGCATTCGCCAGCAGCAGCGCGCCGCCGCCCGCCGCCGCATGATGACCCAGGTGCCCAAGGCCGACGTGGTCGTGACCAACCCGACGCACTTCGCCGTCGCGCTCAAGTACGCCGATGGCGAGATGCGCGCGCCGAAGGTCGTCGCCAAGGGCGTGAACCTCGTGGCCGCACGCATCCGCGAGATCGCGGTCGAGAACAACGTGCCGCTGCTCGAAGCGCCGCCGCTCGCCCGTGCGCTCTATTACAACGTCGACATCAACCGCGAAATTCCGGGACCGCTCTACGGCGCGGTCGCCCAGGTGCTCGCGTGGGTCTATCAGCTCAAGCGTTTCCGCGAGCATGGCGGCGACGTGCCGATGGAGCCGACCGACCTCGACGTGCCACCCGAAATGGACAAGGGCGCGATGAGCGACGAAGACGAAGCCAGCGAAGCCGACGAAGCCCTCACCCCCGAGGAGCGCGCGGCCGCCGAGGCCGCCAGTCGCGCGAACGCGGCAAATTCCACGAACGCAAACAACGCATCGAACACCGCTGGCCGCGCCGAAAACAACCCGGCGCGCGACGGCACTGAAGGAGCAACAGAATGAACGCCCGCACCGGTTTCCTCGCGCGGCGCCCGGAGATGCTGCAAGGCACGAATCTGCGCGCGCTGGCGGGACCGATCCTGATCTGCATGATCCTCGGCATGATGATCCTGCCGTTGCCGCCGTTCCTGCTGGATCTGCTGTTCACCTTCAACATCGCGCTGTCGGTGATGGTGCTGCTCGTCAGCATGTACACCATGAAGCCGCTCGACTTCGCGGCGTTCCCGAGCGTGCTGCTGTTCTCCACGCTGCTGCGGCTCTCGCTGAACGTGGCCTCCACGCGTATCGTGCTGCTCGAAGGCCACACCGGCCCGGGGGCAGCGGGCCAGGTGATCGAGTCGTTCGGCCACTTCCTCGTGGGCGGCAACTTCGCCGTGGGTATCGTGGTGTTCGTGATCCTCATGGTCATCAACTTCATGGTGATCACGAAGGGCGCGGGCCGTATCGCCGAAGTGTCCGCGCGCTTCACGCTCGACGCGATGCCCGGCAAGCAGATGGCGATCGACGCCGACCTGAACGCGGGCCTCATCAACGAAGAGGCGGCCCGCAAGCGCCGCAGCGAGATTGCCCAGGAAGCCGAGTTCTACGGCTCGATGGACGGCGCGAGCAAGTTCGTGCGCGGCGACGCCATCGCCGGCCTGCTGATCATGGTGATCAACATCGTGGGCGGTCTGATCGTGGGCGTCGTGCAGCACGGCATGCCGCTCGCCTCGGCGGGCGAGACCTACACGCTGCTGACCATCGGTGACGGCCTCGTCGCACAGATTCCGTCGCTCGTCATCTCGACGGCGGCCGGCGTGATCGTCTCGCGCGTGGCGACCAACGAAGACATCGGCACGCAGCTCACCGGCCAGCTCTTCACGAACCCGCGCGTGCTGATGATCACGGGCACGATCATCGTCATGATGGGCCTGATTCCGGGCATGCCGCACTTCGCGTTTCTGCTGCTCGGCGGCGGCGCGATCCAGCTCGGCCGCACGCTCAAGAAGAACGCCGAGGCGAGGAAGGCGAGCGCCGTGATCGCCGACGCCGCGCCCGCCGCGCTTGCGCCCGTCGAAAACGCCGAAGCGACCTGGGACGACGTGGCGCTCATCGACACGCTCGGCCTCGAAGTGGGCTACCGCATCATTCCGCTCGTCGACAAGAACACCGACGGCGAGCTGCTCAAGCGCATCAAGAGCATCCGCAAGAAGTTCGCGCAGGAAATCGGCTTCCTGCCGCCCGTCATCCATATTCGCGACAACCTGGAGCTGCGCCCGAACGCCTACCGGATTGCGCTGAAGGGCGTGGAGGTGGGCAACGGCGAGGCCTACCCGGGCCAGTGGCTCGCGATCAACCCGGGCCAGGTGAGCGCGGTGCTGCCCGGCACGCCGACCACGGACCCGGCATTCGGCCTGCCCGCCGTGTGGATCGATTCGAACGTGCGCGAGCAGGCGCAGGTGTTCGGCTATACGGTGGTCGATTCGAGCACGGTGGTGGCGACGCACCTGAATCACCTCGTCGTCACGCACGCGGCCGAGCTGCTCGGGCGCCGCGAAGTGCAGGCGCTGCTCGAGCGCGTGCAGAAGGACACGCCTTCGCTCGTGGACGACCTCGTGCCGAAGGTGCTGCCGGTCACGACGCTGCAGAAGGTGCTGCAGAACCTGCTGGAAGAAGGCGTGCCGATCCGCGACATGCGCACGATCATGGAATCGCTCGCGGAGCACACGCCGCGCATCACCGACGCCCACGATCTGACGGCGGCGGTGCGCATCGCGCTCGGCCGCGCGATCACGCAGCAATGGTTCCCCGGCAACGCCGACATGCAGGTGATGGGCCTCGACGCGAACCTTGAGCGCGTGCTGTCGCAGACGCTCACCTCCGGCCCGAACCCCGGCCTCGAACCGGGTCTCGCGCATACGCTGCTCGCGCAGACCGAGCAGGCGATGGGGCGCCAGCAGGCGCTCGGCCTCGCGCCGGTGATGCTCGTGCAGCATGCGCTGCGGCCCATGCTGTCGCGCTTCCTGCGCCGCAGCCTGCCGCAGCTCAAGGTGCTGTCGTACGCCGAGGTGCCGGATACGCGCAACGTGAAGGTGGTGAACGTGATCGGGGCGCATTGATCGCGCTGCCGCATCTGGATGAGAAAAAGCCCGCTTCTTGCGGGCTTTTTCGTTAGCCGAGCCGTGGGCGAGCCTTTCTGCGCGTAATTTTTGCCTGCGCGCACCTCCGTCACCGATTCCGCGAATTGCCCGCATTTCTCCGCCCTGATCCACCGATCATGGGGGGCTCACCTTCGAAATAATTCCAACATCGGAAAAGGCCTTGCGTAAGACGCCAGGCCGGCAGCAATCCAGCGCCATTCCAGCAACAGACGACCGGCGGCGGCATTGGCCGCTCACCTCATCAGGGGCTTAGCTTGAACATTCGCAAATTCATCGGTGGCACCAGCCGCGACGCGTTACGGCTCGTACGCGAAGCGCTGGGTGCGGACGCCGTCGTTCTGTCGAACCGTACGCTCGACGACGGCAGCGTCGAAATCGTCGCGCTCGCGGACCGCGATCTCGCGGCGATCGCGCCGGCCGATGCAGCCGCCGCGCAAGGCCTGGGTGGCCTCGTGGCGCAGGGTGGTCAAGGCGCCCCGTTCGCGCAGCCCTCGGCCGCCATGACGCCGATGTCGCGCGCGCCGCGCAGCGCGCCTGGCGCCGCTCCCGCGGCGCTCGCCGCCCCGGTCGGCAGTGCCAACCCCTACGCGAGCGGCATGCCGGACGTGTTCTCCTCGGTGTTCGGCGCGAGCCCGGAAGTGGGCGTCGAAAACGGCGGCGCAAGCGCCGATGCCGATGCCGATGGCGACCACGCCGCCGACACCGCCGTCTCGCTAGGCAAGGAAGCGTCGGCCGCCATCGCGCCGCTTTCGGCTTCGTCGCCTTCTTCGCGTGCCGCGGCGGGACAGCAGGCCGCGCAATCGGCGATGCCGCCGACGCTGCAAGCCGCGAAGCAGGCGGCACAATCGCAACAAGCCGTTCCGCATGCGCATTCGCCGCTGCAAATGGCGCTGCAGGCTGCGACCGAGTCGCTCGCCTCGCCGGCCTTTGCGCCATCGTTTGCGTCCACGGCGCCGGCCGCCAACGCCAACGCTCAGGCCGCCGCACGCGAAGCCGCAGCGCGGCTCGAACAGGCCGCCGCCGCGTCGGCGGGCGACACACCGCGCACGATGGCCGAATCGAACCCCTGGCTGATCGACCACGCCCGCCGCATCGCCAACCAGCAGAACGCGCCGCGCGTGCCGGGCATGACGCCCGCCGCCGCCGCCGCGCGCGGCCTCGGCAGCGTCGCCGACCCGGTGTTGCCGCCCGACGTCGACGCCAGCACGCCCGACTGGGCGCTCGAGGCCGCTCATGTCGCCGCGCGCCGCGCCGCGCAGCGCCTCGGCCACGGTCCGGAGGCCGCCGGCCCCGCGCCCGGCACTCGCAATGCGCAGGGCGCCGATGCGGCGCAAACCGTGAGCGAAGCGATCCGCGCGCGCATCGAGCAGGTCGTCAACGAAACCGTGATGAACGAGCTCGCCTCCATGCGCGGCATGATGGAAGAGCAGTTCGCGGGCCTCCTGTGGGGCGAGCGCCAGCGCCGCAGCCCGGTGCAGGGCGCGCTCACCAAGCAGCTGTTCGCCGCGGGCTTCTCGGCCCAGCTCGTGAAGATGATGATCGATCGCCTGCCCGACGTGCAGACCGAAGAGGCCGGCATGGAGTGGCTCCAGTCGGTGCTCGAATCGAACCTGCCCGTGCTCGAAGACGAAGAAGCGCTGATGGAGCGCGGCGGCGTGTTCGCGCTGATGGGCCCGACGGGCGTGGGCAAGACCACGACCACGGCGAAGCTCGCCGCGCGCTGCGTGATGCGCTTCGGCGCGAGCAAGGTGGCGCTGCTCACCACCGACAGCTACCGGATCGGCGGCCACGAGCAACTGCGCATCTTCGGCAAGATCCTTGGCGTTTCGGTGCACGCGGTGCGCGACGGCGCGGACCTCCAGCTCGCGCTCACCGAACTCAAGAACAAGCACATCGTGCTGATCGACACGATCGGCATGAGTCAGCGCGACCGCGCCGTGGCCGACCAGATCGCCATGCTGTGCGGCGCGGGCCGCCCGGTGCAGCGCCTGCTGCTGCTCTCGGCGACCAACCACGGCGACACGCTCAACGAAGTCGTGCAGGCCTACCAGAGCGAAGACGCACCGCTCACGGGCTGCATCCTCACCAAGCTCGACGAGGCGACCAACCTCGGCAGCGCACTCGACACCGTGCTGCGCTACAAGCTGCCGGTGCATTACGTCTCGACGGGCCAGAAGGTCCCCGAGAACCTTTATGTGGCGACGCGTCGCTTCCTGATCCGCAGTGCCTTCTGCATTCCGCGAGAGAGTTCGCCGTTCGTGCCGCACGAAGACGATATCCCGGCGCTGCTGTCGGCACTCTCGACGCGTTCGAATTCGCAGGCTCCCGAGGTCAGGTTTGGATAAGTTCGTAATCGATCAGGCAGAAGGGCTGCGGCGGCTGCTCGCGCGCGAAGGCTCGCGCGTGGTCGCGGTGACGGGCGGTGCAGGTTCGCCCGGGCGCACGACCACGGTGGTCAATCTCGCGGCGGCGCTCACCGCGCAGGGCAAGGACGTGCTCGTGATCGACGAGTGTCTGGGACCCCGCTCGGTCTGTGCGCTGGTGGGCGGTGTGCGGGGCGCAGGCAACTTCGCCGCCGTCATGCGCGGCGAGCGTACGCTCGACGAAGCTGTGGGCCGTCATGCGCTCGGCTTCGGCGTGCTGGCCGCCTCGCGCGACAACCGTGCGCAGTACACGGCCGCCCAGCTGCAGAAGGTCATTTCGGGTCCCGCGGACATCGTCCTGATCGACGCGCAGCTCGACGCCGACGGCGCGCTTTCGCCGCTCGCCATGCACGCGCACGACGTGCTGATCGTGATGCGCATCGGTGCGCAGTCGATCACGGACGCCTACGCGTGCATGAAACGGCTGCACTTCGCGCATGCGATCGCGCAGTTTCGCGTGCTCGCGAATCATGTGGCGAACGCCAGCGACGCGCAGGCCGCGATCGAGAACCTCGCGGGGGTGGCGAGCCGCTACCTGAGCGTGTCGCTCGACAGCGCCGGCAGTGTCGCCGCCGATCAGCACATGGCGCAGGCGCTCAGGCTCGCGCGCTGCATCGTCGATGCGTTTCCGTCGACGGCCGCCGCGCGCGATTTCCGCCACGTGGCCGCCGAACTGCCGCACTGGCCGATGCGACCCGCGGTCTCGGCGTGCTCGCCGGCCACGGCGCGCGCCAACGCGTTGTTCGGCGCGGCGCACGAAGAACATGAAGCGGCGGGCGACGCACCCGCCGACGATCTGGACGGCGCGCCGCAAGCCGGCGTCCAGCCACACGCTACCCATGCAACAAACGCCGCACACAGCACGCTCGCCGCGAACGCCGATTCGTTCGTTGCGGCCGTGACGGGTGTGCATCCCGCACCCAACGCAACATCCGCGTCCGCGTCGTCCCATGCGGGCTGGCGGACCGAGACGCCCGCGCAGCGGACGTCGCCGCAGCACGTCTGACGTGCGCACGACGACGCCAATCAGGGAGATGAGAAGTGGAGAGCACGATGTATAACGCTCAAGGAAAGATTTCGCAGGCCGACGTGCTCGCGAAGTACGCGCCGCTCGTGAGGCGGCTCGGCTTGCAGCTCGTTGCCAAGATGCCGGCGAGCGTGGACCTCGACGACCTGATCCAGGCCGGCATGATCGGCCTGCTCGACGCGGCCAACCGCTACAAGGAAGATCAGGGCGCGCAGTTCGAGACCTATGCGAGCCAGCGCATTCGCGGCGCGATGCTCGACGAGCTGCGCAGCAACGACTGGCTGCCGCGCAGCCTGCGCCGCACCTCGCGTGAAGTGGAAAGCGCGGTGCACAAGGTGGAGCAGCGGCTCGGGCGCTCGGCCAGCGAGACGGAGATCGCCGAGCATCTGAGCATGCCGCTCGACGAGTATCAGAGCATGCTGCAGGAACTGCACGGCAGCCAGCTCATCTACTACGAAGACTTCGACCGTTCCGCCGAGGACGAACCGTTCCTCGACCGCTACTGCGTCGATCATTCGGACCCGCTCTCGGCGCTGCTCGACGACAGCCTGCGCGGCGCGCTCGTCGAGGCGATCGACCGGCTGCCCGAGCGCGAGAAGCTGCTCATGTCGCTCTATTACGAGCGCGGCATGAACCTGCGCGAAATCGGCGCGGTGATGGAGGTGAGCGAGTCGCGCGTGTGCCAGCTGCACAGCCAGGCGGTGGCGCGCCTGCGCACGCGGCTGCGCGAGATGTCGTGGGCCGGCCAGGAGAATTGAGGCGGTAGACGCTCCGCGCGGCTGCCAGCGCGGACCGGGTGCGGTGAAAGAGCCGGAGTGCGAGAGCGCTCCGGCTTTTTTGTTGATGGACGGGACTCGCGCAAAACAAAAAAGCCGAAGCATCACTGCTTCGGCTTTTGTCTTTGGGCGAACGACGTGCGTGCGCGCTTACAGCCCGAACGCCGGCAGCCGCCCATCGGGACCGTACAGCATCGAGCCGTTGCCCGTTTCGCCGCGCAGGATCGACAGCGCGCGGCGGTTATGTTCCATGCGCGTGCGGATCATCATGCCGATGGTGAGATTCTTGCGGCGCGCGCGCTCGGTCGAGCCCTTGAGCAGCGCCCACTGGCTTGCCAGACGCGCGTCGCCGTCGCAGGCCATTTCGATGCCCTTGCGGCCGCCCGGCAGGCCGAGGCCGGCCAGTTGCGCGTCGCGCGCTTTTTCGAGGCCCGCGAGACGCTGCGTGAGCGTCGTCTTCTGCTCGACGATCTGCGGCAGCGCCTCCATGCCGTCGGCCGACACGAGCGCCTTTTCTTCATAGGCGAGCAGCGACGCGAACGCCTCGACCGTGGCGTGTTCGTCGATCAGTGTGGCCAACAGGGCATCTTTCATTGCAAGGCACCAAAAAAGCGAGGTTTGCGCGGCGCTCGCGCATCGGGCGTCAGTTGCCCGACGTCGGCTTCATGAGGTCGCGCGCGGTCTGGATCACGCCGTCGGCGATCTTGCCGGAGTCGATCTGCAACGTGCCGTTGCGGATCGCGTCCTTGATCGACTGCACGTGCGCCGTGTCGATGTCGGCGGAACCGCTCGCCGCGAGCGAGCGCATCGTCGACGAGAGCGACGAGAGGCTCACGTTCGCGCCGCCTTGGGCGGCGGCGGTCGTGCTGCCTGCCGCGCCGGAGGTGGCCGCGGTGTCGGTGCTTACGCCGGTCGAATCGGCTTGCGAGCGCGCGAGGCCATCCTGCAGCGTGCGCGGATCATTGCGGGTGGAGGAGTCAACTTTCACGATGGGCGTTCCTGATCGATTTGACCTTGATAACGGCACAGGTCGGGCCGAACTTTAGCCGAAAATCCCACCGTTACATGCTGTTACGTGTGCTGGCGCACCAAGCCGGAAACGGCCGGATCGGGCCGTTGGACGGGGCTCTGCGCACCCTGATCCGGCCCTTACCAGCGCTTACCGGCCCTAGATCTGCACCTGCACGGTACCCGCGTCCTTGACCACGCCCGAGATGATCTGGCCGCCGCTCGTGCGCACGCGCACCTGCTGGCCGGGCTCGGCGTTGTTGAGCGCGCTGCCCTCGGCGGAGATCGTGAAGTTGCTGCCCACGGCGATCACCTTGACCGTCTGGCCGATGACGACCGAGGCGGCGCTGCGCAGCATGTCGGTGCGCAGCGGCAGTCCCGCGGAAATGCGCGCGAGCGCGACGGCGCCCGTCGCCTGGTTCGGATCGGTGATGATGGTCTGCGGCAGGTTCGCGAGGTCGCCCGCGCGCGGCATGAAATCGGCGGCCGAAAGCGCCTCGCCCGCGCCGATCTGGCGCGAGGCCACGTAGTAGGTCACGTCCACGGCAATGCGCGCGCTCACATAGAGCGTCCACGGCTTCGCGCCGATGCAGCGCACGCCCACGGTCGTGTGTCCGTAGGTGCGCGCGCCCGGCGGCATGAACGGCTCGAGTGACGTGCAGGCTGCGAGGCCGCGCGGAAACACCGGCGCGACCGTGATGCCCACGTGGCCCGGCAAACCTGCCGACTGCTGCTGCAGGAAGGCGAGCGCGGCGGCGCGGATCGATTCTCCGTCCTGCTGGCCGGGCGGCGTGGCCTGCACGTTCGTGGCGACGGCGCTGGTATTGGGGTTCGGCGGCGCGCTGGTGCTTGCGCTGGCAACCGGCTTCGCGCCCGCGAGCGCCGCTGCGCCCGCGTCCACGACCACCGGGGCGACGCGGTTCGCGGCGGTAGACAGGTTCACGCGCTGCAGCGCGCCCGCGTTGTTCGCATTGGCCGCCGGCACGCGCATGGGCTGGGCGCTCGCACCCGGCGCGGGAACCGTGACGATGCGCGGCGCGTCGCCCTGGGGCGCGCGCTCGCCGGGACCCGGAATCGTGATCATGCCGTTCGACTCGACACCCGCGCGCGCATCCTCGGGCACGCCGTGCGAATTCAGATCGGCATAGCTGGCCGCGCGCAGCGGCGCGGCCTCGGTGGCGGGAGCACTGCTGGCCGCAGCCGCGGCGGGCTTCTTCGCCGTGCTGGTGAGCAGCGCGTTCATCTGCGCGGCGTCGGCGCCCGCGCGGTCGCCGGGGCCCGCAATGAAGATTTGGCCGCCGGCGGCGTCCGGTTGCGCCGGCGTTTGTGCATGCGCGAGCGTGCCGCCAAAGAGCCCTCCGCCAAAGGCGCAGGCAAGCGCACACGTCCAGGACGCGCGCCACGACAGCGCGCGCACACGCCGCTCCAGGCCGGCGTGCGGCCTACGCAAGGTGGCAGTCTGCGGCATTGTCGTTCTCCATCGAATGCATTGACACGCCTCGCATTCTAGGCGGCGGCCCCCGCGCGCTAGCGTCGAATAGAGGGGCGCTTTACCGGCTATTCGTCCGATTGGTTCTTGCCACCCCCGCCTAATATTCCACTCCATGCGCAAAGGCCTTCGGACCACGCGCCTAACGTTTGCGCCAGTTTTCTCGCCGATGGCGGGCCCGCCGCGCTCAAGCCGAATCCTTTTTTCGTTTCACGGAGAACGCCCGATGCTGGACAAACTCGATGCCGAATTCGCCTTCGGGCGCGAAGCGCTCGATGTGCGCGCCACGCGGCAGGCATTGATCTCTTCGAACATCGCGAACGCCGACACGCCGGGCTACCAGGCGCGCGACGTGGACTTCGCGGCGTCGCTGGCTGGCGCGCTGCGCCAGCAGGGCGCCGGCGGCAAGGTGGGCATGACGGCCACCTCGGGCGGCAACGTCCAGCCGCTTGCCATGGCGCAGCCCGCGGGCGTGACGAGCGGCATGCAGATGGCATCCACGGAGTCGGGCCACATGGCCGGCGACGCAAAGCTGATCCCGACGGGCGGCCCGGCCGACACCTACAAGAGCCAACTCATGTACCGCACGCCGGTGCAGCCCGCGCTCGACGGCAACACGGTCGATCTCGACACCGAACGCGTGCAGTTCGCCGACAACGCGCTGCACTTCGAGTCGGGCATGACGGTGGTCTCGCAGCAGATCAAGACGATGCTCTCCGCGATCACCTCGGGTTCGAGCTGATCGACGCACGCAGCGCAGCCGGAAAACGCAGTAACGAAGCCATGAACGACCAACGCGCGCGTGACGCGCACCTGATGTGAGGTCAACGAAACCATGCCATCCCTGATGAACATCTTCAGCGTTGCGGGCTCCGCCATGACGGCGGAATCGCAGCGTCTGAACGTGACGGCGTCCAATCTCGCCAACGCCGACAGCACGACCGGCCCCGACGGCCAGCCGTACAAGGCGAAGCAGGTCGTGTTCGCGGTGAACCCGCTCGGCGGCGCGCGCACGGCCTCGGGCCAGCAGGTGGGCGGCGTCAGGGTGACCGGCGTGGTGGACGACCCCACGCCGATGAAAGAGACCTACGACCCCGACAATCCCTCCGCCAACGCGGACGGCTACGTGACGATGCCGAACGTCGATCCGGTGCAGGAGATGGTGAACATGATCTCGGCGTCGCGCTCGTACCAGGCCAACGTCGAAACGCTGAACACGGCCAAGACGCTGATGCTCAAGACGCTCACGATCGGAACGTAAAGCGGGAAACCTGAAGCACGGCAAGCCGCAGTCAGTACGGACACTGCAGTACATACAGAGACCAGCGGGCGCGAAATGAAGCAGCGCCTGCCACCACCACACGCCAAAGCACGAAGCGCAATCGAGGGAGAACGCGTTGAGTTCCAGCAACACAACCATCGGCGGCAGCACCGCCACCGTGTCGCAGCAACTGCTCGACACCATGAACGGCACGAGCTCGAGTTCGTCGTCGGCGTCGTCGAGCGGCACGAGCGCGAGCGACCTGCAGTCCACCTTCCTGAAGATGCTCGTCGCCCAGCTGCAGAACCAGGACCCGACCAATCCGATGGACAGCTCGCAGATGACCTCGCAGCTCGCCCAGATCAACACGGTGTCGGGCATCCAGCAGCTCAACACGTCGCTGTCGTCGCTCTCCACCCAGCTTTCGGCAGGCCAGAACGCGCAGGCCGCGCTGCTGATCGGCTCGACCGTGCTCGCCCCGGGCAGCAGCGCCGCCGTGTCGAGCGGCAGCGCGCCGCAGCTCGGCGTGACGCTGCCTTCGGCGGTCTCGGACGTGAAGCTCACGATCACCAACTCGTCGGGCCAGGTCGTCAACACGCTCGACCTCGGCGCGCAGTCGGCCGGCACCGTGCCGGTCACCTGGAACGGCAAGGACAGCTCGGGCAACACGGTCGCCGACGGCACCTACACGATCACCGCGAGCGCGACGACCAACGGCCAGTCCGCCACGGCAACCGCGCTCGTCGCGAGCCAGGTGCAGGGCGTGGTCCAGAAGTCGGACGGCACCCCGAGCCTGTCGCTCGCCAACGGCAAGACCGTCGCGCTTACGAGCGTCGGCGCCATTCTCTGAACACGATAAACGCGGAGTAGACAACCATGGGCTACCAGCAAGGATTGAGCGGCCTCGCCGCGTCGTCGAACGATCTCGACGTGATCGGCAACAACATCGCCAACGCGAACACCGTTGGCTTCAAGCAGAGCACGGCGCAGTTCGCCGACGTCTACGCGAACACCATCGCGACGTCGGTGGGCAACCAGATCGGCCTCGGCGCCTCGCTGCAGACCGTGCAGCAGGACTTCGCGCAAGGCACGATCAGCACGACGGGCCAGGCGCTGAACGTCGCCATCAACGGCAACGGCTTCTACCAGATGTCGAACAACGGCACGATCACGTACTCGCGTAACGGCGTGTTCCAGCTCGACAAGAACGGCTACATCACCGATGCCTCGGGCAACGATCTGATGGGCTACGCCGCCAGTTCGACCGGTGTGATCAACACCGCGCAGACCGTGCCGCTCCAGGTGCCGACCACCAACATCGCACCCGTTGCGACCAAGAACATCACGGCGCAGCTGAACCTGAACGCACAGGCCACGACGCCGACCACCACGACCTTCAGCGAAACCGACTCGACGAGCTACACGTATTCGACGTCGGTCACGGCCTACGACACGCTCGGCGGTACCCAGACGGTCAACATGTATTTCGTGAAGGACGCGACGAGCGGCCAGTGGGACGTGTATGCCGGTCAGGCCGGCTCGGTGTCGAAGCTCGGCACGGCGCAGTTCAGCTCGTCCGGCGCGCTGCAGAGCATTACCCCGGATACGGCCAACGGCGTGACGAGCAACGGCACCACGTCGCTTACGTTCAGCATCAACCCGACGGACGGCTCGACGAAGCCCCAGTCGCTGACGCTCGATCTCGCGGGTACGACCCAGTACGGCTCGGCCAACGGCGTGAACAACCTCGCCCAGGACGGCTACGCGAGCGGCACGCTGTCGAACTTCTCGATCGCCGCGGACGGCACCATCACCGGCAACTACTCGAACGGCCAGACCATGTCGCTCGGCCAGATCGTGCTCGCCAACTTCAACAACCCGAATGGCCTCCTGAACCTGGGCGGCAACCAGTTCCAGCAAACGGCGGCATCGGGCGTCGCGCAGGTCTCCACGCCGGGCAGCACGAACCACGGCACGCTCACGGGCGGCGCGCTCGAAGCGTCGAACGTCGACCTGACGAACCAGCTCGTCGACCTGATCACGGCCCAGCGCAACTACCAGGCGAACGCGCAGACCATCAAGACGCAGCAGACCGTCGACCAGACGCTGCTGCAGATGTAACGCGTCTAACCACGTACCGGGCACATCATGGACCGACTGATCTATACCGCGATGACGGGCGCGAGCCAGGCGCTCGAGCAGCAGGCCGTCGTCGCGAACAACCTCGCGAACGTCTCGACCACGGGCTTTCGCGCGCAGCTCGCCAACTTTCGCGCCGTGCCGATGTCGTTCGGCGACGGCTCGACGGTGAACGACCAGACCACGCGCACCTACGTGCTCTCGGCGACGCCTGGCTCGGACATGACGCCCGGTGCGATCTCGCATACCGGCAACCCGCTCGATATCGCGATCCAGGGCCAGGGTTTCATGGCCGTGCAGACGGCCGACGGCAACGAGGCCTATACGCGTGCGGGCAACCTGCACGTCGATGAAAACGGCCAGCTCGTCACGGCCAACAACCTGCAGGTGATCGGCGGCGGCGGCCCGATCGCGGTGCCGCCGGGCTCGGCGATCACGATCGGCAAGGACGGCACGGTTTCGGCCATCGCGCCGGGCAGCCCCGCCAACGCGATCGCCATGATCGACCAGATCAAGTTCGTCAACCCGCCGGCCGGTGCGCTCACGCGCGGCGACGACGGCCTGTTCCACACGTCGGACGGCAACCCCGCCGACGCGGACCAGACCGTGCAGGTCGCGACCGAGTCGCTCGAGGGCAGCAACGTGAACCCGGTGGCGGCGATGGTCTCGATGATCACCAACGCGCGCCAGTTCCAGATGCAGACCAAGCTGCTGCAGAACGCGGACCAGAACGAGCAGAGCGCGAACCAGCTGCTCAACTTCAGCTAAGCCATTTCAAGTTAATGAAGGCCGCTTCGCGCCGCACGACGCGCGCGAGGCCGGACCGGGAGAAAGACACCGTGAACCGATCGCTCTACATCGCCGCCACCGGCATGAACGCCCAGCAGGCGCAGATGGACGTGATCTCGAACAACCTCGCGAACGTGAGCACCAATGGCTTCAAGGGCTCGCGCGCGGTGTTCGAGGACCTCATGTACCAGACGCTGCGCCAGCCGGGTGCGAACTCGACCCAGCAAACCGAACTGCCTTCGGGCAGCCAGGTGGGCACGGGCGTGCAGCAGGTGGCGACCGAGCGTCTCTACACGCAGGGCAACCTGCAGCAGACCGGCAACTCGAAGGACGTGGCGATCAACGGCGCCGGCTTCCTCCAGGTGCAGATGCCCGACGGCACCACGGCCTACACGCGCGACGGCTCGTTCCAGACCAACGCGCAAGGCCAGCTCGTGACGGCGAGCGGCTACCAGGTGATGCCGGCGATCACGGTGCCCGCCAACGCGACCTCGCTCACCATCGGCAGCGACGGCGTGGTGACGATCACGACGCCGGGCTCGAGCAACAACACGACCATCGGCACGCTGCAGCTCGCCATGTTCATCAACCCGGCCGGCCTGCAGTCGAACGGGCAGAACCTGTTGTCGGAAACGGCATCGTCGGGCGCGCCCACGGTTTCCACGCCGGGCCAGAACGGTTCGGGCACGCTCAACCAGGGCTACGTGGAATCGTCGAACGTGAACGTCGTGCAGGAACTCGTGAACATGATCGAGACGCAGCGCGCCTACGAAATCAACAGCAAGGCGGTCACCACTTCTGACCAGATGCTGCAAACCCTCAGCCAGATGCAGGTCTGAGGTCTCCCTGGTTAATCAAGTCGGTGAAGAATATGTCGCAGTCCGTTCGAAACCTTCCTCGCATCCGCGCGCGGCATCCGGGCAATCCCCGGGCGCTCGTGGCGGCTGTGGCGCTCGCGATGCTGGCGGGCTGCGCCTACCTACCCAACCGGCAGCCGATCACGCAGCAGCCCATGACGGCCGTGCCGCCCCCGCCGCCCGCGAACACCTCGCCGGGCGCGATCTACAACCCCGGCTACGCGGGACGGCCGCTGTTCGAGGACCAGCGTCCGCGCAATACCGGCGACATCCTCACGATCGTCATCTCCGAAAACATCAACGCGACCAAGTCGTCGGGCGCGGCCACCAAGCGCGGCACCAGCGCGAGCTTCTCGGGCACGGCGAACTTCCTGCCGGGCTTCTTCAACCGCGCGAACCTGAATACGACGGGCGCGAACCAGTTCGACGCCACGGGCGGCGCGAACGCCTCGAACACGTTCACGGGCGTCATCACCGTGACCGTGACGAACGTGCTGCCCAACGGCAATCTCGTCGTGTCCGGCGAGAAGCAGATGCTCATCAACCAGGGCAATGAATACGTGCGCTTCTCCGGCGTCGTCAATCCGAACACCGTTGCCGGAGACAACTCCGTGCTCTCGACCGACGTCGCCGACGCGAAGATCGAATACTCCGCGAAAGGCGTGATCGACGAGGCCGAGACGATGGGCTGGCTGCAACGCTTTTTCCTGAACATCGCGCCATGGTGAAGATCCGCTTCCATCATTCGCGCCGCTCGCGCGTGAAGGACGTGCTCGCCGCCCTGGGCGTGGCGTTGGGCTTCGTGCTGGCCTGCGGCGCACTCGTCGCCTACGCGACGCCGGCGCGCGCCGAGCGCGTGAAAGACCTCGCGACCTTCCAGGGCGTGCGCGACAACCCGCTGATCGGCTACGGCCTCGTGGTGGGTCTCGACGGCACCGGCGACCAGACGACCCAGGCGCCGTTCACCACGCAGACGCTCGCGAACATGCTCGCGAACCTCGGCATCTCGATCAACAACACGTCGAGCTCGTCGGGTTCCTCGTCGACGCTCAACAACATGCAGCTGAAGAACGTCGCCGCCGTGATGGTGACGGCCGTGCTGCCGCCGTTCGCGCGGCCGGGCGAGCAGATCGACATCACGGTGTCGTCGCTCGCCAACGCGAAGAGCATTCGCGGCGGTACGCTGCTGCTCACGCCGCTCAAGGGCGCCGACGGCCAGGTCTACGCGCTCGCGCAGGGCAACGTGGCCGTGGGCGGCGCGGGCGCCTCGGCCAACGGCAGCAAGGTGCAGGTGAACCAGCTCGCCGCGGGGCGCATTGCCGGCGGTGCGATCGTCGAGCGCGCGGTGATCTCGCCGGTTTCGCAGCAAGGCGGTCTGCTCACGCTGACCGTCAACGACATGGACTACGACACGACGCAGCGCATCGTCTCGGCCGTCAACAACATGTTCGGCCCGGGCACGGCCTCGCCGCTCGACGGCCGCACGATCCAGGTGCACGGGCCGGCCGATCCGGGGTCGCAGGTGGGCTTCATCGCGCAGATCCAGGACCTCAACGTGAATCCGGCCACGCCGGCCGCGAAGGTGATCCTGAACGCGCGCACCGGCTCGATCGTCATGAACCAGATGGTGACGCTGGAGAGCTGCGCGGTCGCGCACGGCAATCTCTCGGTCGTCGTGAACACGCAGACGGCGGTGAGCCAGCCCGGTGCGTTCTCCAATGGCCAGACGGTGGCGACGCGGCAGTCGCAGATCCAGCTGAAGCAGGACAACGGATCGCTCAAGCTCGTCACGGCGGGCGCCAATCTCGCCGAAGTCGTGAAAGCGCTCAACGCGCTGGGCGCCACGCCGGCGGATCTGATGTCGATCCTGCAGGCGATGAAGGCGGCGGGTGCACTGCGCGCCGACCTCGAGATCATCTAAGGGGTGTAACTTGGATAATACGAAGAACATCGGCGGCGGCAGCCTCGACCTCACCAACCGCTTCGCGCTCGACGTGCAGGGCTTCGACTCGATGCGCGCCGCGGCGAACGCCTCGCCCCAGCAGGGCGTGAAGATGGCCGCGAAGCAGTTCGACGCGGTCTTCACGCAGATGATGCTCAAGAGCATGCGCGACGCGACGCCCGACGACGGCCCGCTCGACTCGCACGACGGCGCGCAGTTCACCTCGATGATGGACCAGCAGCTCGCCCAGCAGATGTCGAACAAGGGCATCGGCGTGGCGAACGCGATGCTCAAGCAGCTCATGCGCAGCATGGGCGGCGCGGCCGGTGCCGATGGCGCCGGCGGTGCGGGCGGCGGCGTGGCGGACGCGATCTCGGGGCTTTCGGGCAAGGACGCGAGCGAGGGCAACCTCGCCATGCTCAATGCGCTAGGCCGCGCCTACGGCAACGCTGCCGCCAATGGCGCGCTCGCCAACGGCTCGGGCTACAGCGGCAACAGCGCGCTCACGCCGCCGATCAAGGGCAACGGCGACGCCTCGGTGGACGCCTTCGTCGACAAGCTCGCCAATGCCGCGCAGCAGGCCAGCTCGACCACGGGCATTCCGGCGCGCTTCATTCTCGGCCAGGCCGCGCTCGAATCGGGCTGGGGCAAGCGCGAGATCAAGAACGCCGACGGCTCGTCGAGCCACAACGTGTTCGGCATCAAGGCCAGCAAGGACTGGACCGGCAAGACCGTCTCGACGGTCACGACCGAGTACGTGAACGGCCAGCCGCATCGCGTGGTGGAGAAGTTTCGCGCCTACGACTCGTACGAAGACGCGATGACCGACTACGCCACGCTGCTCAAGAACAACCCGCGCTACGCGTCGGTCATCAACGGCTCGAAGAGCGCCGAAGGCTTCGCGCACGGCATGCAGCGCGCGGGCTACGCCACCGACCCGCACTATGCGAAAAAGCTGCTGACCATCATGCAGCGGATGGCCTGACGATCGATTCGACGGCCGGCGCCGCGGTTGACGTCAATTAGGCAGCCGCAAACGTTGCCTCGGCGCCGTTGCCGGAAGAAGCTGCACATGCGTGTTTCATGCAGGGAAAAGGCACATTTTTTTTACGCCCAATCCCTAAATTTTTCGTCATGTCTGCCGCTAATGCAGGCGAGATGGAAAAGCAATCCGGGCGGTCGGACCGCCCGAACGGCGCGTGCGGAAAGGGTCCGCTCTCGCGCCGGCACGTTCACGAATTTCCGGCAGGCCGATGAATACCGTTCAGTCGAATCCACAGGAAGCAGGCGAGGGCGCGGAAGGCTCCCACGATTTTGGGCGCCGCAATCCGCTCGAGATCGGCGTCCAGCTACGCAATCTCGTCAATCGCGGCGACTTCCTGACCCTCCAGTATCGCGGCGGACAGCTCGTCACGCGCATTCTGGCCGTCAACGGACGCGAGCGCACGTTCGTGTTCGACTGGGGCGCGATGCCCGAGCAGAACACGGGCGTGCTCGCCGCGCCCGAGTGCCTCTTCCACGCCTCGCCCGACGGCGTGCGCGTGGAGTTCACGACCGCGACGCCGCGGCGCACCGAGTTCGAAGGGCACCCCGCGTTCGAAGCCGATTTCCCCGAAGTGCTGTTCTACGTGCAGCGGCGCGAGTACTTCCGCGTCGACACGCCCGTGCTCGAGCCGTGCATCTGCCGCGGCGAGCTGCCGAGCGGCGGCCCGCGCTTCGCGTACGAGGTGCATGACCTCTCGCTCGGCGGCCTCGGGCTGCGTACGACCGAAGAGCGCGTCGCGGATCTCGCCATGGGGCTCGTGCTGCCCGACGTCGAGCTCGACCTGCGCGCGCACGGCAAGCTGCGCGTGGATCTCGCGCTCGTCGTGCTGCGTTTCATCGATCTGCCCAACGGCGACCGCCGCTATCACATGGGCTTTCGCTTCGACGCGCTGCCCGGCGCCTCCGAGAACACGCTGCAGCGCTATATCACGCAGCTCGAGATGAAGCGCCGCGCGCTCGCGCGTGCCTGAGCGGCACGCGCCTCACACGCACGATCCGCCACACCCCCGACGGCGCAGCGCATCCTGCGCCGGTTCGCCCGCCGCGCGGCAGCCGCGCACGCGCCTACTCGCTAACGTTTTCGTCCCCATCGGGCGCTCAATTTTTGCAGTGCGTTGCCGTTATACCGTGAGTACACCACGCGGTTTGCCAGGGGGGCAGGCCGCTTTCGAGGATTACGCATGTCCAACATTTTCTCGATCGGTCTGAGCGGCCTGCAGGCGGCGCAGATTGGTATCTCGACCACCGGCGAGAACATCAGCAACTCGACGACCGCGGGCTACACCGTCGAGAAGCCGGTGTACCAGGAATCGGCAGGCCAGTACACGTCGAACGGCTATCTCGGCAGCGGCGTCACTACCGCCACCGTGCAGCGCGCGTACAGCCAGTACCTCACGACGGCCGTCAACAATGCGCAGACGGCCAGCAGCTCGTACACGGCTTCGTACAACCTCGCCACGCAGCTCTCGAATCTCGTGGGCAGCCCGACCTCGGGCATCGCCACCGCGATCACGAACTTCTTCACGGGCCTGCAGAACGTCTCGAATTCGCCTTCGGATACCGCAGCGCGGCAAACCGTGCTCTCCGACGCGCAGACGCTCGCCACGCAGATCAACGCCGCGAGCCAGCAGTACGACGCGATGCGCCAGAGCGTGAACACGCAGCTCACGAGCGCGGTCTCGCAAATCAACACCTACACGCAGCAGATCGCGAACCTCAACGCGCAGATCACGTCCGCGAGCTCGAGCGGCCAACAGCCGAACCAGCTGCTCGATCAACGCGATCAAGCGGTCGCGAACCTCTCGCAGCTCGTGGGCGTCCAGGTCGTGCAGGGCAGCACCGGCTACAGCGTGTTCCTCGGCAACGGCCAGCCGCTCGTGGTGAGCAGCCAGAGCTACAACCTCGGCACGCAGCCGTCGAGCACCAACCCGCAGGAACTGGACGTGACGTGGCAGGGCCTGAACGGCGCGAGCGCCGCGGCGCAAGGCGCGCCGCAGGTGCTGTCGTCGGCCGCGCTGCAAGGCGGCACGGTGGGCGGCCTGGTCTCGTTCGTCCAGACCACGCTCGATCCGGCGGAGTCGCAACTGGGCGCGATCGTGACGAGCTTCGCCGCGCAGGTGAACGCGCAGAACGCACTCGGCCTCACGCTCTCGGGCGGCGCGGGCGGCAATCTGTTCACGGTGGGCAACCCGCTCGTCACGGCCAGCTCGACGAACCCCGACACGCAGACCACGGTCAGCGCGACGCTCACGAACAGCACGCAGCCGCTTACCGACAACTACAAGCTGAGCTACGACGGCACGAACTGGAACCTCACCGACACGACCACGAACTCGCTGGTCGCGACCCAGCCGAACGGCACCGCGCCGATCAAGATCGGCGGCTTCTCGATTACGCCTTCGGGCACGGTGAGCGCGGGCGACTCGTTCATGATCCAGCCGACGGCCGGCGCGCTCGCGAGCTTCTCGGTCGCGACCAGCGACCCCGCGGCCATCGCGGCGGCCACGCCGGTCGTCGTGTCGGCGTCCACGACCAACGCAGGCACGGCCACCGTGACGCAAGGCGCGGTGGGCACGGGCTATTCGACGACGAACCTGCCCGTCACGCTGACCTACAACTCGACGTCGGGCACGCTGACCGGCCTGCCCAACGGCACGACCGTCACGATCACGACGCCGGGGTCGACCACCACCAGCACCGTGACGATCAGCAGCACCGCGACGCCGCCGGTGACCGGCGTGCCCTACGATCCGACCACGGGTGCGACCTACACGATCACGAACCTCACGGATTCAGCGGGCGCGAACGCCACGGCGACCAACGTGAGCTTCACGATGACGGGCACGCCCTCGAACAACGACACGTTCACGGTGGCGGGCAACAAGAGCGGCACGCAGGACGGCCGCAACGCGCTCGCGCTCGCGAACCTCACGTCGAGCACGGCGTACACGGGATCGACCACGCTCACCACGGCGTATGCGAACTACGTGAACTCGATCGGCGACACGGCAAGCCAGCTCAAGGCGTCGAACACGTCGCAGCAGTCGCTCGTGACGCAGCTCACCTCGCAGCAGCAGTCGGTGCAGGGCGTGAACCTCGACGAGGAAGCCGCGAACCTGCTGCAGTATCAACAGCTCTATCAGGCCAACAGCAAGGTGATCCAGACGGCGGCATCGCTGTTCCAGACCCTGATCGGCATTTTCCAGTGAGGCGCTGACCCATGCGTATCGCGACTTCCCAGATTTTTTCCTCCAGTCTGTCGACGATGGAGAACCAGCAGTCTCAGCTCCTTCAGGTCCAGCAGCAGATCTCGACCGGCGTGGCGATTTCGAACCCGGGCGACAATCCGCTCGGCGCCGCGCAGGCGGTGACGCTTTCCGCCACGAGCGCGACGCTCACGCAGTACACGTCGAACCAGACCACGGCGCTCACTGCGCTGCAGCTCGAGGACACGACGCTCTCGAGCGTGACGAGCACGATGCAGAGTATCCACTCGCTCATCATCGAAGCGCAGAACGGCTCGCTCACGGACCAGGCGCGCCAGGCGATCGCCCAGCAGATGCAAGGCGACCGCAACCAGCTGCTCACGCTCGCCAATACCACGGACGGCGCGGGCAACTACATCTTCTCGGGCTTCCAGAGCACCTCGCAGGTGTTCTCGAACAAGTCGGGCGGCGGCGTGACCTACAACGGCGACGCGGGCCAGCGCGTGATGCAGGTGGCCGGCACGCGCAACATCGCGGTCGGCGACACGGGCACGACGGTGTTCCAGAGCGTGCAGGCCGTGGGTTCGGCCAACGTGGCCTCGGGCAGTTCGTCGAACAAGGGCGCGGGCGTGATCAGCGGCGTGACGGTGACGGACCCGACCCAGGCGACCAACAACGACAACTACTCGATCGCGTTCGCCACCGACGCGACCACGGGCGCGCTCACCTACACGGTGACCGACCACAGCGTCAGCCCGGCGACGACCACGACGCCGGCCAATTACACCGAAGGCAATCCAATCTCGCTCGGCTCGGGCATGAGCGTGACGATGTCGGGTACGCCCAGCGCGGGCGACTCGTTCTCGGTCACGCCCGCCACGGCGTCGCAGAACACGGACGTGTTCGCGAGCATCGACAGCATCATCGCCGCGCTGAATACGCCCGCGAGCGGCTCCACCGCCGCGGTCGCGAACCTCAACAACGCGCTGAACACGGGCCTTACGCAGATCGGCAACTCGCTCTCGAACGTGATCACGGTGCAGGCTTCCGTGGGCGGCCGCGAGCAGGAAGTGAAGGCGCTGCAAACGGTCACGTCGACCAACTCGCTGCAGGTCACGTCGAACCTCTCCGACCTCATGAGCACCGACACGGTGGCCGCGATCAGCCAGTTCGAGCAGCTGTCGAACGCGCTCACGGCTTCGCAGAAGAGTTTCGCCGCCACGCAGAATCTCTCGCTGTTCCAGTACATCAATCCTTGATCACGAGGCGTTGAGCGGGCAATAAAAAGCGGACTCCGGTCCTAATGCCGTTCAGTTAAGCAACTGAACGGCATTTTTGTTGGTGGAGCAAAGGGGTTGTAAACACGTCGCGGCGATGTTAACTTTCGTCGCCATGCTGGTTGACACCCTTCCCCTGCTTGTCGAAG